>NZ_JANAVH010000005.1:0-202000 GCF_024213215.1 Pseudomonas sp. SBB6 | reverse complement strand
AGACGACACCTGATGTGCTGGCTGTACCGGCCTCATCGCTGGCAAGGCCAGCTCCCACAGAGGTCGTAATCCAGGCAGCACTTGATGTGCTGGCTGTACCGGCCTCATCGCTGGCAAGGCCAGCTCCCACAGAGGTCGTAATCCAAGCAACACCTGATGTGCTGGTTGTACCGGCCTCATCGCGGGGCAAGCCCGCTCCTACAAGTAGTGCCCGCCTGAGTTTGGCGCAGCCTAGTGCCAATAGAACATCGCCTTGGCCAGGATCACGATCACCAGCATATGGCCAAGAATGCTGCAGCGGATCCAACGCGCCCGCCCCTGGCTCAAGCGCCCGCGTTTGAGCCAGAACGCCAGCAACAGGTAATGACCAATGATGCTCAGGGCCAGGACGATTTTCAGGCTCAGCAGGCTGGCAAAGCTGCTGGCCAACGGTTGGCTCAAGGCCGCGCGGTGATGCCAGGCCAGGCCAACACCAGCGCCATACAGCAGCAACACCACGCCATGCAGCACCTTGCGCGAACGCACCGACAGCGCCTGGTCGACCCCGGCCTGTGCCGCAACCGGCACCTGCCGGCGCGCCGCTTGCCAGATGAGCACTTCGAAAAACAGCGTGCCGATAAAGGCGATGGCCGCCAGTAGATGAATCACCAACAAATACGGATACAACATCCTTCGCCTCCAGGCGCTTAACCAGGGTGCCCGTCAACCCGGGCGCGCAGCAGCATCGGTGCATAGCGCCAGGTATACACGGCAAACGCCAGCACCCAGCACGTCCCGGCCAGCCACAAGCCCGCCATCGGCATCCACGGCACCAACAGCACCCGGCTGAGCGCAGCCAGGTTGAGCAGAACAAACGCCAGGGTCATCCCCGCCGGCGGCTGCAATGCCCGCCCGGTATGGCCAAGGCTGACCCGGGCAATCATCGCCAGGATCAACCCGGCCATGGCGCCGATAGTCAGGCAATGCACCGCCAGGCTCGGGTTCAACGGCACGCCGAAATGCCACAGGGCCATGCCCAGGCAGGCCAGGGCCAACCAGCCGTAGGCCAGGTGCAACGACCACAGCAGCGGCACCTGCCAAATCCCGCGATCGTGCCAGCGCCACAGGCGCACTACATGCCCGAGCGCCAGGGCGGCAAACAGCAGGCCGACCCCGGCATTGGCCGTCAGGGCAGGCCCTGCCGCATACAGCACCGCTACCAGCGCCGACCCCGCCAGCAACAGCCAGTCGAGCCAGGGCCAGGGCACTACCGCCTCGGTCCGACCCAAGCCGCGCTGGGTGAAGAACGGAATCACCCGCCCGCCAATCAGGCCCATCATCGCCGCCACCAGCCAGATGCCGCCGAGCACGCCCTGGCGCTGCCAGCCATCGTGGCCTTGCACCAGGCCATACACCGCCAGGCCATCGACCGCCGTCAACAACAGCAAGACCATCACTATCGGGTAGTTGCGCTTTTGCCGCACCTGCCACAGGGTGCCGCCCATCAACACCGCCACCAGCAACGGGAAGCCCAGCTCCAGCAGCGCCAGCAACGGCCAGGGCGCATTCGCCAGCCACGCCACCCGCCCGGCCAGCCACAGTAGCGCCAGGCCCGCCAGCGGCTTGCCACTCAGGCCCGGTTGCCCGGTCCAGGTCTGCACCGCCGTAAGCAAAAAGCCGGCGATGATCGCCAGGCCGAAACCGAACACCAGTTCATGCCGGTGCCAGGCCAGCCAACCGCCGGCCGGCTGCCAGGTGCCAAGGGCGCCGTTCAGCGCCGCCAGCCACAGCGGTATCGCCAACACTGCCAGCGCACAGCCAGCGAGGAACAACGGCCGGAACGCCAGGCGCAAGAGTGGCACGATGGCCAGCGCTTTACGGCGATCAAGTACTTGCATCAAGCCTCTCCTTACCTTGTTGCCGGCTCGTACTGAGCCCGGCCTCATCATCTGCCATCGGCAGGCTGCCACCCTTGTCGCACGTCAAGGCGCGCGGCGTGCAACGGCGTAGGCTGCCAATCGCTGCTGCATACGCCAGTGCAAGGGTTGTGCCCTGGCGTGATTGCGGGCTGAAGCAGGAGAAACAAGGGTAAAAATAACCCTGTCGCGGTCAATTTAACCCAAACGCCGTGGGTATTTTTCACCCTCAAGTATCAGCACGCCATAAAACCCGGGGCTTGCCGCCTGGCCCGGCTCTTGCTCGACGCCTACATCCAGGTTCGAGCCCCACCCCTTTTCCGCTTGAGGATGAAATGCCATGGTGCTTCACCGCGTCCACCACCAGATCTTGCGTACTCACCACCTGTTCGAGCCCTTGAACGACGAGCAGCTCGATGAATTGATGGGCAGCAGCCAACTGCTCAGCGTCGACAAGGGCGAGCCGCTGTTCCGTCAGGGCGAGCCGGCCGAGGCGTTCTACTTCGTGATTGCCGGTGCGGTGAAGATCTACCGTTTGACCCCGGACGGCCAGGAGAAGGTCTTCGAAGTCATCGGCCCGCGGCAGACTTTCGCCGAAGCGATGATGCTGATGGACACGCCCAATTATGTCGCCTCGGCCGAAGCGGTCGGGCAAACGCAGCTCTATCGGCTCTCGACCAGCACCTACATGCGCCTGCTGCAGAGCAACAGCCGGCTGACCTTCGCCCTGCTCGGCAAGCTGTGCGTGCGCCTGCACCAGCGGGTCAATGAAATCGAGACGTTGTCGCTGAAAAATGCCACCCACCGGGTGGTGCGCTACCTGTTGACGCAACTGATGCACGCCGAGCCGGTGCAGCGCCAGTTCGAACTGCCGATGGCCAAGCAGCTGATAGCCGGCCACCTGTCGATCCAGCCGGAGACCTTTTCAAGGATCATCCGCCGCCTGATCGATGAAAAGATCATCACTCAGGACGGTCGGCGCATCGCCATTCTCGATCGGCCGCGGCTGGAGCAATTCGAATGAATGCCCTGCCGGTATGCCTGTACTGCGAACACACCAATCCCGCCAAGGCCAGCACCTGTGAGCACTGCGGCATGCCGCTGCCCGCTACCGCAGCATTGGCCGGTGCGCGACAACAGTTGCGCTTCCTGTGGTTCTGCATCGGCCTGACGCTGTTCTGTGTGGCAATGGTGTTCTGGTTGCCACGCTAAGGCTGGGTCAACTGCCGATACAGCTGCGGCAAACGCTGCGGCAGTTGCTCAGGCTGGTGTATCAGGGCGTAGCCGTTGCTGCCGAACATGTATGGCAGGTAGGCACCGGCCTTGCGGTCGATGGTGATGCAAAAGGGTGTCAGGCCCAGGCGCCGGGCTTCACGCACCGCTTCGCGGGTGTCTTCAACGCCATATCGCCCTTCGTAAAGGTCCAGGTCATTGGGCTTGCCATCGCTGAGCAGCAGCAACAGCTTGCGCTGTCGCTTACAGCCGCCAAGCACTTGGCTTGCCTGGCGAATCGCAGCGCCCATGCGAGTGTAGTAACCCGGTTTGAGCCCCTGGATCTTGCCGCGCGTGACATCGTCATAGCGCTGATCGAACGCTTTGAGTTGCTGCATGCGCACCTGCTGGCGACGCAACGAAGAAAACCCGTACAGGGCAAACTCATCCCCCAGCGTCGACAGGGTTTCGCCGAACAGCAGCAGGCTGTCGCGGATCACGTCGATCACCCGCTGCTCATCGTTCAAGTGGGCGTCGGTGGACATCGATACATCGGCCAGCAACAGGCAGGCAAGATCGCGGCGAATGCGACGCTGCTCCAGGAACAGGCCACGCTCGGCGCACTGGCCATGCACACGTTCGACATGAAAATCCAGCCAGGCCTGCAGGTCCGGTTCGCTGCCCTGGGGCTGCTGACGCAACCACTGGCGATCCGTGCGCAGGTGCTCGAACTGCCGGCGCAGGCGCCGTGCCGGGCCTTGCAGCCGCGCCGGTAGCGGTTGGGGCATGCAATCACGCGGTTCGAGCAACTGCAGGTTGACGAAACCGGCTTGCAGGCGGCCTTGGCGATAGTCCCATTCCGGCAACTTGATGCCTGCGCCCAGGGGGATGTCGTCGACGTCCGCCGGCGGCAGGTCCAGGTGCAGTTTCAGGCCGCCACCCTTGCGGATACGGGTGCGCGACAGGGTCAACTGATCGAGGTCTTCGGCCACCCGGGCAGCGTCCGGGTCCTGGCTATCGTCTTCCCAGCGGTCGAGGTCGACGTGTTCGGTCCAACTGAACAGGTTCTCCAGGCGCACGATCAACAGGCCGCCCTTGGCCGGGCTGTCATCGATACGGCTGGCGCGTTTGCGTCCGCCCTGCTGCTGGCCGGGGGTGTTGGGCAGCTCGTTTTGCGCGTCTTCAAGGTCACCCGCCTGAGGGCTGGCAAGGTGCAGCGGCGGATACAACCACAGCGGCAGCGGCCAGGCCGCCCGTTCACTGCGCGGGAACACCTCGACGCTGCCCGGCTCGCGCAGGGCCTGGCGCAAGGCGCGTTCAAGCAGCGCAGCATCCGGGCTTAGCGAGGCCGGATCCGGGCGCAGTTGCAGGTGCGCATCGACCAGCCGTTGGTAGCGGCCCGCCATCCCCGGAAAGCGTTGCAGCAGCTCACGCGTCCAGCGCTGATTGTCCCGCCCCCAGTGGCGCATCGGCCCCGATTGCGCCGCGAGCAAGGCCAGCCAGCGATACAGCTCTTCGTTCAAGGCAGCGTCGGGAAACACTGCCAGGTGCGCCGGCAACCGCACGTTGTGCGCGTCACACCAGGCCAGCGGCGCCTGCTTACAGGTGCCGGCGATCTGCTGCAACAGACTGCGGCGCAGGAGCAGGTCACGCTCACTGGCGGCCTCCACACCGATGCCGCCCGCCCCGCCCATGGCCCTGAACAACAGCGCCAGGCGCCGTTGCCTGGGGGCCAGTTCGACCCGTGCCTCGGGGAAATCGACACTCGCCCGGCGGGTAATGAAACGATGCCAGAGACTGCCGACCCATTCTTCCAATTCGACCGTGAAGGCCATGCTGCCTCCTGTGTACAACGCAGAAAGCGGCCCGCTGCATCAGCCGGGCCGCAGGTGTTCAAACACTAATGCCGTTCACGAAGGCACTACCCTGGCCGGTGCGCGCAAGGCGGCGCGGCCACGCTGGCGAAAACTCAGCAGGTAGCACAACAGCCCCGCGAGAAAGCCCACGCCGCTGACCAGCCGCGCCCAGAACAGCCCGCGCAACTGATCGGTGGTGGACATGAACGGCAAGGCACTGCCGTCTTCGGCCCAGCGCTGCAACAGCACCTGGACCACGCCGGCGGCGGTGAGCAGCAAGGTGATCATCACCATCGACAGGGTCATCAGCCAGAAGCCCCACACCTCCAGGGTCTGCGAGCGCTCATCGGCGGCCTCGCCGAGCCCGCGCAGGCGCGGCATGGCATAGCTGATCAAGGTCATGACGATCATCGCGTAGGCGCCGTAGAAGGCCAGGTGGCCATGGGCGGCGGTGAGCTGGGTGCCATGGGTGTAGTAGTTGACCGGCGCCAGGGTGTGCAGGAAACCCCAGACGCCGGCGCCGAAGAACGCCGTGACCGTGGTGCCCTTGGCCCACAGGGTGGCGGCGCGGTTGGGGTGCTGGCGCCGACGGTTCTTCACCATGCTGAAGGCGAACATGACCATGGCCAGGAACGGCAGCGGCTCCAGCGCCGAGAAGATCGAGCCGACCCACAGCCACACCTCGGGTGCACCGATCCAGAAGAAGTGGTGACCCGTGCCGATGATGCCGGTAATCAATGCCATGGCGATGATCACATACAGCCATTTTTCCACCACCTCGCGGTCAACCCCGGTGATCTTGATCAGCACGAAGGCCAGCATCGAGCCCATGATCAGCTCCCACACGCCCTCGACCCAAAGATGCACCACCCACCACCAGTAGAACTTGTCGCGGGCAAGGTTGCCGGGGTTGTAGAAGGAGAACAGGAAGAACACCGCGAGGCCAATCAGGCCGGTCATCATCACCATGCTCACGGTGGTCTTGCGGCCTTTGAGCAGGGTCATGCCGATGTTGTAGAGGAAGCCCAGGCACACCACGACGATGCCCAGCTTGGTGATGGTCGGCTGCTCGAGGAACTCGCGGCCCATGGTCGGCAGCAGCTCGTTGTGGGTCAGCCGCGCAAGGCCGGCATAGGGCACCAGCAGATAGCCGAGGATGGTCAGCACGCCGGCGGCGGCGAACACCCAGAACAGCAGGATCGCCAGCCTTGGGCTGTGCAGCTCGCGGTCGGCTTCTTCCGGCACCAGGTAATACGCCGCGCCCATGAAGCCGAACAGCAGCCAGACGATCAGCAGGTTGGTGTGCACCATGCGCGCCACGTTGAACGGAATGGCCGGGAACAGGAAGTCCCCGATCACGTATTGCAGGCCCATGATCAAACCGAACAGCACCTGGCCGAGGAACAGGATCAGGGCGAACACGAAGTAGGGTTTGGCAACGGCCTGGGAGGCAAATTTAAGATGCGGATTGGCAACGTTCATCACTCAGCCCTCCTGGTTTGGCGGCCAGCCATTGGTATTGATGTTCGAGCTCCATTTGAGGAATTCGGCGATGTCGTCGACTTCCTGTTCGCTCAAGTTGAACTGCGGCATGGCCCGGCGGCCGGGCACGCCCAGCGGCTGCATCTTCATCCAGGCATGCATGAACGGCTTGAAGCCTTCTTCGCCGCCACGGCGCTTGAACACATTGCCCAGCTCCGGCGCAAAGTACGCACCCTCGCCCAGCAGCGTGTGGCAGCCGACGCAGTTGTTCTGCTCCCAGACCGTCTTGCCGCGCACCACCGCGTCGGTCAATTGCGCGGCGTTGCTGCGTTCGGGAAAGGTCTGTTCGGTGTGGTAGGTCAAAGCCAGGAATATCAGGAAGAAGAACACGCTTCCCCCGAAATAGATGTTCCTGGCCATGCCCTTGGTGAAGGTCTCTGACATGGTCGCTTCCTCATTGCTTGGCCTGGCCATGATAGAAAGCGCGGGGTGAAAACCTGCTTGATGGCGATCAAGAAACGCCGATGGTTTTACTCAGGTATTAGCGGCCAGGCTCAGGCCCACCAGCGCGGCCAACACCAGGGCCCAGCTCAGCAGCAACCAGCGCCAGCGCTGCGGGCCGTGGCGCAGTTCCATGAAGCCATCGGTGATCAACCAGGCCTTGGCCACCGCCAGCAGCAGGATCAGCGCGCCCTGGCCGAGCATCACCGTGCCCAGGCTCAGGCACGTCAAGGCAAGCCAGCACAGCAGCAGGAACATCGATGTCGGCATGCGCCCTCCTCACCCGAGCAGGTAAACCAGCGGGAACAGCAACACCCAGACCAGATCGACCATGTGCCAGTACAGCACCCCGGATTCAAAGCCGCTGCAGGTACCCGGGCCAAGGCTGCGACGCCAGGCCATCTGCGCCAGCCAGGCCAGGATCAGCATGCCGAGCAGGACATGGAGAAAGTGAAAGCCGGTGAGAATCCAGTACAAGGTGAAGAAGGTGTTGTGCTCGATGCCCAGCCCGGCGCTGAGCAAGTGGCGGTATTCGCCGAGCTTGAGCGCCACATAGACACTGGCCACCAGCAAGGCGGCCAGCAGCAACACTGCCGCCCGCCGCGACCGGTACTTGCGCACCTGCTCCAGGGCCAGCGCCGCCAGCAGCCCGGCGCTGAGCAGGCTCAGGGTCATCGCCAGGCCGGTGGAGCTGTCGAGCAAGGCACGGCTGGTGGCGAACAGCTGCGGCTTGAGTTGCTGAGTCACGGCAAAGGCCAGGATCAGGATGGCGAACACCGAAAGCTCGGCGAGGATGAACAGCCACATCGCCAGGTCGCCCGGCAGTTGCCGGGGCATTGGCTCAAGGGAAGTGGACATCGACCACGTCCATCAACGCCGCGACCGTCAGCGGGTCATCGGTGAGCGGCTCGGCCAGGCAGGCCAGGCACGCTTCTCGCGGGTGCATGCCGGCAGCGATCATGCGCGCGGTGAAAATCAGCAGGCGGGTCGAGGCCACCTCTTCCAGGTCGTGTTGGTCCAGGCGGCGCAGCGCCTGGCCGAGCTTGACGATCTGGTTGGCCAGAGCGCCATCGACCCCGGCCTCGCGGCGTACGATGTGCGCTTCTTCGGCTGCGGGCAGGTAGTCGAAGCGCATCGCCACAAAGCGCTGGCGGGTGCTGGGCTTCATGCCCTTGAGCAGGTTCTGGTAGCCGGGGTTATAGGACACCACCAGCATGAACGACGGCGGCGCCTGCAACACTTCGCCGGTGCGTTCGAGAAACAGCTCGCGGCGGCCATCGGCCAGCGGGTGCAACACCACCACCGTGTCCTGACGCGCCTCGACCACTTCGTCGAGGTAGCAGATGCCGCCTTCGCGCACCGCACGGGTCAGCGGGCCGTCCTGCCACCAGGTGCCCTGGGCGCCGATCAGGTGGCGGCCGACCAGGTCGGCGGCGCTGAGGTCGTCGTGGCAGGCCACGGTGTGCAGCGGCAGTTGCAGGCGCTGAGCCATGTGCTGGACGAAGCGGGTCTTGCCACAGCCGGTGGGGCCTTTGATCAGCACCGGCATGCCGTGGCGCCAGGCCTGTTCGAACAATGCCCGTTCGTTGCCGTGCGCTTGATAGAAGGGTTCGCAGCGAGGTTCTGTGAGGTCCATGGCTTACCTGGGTAGACAGCGGGTTCGACCACCACGCTAAGAGCCCCTGCGACAACCTGGCAAGCACCATGGGCGGCAAACTTGATCGCCGTCAAGCGGTCCGCGGCCTGCTCCGGCATAGCCTTTCCCGGCACCAAGAACCTGCGCTCTGTCCTGGCGTTCCAGCACATCGCAAAGGTCTAGCCTGAGGAGAGAAGGAATGCTGATCAGTAATCGAAAAACCTTTGCCCTGAGCCTCGCCAGCCTCTGTTCGGCGCTGGCGCTGGCGTTGCCCACCAGCGTC
This sequence comes from Pseudomonas sp. SBB6, assembly GCF_024213215.1. NCBI lineage: Bacteria > Pseudomonadati > Pseudomonadota > Gammaproteobacteria > Pseudomonadales > Pseudomonadaceae > Pseudomonas > Pseudomonas sp. SBB6. Next base: position 193,135 of record NZ_JANAVH010000005.1, on the reverse strand, counting down.
GGCGCCGAGCAGAAAAGCGCTGCCGCACAACCGGCCATGGTCACCACGGCCGGCGCGCCGGACATGACCCAGGCCGATTTCGATGCCGCCAAGGAGATCTACTTCCAGCGCTGCGCCGGTTGTCATGGCGTGCTGCGCAAGGGCGCCACCGGCAAGCCGCTGACCCCGGACATCACCCAGGCCCGTGGCCAGGCCTACCTGGAAGCGCTGATCAGCTACGGCTCGCCAGCCGGCATGCCGAACTGGGGCACCTCCAACGCGCTGACCAAGGCGCAGATCACCAGCATGGCCCAGTTCATCCAGCACACCCCGCCAACGCCGCCGGAATGGGGCATGGCCGAAACCCGCAACACCTGGAAGCTGCTGGTCAAGCCCGAAGACCGCCCTACCCGCCAGCTGAGCACGCTCAACCTGCAGAACCTGTTCTCGGTGACCCTGCGCGACGACGGCAAGATCGCCCTGATCGATGGCGACAGCAAGCAGATCGTCAAGCTCATCGAGACCGGCTACGCCGTGCACATCTCACGGATCTCGGCGTCCGGCCGCTACCTGCTGGTGATCGGCCGCGATGCGCGCATCGACATGATCGACCTGTGGCCCAAAGAGCCGACCAAGGTCGCCGAGATCAAGGTCGGCATCGAGGCGCGCTCGGTGGAGACCTCCAAGTTCAAGGGCTTTGAAGACAAGTACACCATCGCCGGTTCCTACTGGCCGCCGCAGTTCACCATCATGGACGGCGAGACCCTGGAGCCCAAGCAGATCGTCTCGACCCGCGGCATGACCGTCGACAAGCAGGAGTACCACCCCGAGCCACGAGTGGCGGCGATCATCGCCTCCCACGAATGGCCGGAGTTCATCGTCAACGTCAAGGAAACCGGCAAGGTCATGCTGGTCAACTACGAAGACATCAAGAACCTCACCATCACCAGCATCGACGCTGCGCCGTTCCTGCACGACGGCGGCTGGGACAGCAGCCACCGCTACTTCATGACGGCGGCCAACAACGCCAACAAGGTCGCGGTGATCGACTCCAAGGAGCGCCGCCTGACCGCCCTGGTCGACGTCGGCAAGACCCCGCACCCCGGCCGTGGCGCCAACTTCGTGCACCCGCAGTTCGGCCCGGTGTGGGCTACCAGCCACCTGGGCGATGCCGGCATCTCGATGATCGGCACCGACCCGCTCAAGCACCCGCAGTACGCCTGGAAACAGGTCGGCTCGCTCAAGGGCCAGGGCGGCGGCTCGCTGTTCATCAAGACCCACCCCGACTCGCGCCACCTGTACGTCGATACCACCCTCAACCCGGACGCCAAGCTCAGCCAGTCGGTGGCGGTGTTCGACATCGACAAGCTCGATGCCGGCTACAAGGTGCTGCCGATCGCCGAGTACTCGGGGATCAAGCAAGGCGCCCTGCGCGTGGTCCAGCCCGAATACAACAAGGCCGGTGACGAGGTGTGGTTCTCGGTATGGAACGGCCAGACCGAAGAGTCGGCGCTGGTGGTGATCGACGACAAGACCCTGGCGCTCAAGCAGGTGATCAAGGACAAGCGGCTGATCACGCCAACCGGCAAGTTCAATGTCTACAACACCCAACACGACATTTATTGAGCTTCATCAACGCAAGGAGTCGTCATGAAAAATACCCTGCTGTCACTGTGCACCCTGGCCGCTGCGTTGAGCCTGCAAACGGCCCTGGCCGATGACGGGCTGGCGCTGTTCCAGAGCAAGTCCTGCGTTGCCTGCCATGCCGTCGACGCCAAGCTGGTAGGCCCGGCGCTCAAGGACGTGGCGGCCAAGAACGCCGGCGTCAGTGGCGCCGCCGACACCCTGGCCAGCCATATCAAGAACGGTACCCAAGGCAATTGGGGGCCGATCCCGATGCCGGCCAATGCGGTCAGTGATGATGAAGCAAAACAGTTGGCCAACTGGGTCTTGAGCCTCAAGTAACCCACCCAAGGAGGGCGTCATGAAAACTCACCGCGCTGTCGTATGCCTGGCGGCCCTCCTGCTCTGCCCCCCTGTTTTCAGCGCGCCTGACGCCCTGCGCCAGGCGCAGCTCAAACACCTGCTGGCCCAGGACTGCGGCGCCTGCCATGGCCTGCACCTGACCGGCGGCCTGGGCCCGGAACTGACCCCGGCGGCCCTGGCCGGCAAACCCCGTGACGGCCTGATCGCCACCGTGCGCCTGGGCCGCCCCGGCACCGCCATGCCCGCCTGGGAGGCGCTGTTGAGCGCCGACGACATCGGCTGGCTGGTCGATCATCTTGTGCAAGGAGCCCCCGCCCCATGATCCGACGCGTACTGATACCCGCCACCTGCGCGCTGCTGGTGTCCGCCTGTACCCAGGCGCCGCTGCGCGGCACTGGCGACCTGGGCCTGGTGGTGGAGCGCGCCAGCGGTAGCGTGCAAATCATCGACAGCACCGCGGGCAAGGCCCTGGCGCGGATCGACGGGCTGGGCGATTTGTCCCATGCCTCGGCGGTGTTTTCCCGCGATCAACGTTATGCCTACGTGTTCGGCCGCGACGGCGGCCTGAGCAAGCTCGACCTGCTCCAGCAGCGCATCGACAAACGCCTGATCCAGGGCGGTAACAGCATCGGCGGTGCAATCAGCCAGGACGGCAAACTGATCGCGGTGTCCAACTATGTGCCCGGCGGGGTCAAGGTCTTCGATGCGCACAGCCTGGAACTGGTCGCCGACATTCCCGCCACCCTGCTCGCCGACGGTAAAAAACGCTCGCGAGTGGTCGGCCTGGTGGACGCGCCCGGCCAGCGCTTCGTGTTCAGCCTGTTCGACAGCGGCGAAATCTGGAGCGCCGATTTCAGCCAGGGCAACACACCGAAGATCACCCGCTTTGCCAATATCGGCCAGCAACCCTACGACGCGCTGATCAGCGCCGATGGCCGCTATTACATGGCCGGCCTGTTCGGCGAAGACGGCATGGCCCAGCTTGACCTCTGGCACCCTGAGCGCGGGGTCAAGCGCGTGCTCGGCGACTATGGTCGCGGCCAGGAAAAACTGCCGGTGTACAAGATGCCGCACCTGGAAGGCTGGGCGCTGGCCGACAACCAGGCCTTCGTGCCGGCGGTGGGGCGCCATCAGGTACTGGTGATGGATGCCCGCACCTGGCAGCAGACCGACGCCATCGCCGTCGCCGGGCAACCGGTGTTTGTCACCGCGCGCCCGGACGGACGCCAGCTGTGGGTCAACTTTGCCTACCCGGACAACGACCGGGTGCAGGTCATCGATACCGAGAGCCACGCCCTGGTCGCCGACCTCAAGCCCGGCCCCGCCGTGCTGCACATGGAGTTCACCGCCCGCGGCGACCAGCTGTGGCTGTCGGTCCGTGACGGCAACCAGGTGCAGGTCTGGGACCCGTACAGCCTCAAGCGCCTCGCCACCCTGCCGGCCGCGGCCCCCAGTGGCATCTTCTTTAGCAGCCGCGCCCAGCAGATGGGGTACTGAGATGCCGCTACTCGCCCTTGAGCAGCGCATGATCGAGCGTTTCCAGCATGGCATGCCGATCTGTGCCGAGCCCTACCTTGAGATGGCCCAGGTGCTGGACTGCAGCGAAGCGCAGGTGATTGCCTGCCTGCAGCAGATGGCCGAGCGCGGCAGCCTGTCGCGCATCGGCCCGGTGTTCGAGCACCACCGCGCCGGCGCCAGCACCCTGGCCGCCCTGGCCGTGCCCGCCGAACGCCTGCAACAGGTGGCCGAACGCGTCAGCCAGTACCCCGAGGTCAACCACAACTATGCCCGCGAGCATCACTACAACCTCTGGTTCGTGCTGACCGGGCCGGACCGCCCGCACCTGCAGCGGGTGCTCGACGAACTGGAAGCCGACACCGGCCTGACCCCGCTGGACCTGCCGATGCTCACCGCCTACCGCATCGACCTGGGCTTCGCCCTGGGAGACGCACCATGAGTTGCCCGCTCGACTCCGCGCAATGCCTGGCCCTGCGACGGTTGCTCGAAAGCGGCCTGCCGCTGCTGCCCCGGCCTTACCAGGCCCTGGCGCAGCAGATCGGTGCCCAAGAGCAGCAGGTACTGGCGCAGCTCGACCAGTGGCAGCAGCAAGGCCTGTTCCGCCGCCTGGGCCTGGTGCTCAACCACCGTGCCCTGGGCTTTACCGCCAACGCCATGCTGGTGCTGGACATCCCCGATGCGCTGATCGACGAAGTCGGCCAGCGCCTGGGGCGCGAGCCGCAGGTCAGCCTCTGCTACCAGCGGCCGCGGCGCTTGCCGCAGTGGCGCTACAACCTGTTCTGCATGGTCCATGGCCGCCAGCGCGAGCGAGTCGAGGCGCAGATCGCAGGGTTGCTCGAACGGCACCAGCTCAGCGACCTGCCCTATCAACTGCTGTTCAGCACCCAGGCGTTCAAACAATGCGGCGGCCGCTTCGCCCCTCTTGGAGCCCGCCCCCATGGATGAACTCGACCGCCGCCTGATCAATCGCCTGCAACTGGGCCTGCCGCTGGTGCCTCAGCCCTGGCAGGTGCTGGCCGAGGAGCTGGGCAGCAGCAGCGAGCAACTGCGCGAACGCCTGCAACGCCTGCTCGACGACGGCACCCTGACCCGCTTTGGGCCGATGTTCGACATCGAGCGCCTGGGTGGCGCCTTTACCCTGGCGGCGCTGAAGGTCCCCGAGGCGCGCTTCGAGGCCGTCGCCGCGGTACTTGAGGCCATGCCTGAAGTCGCCCACAACTACCGACGCGAACACCCCTGGAACATGTGGTTCGTGCTCGGCTGCGCCAGCCTCGAAGCCCTCAACGACGCACTACGGCGCATCGAACAGGGCACCGGCCTGACCCCGCTGAACCTGCCCAAGGAGCAGACTTACCATGTCGGCTTGTACTTCCCAGTCTGAACAGGCCCTGGCCCTGCGCCTGGTGGAACTGACCCAGGCCGGCCTGCCGCTGGTCGACGACCCGTGGGCCTGGCTGGCCGAACAGTTACAGCTGAGCGTCGAGGCGACCCTGGCGCTGCTCAAGCGCCTGCAGGCCGACGGCGCCATCCGCCGTATCGCTGCGGTGCCCAACCACTACCGCCTGGGCTATTGCTGCAACGGCATGACCGTCTGGGATGTCGACGATTCGCAGATGCCCCGCCTGGGCCGGCTGATCGGCGCCCAGCCCTTCGTCAGCCACTGCTACCGGCGCCCGCGCAGCGGCGACTGGCGCTACAACCTGTTCGCCATGGTCCATGGCCGCAGCAGCGCTGAAATCAACAGCTACCGCGAGCACCTGCGCTACCTGCTGGGCGATGCCTGCCGGGCCGACGACATGCTGGTGAGCAGCCGCATTCTGAAAAAAACCGGTTTACGCCTACCCACCGGCCCCTGAACCAAGGAGCGTTGCATGTTGAGGATCAGCCACTACCTGCGCACCCTGGCCGGCCACAGCCCGGCCCCTCGTACCAGCCCGGCGGGCAGCACGCGCCCGCCGGTGGTGATCTGGAATCTTCTGCGCCGTTGCAACCTGACGTGCAAGCACTGCTACGCCACCTCGGCCGATAGCGCGTTTCGCGACGAGCTGGACACCGAAGCGGCCCTGCAGGTAATCGACGACCTGGCCGAGGCCGGGGTCAAGGTGCTGATCCTCTCCGGCGGCGAGCCGCTGCTGCGCGGCGACCTGTTCCTGCTCAGCGCCCATGCCCGCGACAAAGGCATGTTCGTCGCCCTGTCGAGCAACGGCACGCTGATCGATGAAGACAACATTGCCCAGGTGCGCGCGGCCCGCTTCGATTACGTCGGCATTAGCATCGATGGCCTTGAGGCCACCCACGATGCCTTTCGCCAGCTCAACGGCAGCTTCGCCCGTTCGCTGAAGGCTATGCGCCTGTGCCGCGAACACGGTATTCGCGTCGGCATGCGCACCACCCTGACCCAGGACAACCACGCGCAATTGCCGCAGCTGCTGGCGTTGATGCGCGACTGTGACGTGCACAAGTTTTACCTCTCGCACCTGAACTACAGCGGCCGCGGCAAACGCAGCCGCAAGCTCGACGCACTGCAGCAGATGAGCCGCGAAGCGATGAACCTGCTGTTCGACCAGGCCTGGGAGGATATCCAGCACGGGCGCGACAGCGACTTCGTCAGCGGCAACAACGATGCCGATGCCATCCTTTTGCTGCAGTGGACCGCGCACCATCTGCCCGAGCACTACCGGCAACTGGAACAGATGCTGCGCGCCTGGGGCGGCAATGCCTCAGGCTGCGCCATCGCCAATATCGACAACACCGGCGAGGTGCACCCCGACACCTACTGGTGGCAGCACTCGGTGGGCAATGTACGCCGCACGCCGTTCCGCACCCTGTGGCTGGAACAGCCCGACCCTCTGCTGCTGCGCCTGCGCGAGCATCCCCGGGCCGTGACCGGGCGCTGCGCCGCCTGCCGCTGGCTGAGCATCTGCAACGGCAACACCCGCACCCGCGCCTGGGCCGCCGGTGACCTCTGGGGCCAGGACCCCGGCTGCCACCTGAGCGATGAAGAAATCGGCCTGCCGCCATCGGCGCGCATTCCTTGCGTCACGCATTGACAACCTGACCGGGCAAGCCGCCGACACAGGCGACAACCCGGCACCCCTGATGATGGATCAAGGAACGCCCTCATGCATTGTGCCTCCGTTCTACCTGCCGCCCTGCACTCGCCCTTCAACCCCGGGGAAGTCGCCCTGGTCGGCGCCGGGCCCGGTGACCCGCGCCTGCTTACCCTGCGCGCCTGGAGCCTGCTGATGCAGGCCGATGCCGTTGTTTACGACCGGCTGATCAGCGGCGAACTGCTGGCGCTGATCCCTACCGCCTGCAGCCGCCACTACGTCGGCAAGATCAGCGGCTACCACAGCCTGCCCCAGGCGCAGATCAACCAGTTGCTGGTCGACCTCGCGGCCCGGGGCCAGCGGGTGGTGCGGCTCAAGGGCGGCGACCCGTTCATCTTCGGCCGTGGCGCCGAAGAGCTCGATTACCTCCTGCAGCACGGCATCGATTGCCAGGTGGTACCGGGCATCACGGCCGCCGCCGGCTGCAGCGCCTATGCCGGCATCCCCCTGACCCACCGCGACCTGGTCAACTCCTGCCGCTTCATCACCGGCCACTTGCAGCACGACGGCGAACTCAACCTGCCCTGGCAGAACCTGGCCGACAGCAGCCAGACCCTGGTGTTCTACATGGGCCTGTCCAACCTGCGGCTGATCGCCGAGCAATTGATCGGCGCCGGGCTTGCGGCCGATACGCCGGCGGCGCTGATCAGCCAGGGCACGTGCGCCGATCAGCAGGTGCTGCGCGGCAGCCTGGCGCAGTTGCCAATGCTGGCCCGCCAATGCCCCGCCGCCACGCCGACGCTGACGGTGATCGGCCAGGTGGTCGGGCTGTTCGCCGAGCAGGCGCTGCGCTACCCGGCGCACTTTGCCGGTGCCGCGCTGGCCGCCGAGGTCGCGCCATGAAAGCCCTGGCCCTTGTCCCGTGGTTATGGATGGCTTCGGCCCAGGGCGGCCCGGCCCTTGACCAGGCCGCGGCGGACTACCAACAACATTGCCAGCAGTGCCATGGCGCCCATCGTTTCGGTGCCAGCGGCCCGGCCCTGCTGCCGGAGAGCCTGAGCCGGATCAAACCCGCCGAGATCCGCCAGGTGATCACCGGCGGCCGCCCGGCCAGCCAGATGAACGGTTTTGCCCAGGTATTGAGCCCAGCCCGGATCGACGACCTGGTGGCCTACCTGCAACAGCCCCCGGCCACGCCACCGACCTGGAGCGACAGCGAGATCCGCGCCAGCCACCAGGTGTTCAACGCTGTCGACAGCCTGCCCGGCACACCCCAGCACGGCGCCGACCCGCTGAACCTGTTCGTGGTGGTCGAAGCCGGCGACCATCACATCAACATCCTCGACGGCGACCGCTTTACCGTACTGGCCCGTTTTGCCTCGCACTTCGCCGTGCATGGCGGGCCGAAATTCTCCCCTGACGGGCGCTTTGTCTACTTCGCCTCCCGCGATGGCTGGGTCAGCCAGTACGACCTGCACAACCTCAAGCTGATCGCCGAAGTGCGCACCGGGCTCAACACCCGCAACCTGGCGGTGAGCAAGGACGGGCGCTGGGTGCTGGTGGGCAACTACCTGCCGGGCAACCTGGTGCTGCTCGACGCCCGCGACCTGAGGCCGGTGAAAACCATCGCCGCCGTTGGCCAGGACGGTACGCCGTCGCGGGTCAGCGCGGTGTACACGGCGCCGCCGCGAGACAGCTTCATCGTTGCGCTCAAGGACGTGAAAGAGGTGTGGGAACTGTCCAGTGCCGGCCAGCCCGACTTCGTGCCGCGGCGCATTGCCGCCGAGGATTTTCTCGACGACTTCTCCTTCTCGCCGGACTACCGGCAGCTGCTGGCCACCTCACGCAAGGCCAACGGCGGCCAGGTGATCGACCTCGACAGCGGCCAGGTGCTCAGCCGCATCGCCCTGCCCGGCATGCCGCACCTGGGCTCCGGCACCTGGTGGCGGCGCGGCGGCGACTGGGTATTTGCCACGCCGAACATCAGCAAGGGGCTGATCTCGGTGATCGACCTCAAGACCTGGAACGTGATCAAGGAGATCCCGACCCTGGGCCCGGGGTTTTTCATGCGCAGCCACGCCAACTCGGCCTATGCCTGGACCGATGTATTCTTCGGCCCCGACAACGATGCCATCCACCTGATCGACAAGCAGACCCTGGAGATCGCCCACACTCTGCGACCGGTACCGGGCAAGACCGCCGCCCACGTCGAGTTCAGCCACGACGGCCGCTACCTGTTGCTGAGCATCTGGGCCAACGACGGCGCGCTGATCGTCTACGACAGCCAGACCCTCAAGGAGCTCAAGCGCATCCCGATGAACAAGCCCTCGGGCAAGTACAACGTCGGCAACAAGATCGAGTTCGCCGAAGGTACCTCGCATTAAACCGTGCGCGAGAACTGGCCTTTGCGCCCACCGCCCAGGTAGGCGTCAAAGGCCATGGCGGTGTTGCGCATCATCAAGTGGCCCTGGGGCAGCAACTGCAAGGCGTGCCGGTCAAGCGCCAGCAACTGGTCATCCACCTGCTCGGCCAACTGCTCCAGGGCCTCGGCGAAGTAGTCGTTGAAGCGGATGCCATGGGCCGCCTCGAAGGTGGCGAAATCGACACGGCCATGGCACATCAACTGGTTGATCACCTCGCGGCGCAACAGGTCGTCGGCGTTCAGGCGGTAGCCGCGCTGGATCGGCAACAGGCCCTGGTCGAGCCGCGCATAGTACTGCGACAGCAGCTTGACGCTCTGGCTGTAACTGTCGCCGACCTTGCCGATGGCCGACACGCCCAGGCCGATCAGGTCGCAGTCGGCGTGGGTCGAGTAACCCTGAAAATTACGCTGCAGGGTGCCCTTGGCGCGGGCCAGGGCCAGTTCGTCGTCCGGCAAGGCAAAGTGGTCCATGCCGATGTACACGTAACCGGCTTCAGTCAGGCGCTGGATGGTCAGCTCCAGCAGCTCCAGCTTGCGCTCCGGCGGCGGCATGTCTTCGCGGCGGATCATCCGCTGGGCGCGCACCTGCTCGGGCAGGTGGGCATAGCTGTAGGCGGCAATGCGGTCCGGGCGCAGGGCGATGATTTTTTCCAGGGTCACGTCGAAGCTCTGCACCGTTTGCAGTGGCAGGCCATAGATCAGATCGACGCTGATCGACTTGAAGCGCGCGTGGCGTGCGGCGGCCACCAAGGCGTAAATCTGCGCTTCGCTTTGCCGGCGATTGACCGCGGCCTGTACATCGGCATCGAAATCCTGCACGCCGAAACTCAGGCGATTAAAGCCCAGGCCACGCAGCATCTGGATTTGCCCGGTACTGACGGTGCGCGGGTCGACCTCGATGGAAAACTCGTGCTCGTCGCTGTCATCAAGGTTGAACGCCTGGTGCAGGCAGTCCATCAACTCGGCCAGTTGCGCGTTGCTCAGGTAGGTCGGGGTGCCGCCGCCCAGGTGCAGCTGGGTCAGCTTGCGGCTGCGCTCGAACAGCGCGCCCTGCAAGGCGATCTCCCGCTTCAGGTAGCCCAGGTACTCGGCCGCGCGGTGTGTCTTGCGGGTGATGATCTTGTTACAGGCGCAGTAATAGCAAAGGCTCTGGCAGAACGGGATATGGATATAGGCCGACAGCGGTTTGGCCATCGGCGCCTGGTTGCTGGCCTGCACCGCCTGCAGGTAGTCATCGAGGGCAAAGGCCGGGTGAAACTGCGGTGCGGTCGGGTACGAGGTGTAGCGCGGGCCCGGACGGTCGTACTTTTGTACCAGGGCGCGGTTGAATTCAAAGGCTGGCATCGTGATCGACCCATTGCTGATGGAGGGAAAGCCCCGGGCTGCTCTGTTCGAACAACTGGCAGATGGCATCCACGTCCACTCGGCCTGCGGGCAATATGCTGATGTAACCTGCGCCCAGCTCGACCAGCCCGGCGCGGCTCATGGCCTCCAGCTGGCGCCAGGCGCTGGCGAAGTGCTGGCGAAAGTCCAGGCCATAGCGGCTTTCGATGGCCTGGATATCCAGCTCCAGATCACAGGCCAGGCGTTCCATTACCCGCTGGCGCACCTGGTCGTCGGCCTCGCAGCGCCAGCCGCGGCAGGTGGCCAGCTGCTCGTTGCCCAGCTGTTGCAGGTAGTGCGCCAGGGTTAGCGCATTCTGCGCATAGAGCGCGTCGAACTGGCTGATCGCCCCCAGCCCGAAGCCGACATGGTCACAGTAACCGTGGCGGGTAAAACCCTGACAATTGCGGCGCAGTCGCCCGCGTTCCTGGGCGATGGCCAGGTCGTCGTCGGCGCGCACGAACTGGCCCAGGCCGATAGGCTGGTAGCCCGCCTGTAACAGTTGCTCAAAACAGGTGCGCCGCATCTGCGCCTTGTCCTGCTCGCTGCAGGGCGCTTGCCGGGCACTGTGGGCATAGCGTGGCGGCGGTTGGCTGTAATCGAACACCTGCAGGCGGTCGGGCTCAAGCTCGATCAGGGTGGCGAGCTTGCGGGCGAAGCTGTCCGGGGTCTGCCAGGCGTGGCCGTAGCCCAGGTCGACACTGACCGAGCGAAAATCAAAGGTCCGCGCCGCATCGATCAGCGAGTGAATCGGCGCCGGGTTCTGCCAGCGCGCGGCCGACAGCGCACCGTCCGGCGTGCAATCCGGCACGCCGATGCTGACCTGGTTGAAGCCCAGCTCACGCAACAGGCCCATGCTCGCCCAATCGGTGTGCTGCAGATCGACCTCGACGCCGTAGTCACCGAGCTCATGCTCAAGGAAGGTAAAGCGCCTGCGCAGGTGCGCCATCAATTGCTGCAACGCTGCAGCGTCCAGGCGGGTAGCGCTCAGCTGGAACTGCTCGACGCGCTGCTCGGCACTCAGGTGACACCCCACCAGGGCGATTTCCCGCCGCAGGCAGTGCAGATAGCGCTCCTGCTCCAGACTCTCGAGCCCGGCCGGCACCTGCAGGCTCAAGGACAACGGGCGCAGTTGCTGGCGGCTGGCACGCAGCGCACGCAACACGTCCAGCGAGCCGATCCCGGCGTGAAACCTGCGGGTATCGGCATGCCCCCTGGGCTCGCTCGGCCACTGCCCGTACGGGGGCATCTGCGCGGGGTAGCGATGAAGAGTATCGAGCATGACAGGGCTCCGAGACAGGCTGCGGAACCTTAGTGTCTGCCCAGAGCGGCCGGAGGGCCTTGATTTGCATCAAGCGCCGCGCGACTGGCTACCAGGTCAGGTAGAACATGGCCTTGGCCAGCACCAGGATCAGCAGCACATGCGCGAATACGCTGTGATGAATGAACTTCACCCGGCCGCTGCTCATCTGCCCGGTTCTGAACAGCAGCATGGCAATCAGAAAATGCACCAGTACACTACCGGCAACGATGACCTTCACCAGCAGCAAGGTGCCGAACGACGAGCTCAGCGGCGCGGCCAGCACCGGCAGATAACGCTGCCAGACCATCCCCACCCCGGCGCCGAACAGCACCAGCAGCACCCAGGGCATCAACTGCCGGGCGCGCTGGCCGATGGCCTGTTCGAGCAAGAGCATGAGTTTGGCCGGCAGCTGTTTGCGGATGTGCTCCAGGAACAACAGCTCGAAGAACACCGTACCGATGAACATCACTGCGGCGAACAGGTGCAGGGTTAACAGCAGCGGGTAAAGCATCGGGACCTCGGCGCGAGTGTGGTACTGGGCTGGAGACTAGCGCGGTGGGCAGTAGCCTGCGTTGATGGCAATCAACAAAGCGCAGCCAACGTTCATTGCCGGCCCCCACACAAGAAATGCAATCTGCCCTGCTCTATGCTGACCTGTGTGAGTGCACATTCAACGCTGCAAGGGAGCGACAACATGGCGGATCCCTTCAATCTCACTCGTTTCGTCGACGCCCAGGAGCCGGTGTATGAGCGGGTTATGCAGGAGCTGCAGGCGGCTCGCAAGACCAGCCACTGGATGTGGTTCATCTTCCCGCAGCTGCGGGGCCTGGGGCACAGCGAAACCGCCGAGCGCTACGCCATCAGCGGCGCCGAGGAAGCCCGGGCTTATCTGCAGCATGAACTGTTGGGGCCACGCCTGGAGCGCTGCGTTGCTACCCTGCTGCAGCACCCGGACAAAAGCGCGTTGCAGATCCTTGGCCACCCCGACGAACTCAAATTGCGTTCCTGCCTGACCCTGTTTGCCCGGGTAGCGCCCGAGCCGCTGCTGTTCCAGCGGGCGCTCAAGCAATTTTATGACGGCAAGACGGACACCCGGACGTTGGCGCTGCTCGGCGACTGAACAGCGGCGACAGCCGACAAGCTGTCCTCCCCTGGGCTTTTTGCGTTTCTGCGCCGCTTTTACATTTCTGTGCGACACATCCCACTTCAGGGACTCCCGTACCAGGCCCTCATGGTGGTAGCTTGGAAATGTTTTGTTGCACCTATCCTTTCTCATCATTTGCCTGCAAAGGAATGCCCCCCGCAATGAATTTCGCCCTGAAAAAACTGGCTGCGGCCACCCTGATGCTGGCTGGCCTGGCATCCATCACTTCGCCTGCCCATGCCAACATCACCGCGCAGCAGAGCGCGGCCATTCTCAAGAGTTTCAGCGACGCATCGGTCAAGGATTTCCGTCAGTTCCTCGCCAGTGTGGCGAAAAGCGAACTCGGCAAGGCCGACAAGCTCGACCAGAGCATCGCCGCCTTTCTCGGCAGCAAGCAGTTGACGGCTGAGCAACAGAACGAAATCCATCGCCTGCTGGGTATCTATGCGCGGGTGAAATACGGCGATGCGGCCACCCAGACCTTGCGTGAACTGGTAGCCATTCCGACCTTTCGCGTCGACGGTGTTGCCCAGCACGACAACCCCGAGTTCATCAAGATCGCCGACAAGATCAAGGGCCTGGCCCAGGCCTTCAACCTGAACTTCCGTAACATCGACAACCGTGTCTATGAAATATCCCTGGAAGGCCAAGGCGATGAAGTGGTCGGCATTCATGCCCACGCCGACGTGGTGCCGGTGACGCCGGAGAACTGGGTACTCAAGGACGGTACCCGCCTCGACCCGTTCAAGGTCACCCTGATCGGTGATCGCATGTACGGCCGTGGTACCGAAGACGACAAAAACGGCATCGTCGTGGCGATGTATGCGATGAAGATCATCAAGGAAGAAAAGCTGCCGCTGGCACGCAACTTCAAACTGCTGGTCGACACCACCGAAGAGACCACCGGCGACGCCATCCCCTATTACTTCGAGCGCAACCCGACGCCCAACTACAACCTGGCGCTGGACGGTGGCTACCCGGTGGTGATCGCCGAGAAAGGTTATGGCACGGTCATGGCCAGCTTTGCCCGGCGCGCAGGCGAAGGCAAAGGCGCTGAAATCATCGCGCTGACCGGCGGCCTGGCCACCAACCAGATCCCGTCCACCTCGGTGGCTACCCTGGTGACCGACAAGCCCGCCGAATTGGCTGCCAGCCTGCAAAAAGCCGGCGCTGAGTATGCCAAGGCCAATGGCGGCAACTTCGAGGTAAGCGCCAAGGTCGATGGCAAGAACGTCAAACTGACCGTCACCGGTGTCTCGGCGCACTCCTCGGAACCGGAGTCCGGGGTCAACCCGGTGGCGCGGATGCTCGACTTCCTCAATAGCCTCGATGGCAAGGTCGCGCTCAAGCACAACCACATCACCGACGCCGCCCGCTACGCCGCCGACAACTGGGGCCTGGACTACCTGGGGGGCAAGCTGGGAGTCGGTTTCGCGGACACATTCATGGGCCCGCTGACCACCTCGCTGACCTACGTCGGCCTCGACGACAAAGCCTTGAAGCTGGCGGTCAACCTGCGTGTGCCGAAGGGCAAAAGCCCGCAAACCCTGAAGAGTGAAATCGCTGGCAAGCTGGATGCGTGGACCAAACAGAGCCACATCACACCGACCTTCGACTACTCGATCGCCGAGCCGATGTACCGCAACCCCGAGGGCGAATGGGTCAAGGCGTTGCTGGCAGTCGCCAGCGAGAACCTGGGGATGAAGCACGGGTTCGGCACCTCCGCTGGCGCCACCTCGGTGCATGAACTGCCCAATGGCGTGCAGTTCGGCCTGGCCATGCCCGACGTCAAATACACCGGGCATAACGACAACGAGTTCAAGACCGTGGAGCAGTTCTTGCTGGACCTGCAAGTCGTGACGGAAATGATGGGGCGTGTGGGGCAGATGCCCAAGCTTTGACGCGCCTGGCAGGCCCGCTGTGGTGGCGGGCCCGCCTTGTTGACGGTGTTGCGCAGTTTCTTCAGCGATGTCGCCGTGCTGCAGGTTATGATCCCCCCGCCCCACCATGGAATGGATCAAACATGCAAAAGACCTCGCCCCGGCCAAGGTTGCTCAGGGCCACACTGTTGGCATTGGCTGCGCTGAGCAGCGCCAGCATCAGTGGCTGCCTGACCAGCGCGCTGTATGAGCCGCGGGCCAGCGATGAAGTCTATACAGAGCAGGTTGGCCAGCTCTATGTCACGGCTGACCAGAAGAGCCTTGTGGTGCTGGGCAAAAAATACCACTACGTCATCCTGGTCGAACCCGAACTGTTGCAGGCGATCCGCTCAGGGCTGCATGCAAAGATGCAGGCTGAGTTTCTGCCGGTCCACGTCGGCATGTTTAAAACCCTGGATGGCGAGTTCGTACTCAAGATTCCCGGGCTTGGGCAACTTGATCCACGCGAGCTCAACGAGGCGCAAGCGCTGGGCTTCGTTGCGTCGGCGCAGCAGGACGCCCTGCTGCATCGCTACAGAATCCGCGGCAGCCGGTTTGAGTCCGCAAAGGACATCACGGGTTTTCAGGGCAATACGCTGAACAGCACATACACCCTTCAGGTGTCGGCCTACAGGGAAAAGAGCAAGGTTACCCAGGTACTGCTGACGCCGGTCACCGTCACCGCTGATGGCGTGTTGATGATCCTCGCCGCACCGCTGTTGCCGGTGGCGTTCATGGTGGCTCAACCGTTCCGGGTCAAGTAGCGGTCAAGCAATCAAATAATATCATTTTGACATCAACTCATTTACCATCGCCGCGCTCTTCTGCGTGGCCCTACCTTTTTTGTCGCAACGAGGTTCAGCCCCGCACGGAAGCGAAGCACCCAAAACTCCGTTAAAGGAATGAACCGTGACCCCCGTGATGTTTCGCAAGACCCTGCTCGCCCTGGCCGTAGCCACCACTGCCCTGCCCGCCTTCGCAGACACTGTCCAGCTGACCAACGCCGGCATTAAAAGCGAGCACCAGCACTACAGCGGCAATCTCGAGATCACCGGTGCCTATAACGGCCGCAGCGCTGAAGATGCCATCGAACTCAACGGTTCGAGCATCGACAAGGATCTGATCCTCAACGCTACTATCAATAGCACCGGCGACTTCGCCGGCGGCGTTGACATGGACGTCTGGGAAGGCACGCAACCGTGGGTCGCCAACAGCATCGGCGGCGACGTGATCAACAAGGGCAGCATTTCCGCCATCGGCGGTGGCGCCAACGCACTGATGATCGACCCGGCGAAGATCGGCGGCAGTGTCATCAACGAAGGCCTGCTGTACGCAGAAGGCGCCCCGCTGAGCGATGACGGCGGCCGCGACGTCGCCCGCGCGGTGGACTTTTCCGGCTCGTCGGTGATCAACGGCGACCTGCTCAACGCTGCCAGCGGCAAGATCATCGCCAAGGGCGAAGATGCCAAAGGCATCAACCTTGAAGGCGGCAAGATCGTCGGCAAGGTCATCAACCGCGGCCTGATCGAAGTCACCGGCGCAGGCGCCACCGGCATCGACGCCACCACCAGCGGCTCGGGCATCCAAACCGACATGGTCGACCTGGCCGGCATCGAGAACCACGGCACCATCATTGCCAACGGCGACGACGCCGAGGGTATCCGCATCGACGGCGCCAGCTTCACCGGCATGAACAACCACCTGGTCAACACCGGCACCATCCGCGCCGAAGACGCCGCCATCGCCATCGGCTTCAGCGACTTCGACAGCCCGGGCGCCCAGCCCTGGTACAAAGAAGAAGGCGATTTCAACATCTTCAACAGCGGTTCGATCATTTCTGCCGACGAGGCCATCGACGCCTCGGAAAGCAACCGCCCGGTCGAGCTGATCCTGCGCAAAGGCAGCGTGATTGTCGGCAACCTGATCGACCTGAGCAACATCGAGATCGAAGGCGACACCTCGTTCACCGGTACCGACAGCCGCGCTGACGGCGCCAACATTCGTATGAAAGACGGCGGCTGGATCGATGTCGGCAGCCTCAGCGACGACCTGAAAACCACCCTGACCTTCGAAGCCCCGCACACCAGCATCGACGGCAACCTGTACGTCGCCGGCAATTCGGCCCTGGGCCTGAACCTGAGCAGCGCCACCGACGCCAACACGGCTGTGCTCAAGGTCAGCGGCACCACCCAGTTCGGCCAGGGCGCCCAAGTGCAGCTGGCGGCCAAAGGCGAAGACTTCAATGCCAACGGCAGCACCTACAAACTGATCGAAGCCGGCCATATCGAACTGCTGGGCGCCGACGGCGAAAGCGTCGACCCGAACGGCAAACTCAACCTGGTCAGCAGCTCGGCGCTGCTCAAGGTCGACAGCTTCACCGTCGACAACAATCAGGTGGTGGCTGTAGTCACCGGCAAGGGCAAGGAAGAAGTCGAGCAGATCATCACCAACCAGGGTGGTTCGGCCAACAGCCAGAAAGCCCTGGGCAGCCTGACCGCCGACGGCATGATCGGCAAGCTGGCCAACAACGACCCGTTCAAGCAGGCATTGCTCAACGCCGACGAAGCCCAGGTCGCCAAGCTGGCCTCGGAACTGACCCCGGAAACCAACGGCGGCGCGACCCAGGCCGCCACTACCAGCCAGAACCTGGTGAGCAACGTCACCGGCAGCCGCACCAGCTCGCTGCGCGGCGCGTCTTCGGGTGAGGGTTTCAAGGAAGCCGGTGTCTGGGTCCAGTCGCTGTACAGCGATGCCTCGCAGGACCTGCGCGACGGCGTGGCCGGCTACAACGCCTACAGCCGCGGTATCGCCGTGGGTGCCGATGGCAAGCTCAACGACAACCTGACCCTGGGCCTGGCCTACAGCTTCATCAACACCGACGTGAACGGTAAAAGCGGCAACCAGACCGAAGTCGACAGCCATGCCTTCACCCTCTACGGTGGGTTCGAGCAGGGTAACTACTTCGTCGATGCCAGCCTGACCTACGGCTTCAACGACAACCAGAGCAAGCGCAGCATTGCCGGCACGCAAGCCAAGGCCGACTATGACAGCGACCTGCTGGGCCTGAACCTGATCGGTGGCTACACCTACCACATCAACCCGCAGGTACTGCTCGAGCCGCGCCTGGCTGCCCGCTACAGCCTGGTGAACATCGACGGCTACCGTGAAAAAGGCTCTTCGGCAGCGCTGAAAGTTGAAGACCAGCGTTACGAAGCCATCGAACTGGGCGCAGGCCTGCGTGTAGCCGGTAGCTTCGCCCTGGGCGCCGGTACCCTGGAGCCGCAAGCCAAGCTGATGGCGTATCACGACTTTGCCGCTGACGAAGCGAAAAGCACCTCGACCTTCCTGCTCGGCAGCACGCCGTTCGTGACCAGCGGTGCCAAGGCAGCACGCAACAGCTACGAAGCCGGCGTGGGTGCCGACTACAAGCTGGGCGCGGTGACCCTGGGCGTCAACTACGACTACATCGGCAAGTCGGGCTTCGATGCCGACGTATTCTCGGCGAAAGTCCGTTACGACTTCTGATGAGCAAACGTCTTGCCGGCCCACGCCCGTGGGCCGGCGTCTGTCGAACCGTGGGGGCGCTGCTGGTCAGCGCCCTTCTCTGTGCCTGCCAATCCTCCTTTCAAGCGCTGCAGCAACTGGCTGAACAGCACGGTCGACATGTAGAGGTAGTACCGGGACAGCCATTTCCGCTCGCCATCCTGGCACCACCTGAGCAGCGTGCAACCGAGCGTCTGCGGGTGTACCTGGAAGGCGACGGCCATGCCTGGGCCACGGCGACTCAGCCCAGCCTTGATCCGAGCCCGCGCAACCTGCTGGTGGCACGACTGGCGCTTGAGGATCCGACCCCGAATGCCTATCTCGCACGGCCTTGCCAGTTCGTCACCGCAGCAGGCTGTACCTCTGCGCTGTGGACTGATCGGCGCTTCTCCCAGGAAGTCGTCAGCAGCCTCAGCCAGGCGCTGGACCGGCTCAAACAGCGCTTCGGCAATCGCGAGTTCGAGTTGGTGGGGTATTCCGGTGGCGCGGCGTTGGCGGTACTGCTGGCCGGGCAACGGGACGATGTCACGCAGATCCAGACCATTGCCGGCAATCTTGATCCAGGGTTATGGGTACAGCTCAAAGGCTTGTCGCCGCTGAACGGTTCGCTGGACCCGATGGTCTATCGGGAGCGCCTGAAATCATTGCCCCAGCGGCATCTGCTGGGAGGTCGCGACCAGGTGATTGCGGGTGAGATCGCCGCCAGCTTTCGCGGCAATCTGCGTTCGAGCGACTGCAATCAACGGGTGATCATCCCTGCCGCGACGCATGAGTCAGGCTGGGAGGCTGCGTGGAGGGCTTGGCGAAGCCAGGCGATCGAAAAGTGCAATCAACTACAGGGCCTTGACCCGCACATCCCAACCAACTTTTGAGCGTCCAGAAGCGGAAACTCAATCGGCGCCCGGATCTCCAGCTCGCCCGAACTGTCAGTCCAGCGCCTTGCTCATGATCACGACCTTCAATTTGTTGAACCATGCCATGTTGAACCAGGTGCTGCACGAGCTGCGCCATGGCCGCCTGCAGCGCTGTAAAGCCCTGGGGTTGGCCGATGAAGCTATCGAGGTCCTGCACGGAAACCGCACTGCGTCGCCGCGTGCTGAAAATCGAGACCCACCGCGGCCGGCCGGTTCAGGAGTATGACGTGTGGAACCGCTGGTTCAACCTGGTCGATCGCTCACGTGTGACTGATGACAATCCCTTCGACGACTAGCCAGCGCAGCTTGTTTATCTTGCATCTGGCCTCCCGCTTGCAGCGCCGGCAACCATGGTCAGGTATGCATTAGCAGCTTCAGTAAACCATCTACATCAGCTAGTGCGGGAGCATGGGCTCCGGCATGACGGCACGATATGGATGCGCAAGCCGCTGAAAATCGCAGGCGCTCTTTCAAGTCTGCGATCCCCAGCATCTGCGCAGCCAGCCAACCCGCCATACAAGCATCTCCTGCTCCCACCGTGTCTTCCACTTCCACGGCAATAGCTGGCTGATCGAGTTGGCTGTCCGGGGTGTGGAGAGTCATCCCGTGTTCCCCTCGGGTAAAAAGGATCTGCGCCTGAGAATTCAGAGCACGCAGCTCATCCATTGCCTGGTATTCGGTCAGCCCTGGATAAATATGCCGGAGGTCTTCGTCGGAAAGCTTGATCATGTCAGCAAGAGTGGTCATCGTAGTGAAGGTCTGCTCCCGATAATGGCGATCCATTAACGTGCGCCAATTGGGGTCATAGCTAATCCGTTTACCGGCTCCCTTGGCCGCCTGAGCAATTTTAACCAGCCTGTCTGCGAGTGGTTGTCGAGCCAAACTGATGCAACTGAAGTGGCACAGCTCTGCGTGGTTGACCCATCCTTCGGGCATCTGATCTGGATCGAAAAAAAGATCGGCATCTCCCGCAAAAAAGTAACGTGGAGGACGGCTCGATAGAACAATGGCGACCAAAGGATCTCGATCTACCCGTTGGATGAAGTTCATATCTAGCCCTGCAGCTTTCGACTGCGAGACTATCTCGTCGCCCATTGAATCTTTGCTCACTGCCCCTGCAAAAGCGCTGCTAACACCCAAGCGACTTAGTGCTCGTGCAACGTTCCAAGGAGCACCACCTGGGTAGCCCTTCCACTGTCCAGGGGTGCCTTGGACAAGGTCCGTCAGGGCTTCGCCAAATACTACTGCGCGAGGCAATACCATCGTCACTTCCTCAGTTTTTTATCGTAGGGATAACTGCAGGCTAATCAGCGTTGACCGGTAAACAATGACTCAATACGCAGGGTGAAAAGCCGGGTTCGATGCGTGAAGGCGTGGTGGCCGACGCGTTCAAATATTAAAACCAGGTTTCCATCTGTATACCGTATTGCCATACACCTCCGGCGTTGAAGTCCGTCTTGCCGAAGTTGTCGGTGGCGCTGTATCTGTCCAGATCCGAAGACCAGTTCATGAGACTTGCGAACACGCGCAACTCGGGACGTGTGAGAAGGTCTCCAACATCAGGTTTGAATGTCGGGGCAACCGTGAATTTCCAGAAGTTACCGTCGACCGCATTACGTTGCATATAGCCCTTGGGATCGAGGTCCATGGTTTGCCAGCTCATTTCGTAGGCCATCTCGAAATTGCTGTTGATTTCATTGGCCAAGCGCACGTTCAGGGTCATCCAACGGTAGTCGTCACCCTTGACGTATCTGTCCTTGCTTTGTTCGGCCAGCAAGCTGGGACCGATGCGCCAGCCAGGTGCAATGGGTGTCTCACCGTAAAGCGCCAGACGCAAGGCGCGGGCATCGTCGATCAGTTCGCCATCCGAGCCGATGTTCTTGACCTCTGCCCCCAGACCTTGCCCATAGAGCAGTGCCGTTTTGAAGAAGCCTTCCCTGCCGAGAAAGTTTTTCTGGTGATTGGCCAGCATGCTGTGCAAGCCTGAATCCGCAGGCGTCAGGCCCGCTTCATTGCTGCGGGTGCCAATGTCGTTTTTCTTTGAGCCAATGGCATTGAACATCCACTGCCACTGACCATTATCAAAGAACTGGTTAGAGGTCAGGATGTAGCTTTCCACATCGGCGTTGATACCGCCTTCACTGAAATCCCCGTAGTTACGCCCGATCAAGGAATAATTCGAGCGCCAATTCTTGTTCATCTGCATATCGTAGATTCCACCCCCGGTGCCAGCCAGATAGACGACGTCCGAGTCCAGCCAGTGGATGTCGAAGTTATCCCTGTCGAATCGCTTGCCTGCCCACAGGGTGGCGTTCTCAAACACTGAATTCCCCTTGAATGCAGCAAGATGGTCGAGCTCTGCAAATACCTGACGCACGTTCAGGTTACTTTCATTGGCCGTCCAGTCGTTGGAACTTTCCACTCCATCGGCGATAGAAACCGTGAATTTGGAACGGGTGCCGTTTTGCGCATAGGTTTCTTTCGAGAGGTCTATGCGCATGTAGGTGTCGTCTTCGTTACCGAGTCGCCCGACGGCCCCGCCGACCGAACCGGCAGGGGTTGTATAAGGGCCACCACGACCACCGCCACGTTCATCGTTGATCAGCAGTCCGGAACGGGCGTAGCCCTTGAAGCTGAAACCGTCAGTAAGGTGTCCGCTGCTGCCCTGCTTCTCGATGCTTTGCTGACGGGCTTCTAATGTTGCCACCCGGGCATCCAAAGTGGGCGCCGCAATCGCTGTCGAAGTAGACGCAGGCGGCAAGGTGAGAGTTGCACGTTTGAGCTGCTGCAATTCCCTGGCGAGTGCTTGGGTCTGCTGTTCGGCTGCGGCTGCACGCTTTTCCGCTGCGCTGGCACGGGCTTCAAACGCGGCCATGCGTTCTTCCAGAGTCGCGGCCTCAGAGGTCGCAGCCGATGTGCCGAGCACACCTGCAAGTAGCCAGCTTGATGCTTTCTGCATGTGGGTTTCCTATCTTGTTTTTATTGTTTGCTCCTGCGACCAGCCCTTTCTACGTGCGTTTCGAATTGTCGCGATCGACGAAAAAAAGGATGCCTCATCGCAAAGACGCTGCTACATTTGGCAATGTTAACGTTAACTTTTCTAAAAACAAAAATAAAGGGTACTCAATGAAACAGCTGAAATCTCTCCTTCCAGCAGCACTCATTACCCTCTGCACCGGACTGCCATCCGCCTCGAGCGCAGCAGATTTGACGATTTCGTGCGGTGCGGTGGGTGCGGAATTAGCACTCTGCAAGGAGGCTGTCGAGGCGTGGTCGAAACAGACCGGCAATAACGTCGAGGTGGTTTCCACGCCTAATTCGGCGACCGAGAGGCTGTCGTTCTACCAACAGATCCTCAGTGCGCAGTCCACCGACATCGACATCATCCAAATCGATATGGTGTGGCCGGGGATGCTGGCCAAACACCTGATGGATCTGCGCGAGGTGCTTCCTGCCAACGCTACCCAGGGCTACTTCCAGGCACAGGTGGATAACGCCACGGTGAACGGGCGGCTGGTGACGATGCCATGGTTCACCGACTCGGGCCTGCTGTATTACCGCAAGGACTTGCTCGAGAAGTACAACCAGCAGGTTCCCCAGACCTGGGAGGAAATGACCGCTACCGCCAGGAATATTCAACAGGCCGAGCGCACTGCTGGGAACGCCAATGCCTGGGGCTACATCTTTCAGGGGCGCGCCTACGAGGGCCTGACGTGTAACGCGCTGGAGTGGATCAGCAGCCAACCGGAAGGCGGACTTGTCAACCCACGCGGTGACATCGTGGTCAACACTCAGGCCTCAAGAGCGGCTTTGACCCTGGCGAAAAGCTGGGTGGGAGACATCTCCCCGCGAGGCGTACTCAACTACACCGAGGAAGAAGGACGTGGCGTATTCCAATCGGGAAATGCGTTGTTCATGCGTAACTGGCCTTATGTCTGGGCCTTGGTACAAAGCCCGGACAGTGCCGTAAAAGACAAGGTCGGGGTCGCCCCCCTGCCCCGTGGCGGCATAACCGGCACCCATGCCTCCACCCTCGGTGGGTGGGGCCTGGCAGTATCGCGTTACAGCGCCCATCCAAAACTTGCCGCAGAGTTAGTGAGCTACTTGAGCAGTGCGCAGCAGCAGAAACATCGTGCCCTGGTCGGCGCCTATAACCCGGTTATCGAGTCGCTGTATCAAGATCCCGACCTGCTCGCGGCGATGCCTTATTACAGTCAGCTGTACAGCATTCTCAACGATGGGGTGATGCGCCCCGCCTCAATAACCGCCGATCGCTATCCACGGGTCTCCAATGCGTTCTTCGATCGAGTGCATGGCGTGCTGGCGGGCGAGCAGCCTGTCGATCAGGCGCTGAGCGAACTGGACAGTGAGCTCACTCGCATCAAACGTCGGAGCTGGTAAGCCACAAGGAAGGAAATCGCCATGCCTGTCTCTACTACCCATGCCCCCCGTGAGCAGCTCCTGCTCACCCGGGAAACGCCTGTACAGCGCCGCCAAGTACGCACCGCCTGGCTGTTTCTGACGCCGATGTTGCTGTGTCTGGCTCTGGTGGCGGTCTGGCCGCTACTGCGCACATTCTGGTTCAGCCTGACTGACGCCAACCTGGCGGACACCAGTGATGGATCCTTCGTAGGCTTGAGCAATTATCTGTTCCACAACGGTTCCAACTGGTCGGGCATCCTGGTTGATCCTCAATGGTGGAACGCTGTTCGCAACACCTTGCATTTCACCGTGGTGTCGGTGGGACTGGAAGTCGTCCTGGGGCTACTGGTGGCGTTGCTGTTGAACATCAAGTTCACCGGCCGTTCCTTGGTGCGTGCGTTGATTCTGATTCCTTGGGCGATTCCTACCATTGTCTCGGCGAAGATCTGGTCGTGGATGCTCAACGACCAGTTCGGCATCATCAATCACCTGATGCTGAGCGTCGGCCTGATTGACGCGCCCCTGGCCTGGACGGCAGATGCGGATCTGTCGATGTGGGCGGTGATCATCGTCGATGTCTGGAAGACCGTCCCGTTTGTCACGCTGCTGATGCTGGCGGCCTTGCAGATGTTGCCGAGTGATTGCTACGACGCCGCCAGGGTCGATGGCATTCACCCGCTGAAGGTGTTCTGGCGTGTCACGCTTCCTCTGTTGATGCCTGCATTGTTGGTGGCGGCGATCTTCCGCATCCTCGATTCCCTGCGAGTGTTCGACGTGATCTATGTGCTGACCTCGAATTCTTCGAGCACCATGAGCATGTCGGTCTATGCCCGCCAACACCTGGTGGAGTTCCAGGATGTTGGCTATGGCAGCGCGGCCTCGACTCTGCTGTTTCTGGTCGTTGCGGTAATCGCCATGCTTTATCTCTACCTCGGACGCCGTCAAATGGAGGTTCGGTCATGAGCCTGCGCCTACTCAAAAAAACGCTGTTACGTCTCGGGTTCTGGTGTCTGATCGGGGTTTTGCTGCTGTATGCGGTCTTCCCTTTCTACTACGCCATCGTGACTTCGCTAAAGCCGTCTGGTGCCTTGTTCCAGGTGAGCTACTGGATCGAAAGCCCCGACTTCTCCAATTACGCGGCGGTACTCCACCAAGCCTCATTCCTGCGAGCGATCGGTAACTCGCTGGTGGTTGCGCTTTGCGTGGTGACCCTGGCGCTGTTCCTCAGTGTGACCGCCGCCTATGCCTTAGGAAGGGTGAAATTCCGTGGGCGTGGCACGGTATTGATGATGGTTCTCGGCGTGTCGATGTTTCCCCAGGTTGCCGTACTGTCGGGGCTGTTCGAAGTGATACGCGCCCTGGGCCTGTACAACACGTCTTGGGCATTGATCCTGAGCTACACGATTTTCACCCTGCCGTTCACCGTCTGGGTGCTGACCACGTTCATGGGCCAACTTCCACATGAACTGGA
Organism: Pseudomonas sp. SBB6; assembly: GCF_024213215.1. NCBI lineage: Bacteria > Pseudomonadati > Pseudomonadota > Gammaproteobacteria > Pseudomonadales > Pseudomonadaceae > Pseudomonas > Pseudomonas sp. SBB6. Next base: position 168,081 of record NZ_JANAVH010000005.1, on the reverse strand, counting down.
AGAAGCGGCAATCATGGATGGCGCTTCGCCCTGGGTAACGCTTACCCGGGTGCTGTTGCCGCTGCTATGGCCTGCACTGATCACCACTGGTTTGTTGGCTTTTATTGCAGCGTGGAACGAGTTCCTGTTTGCCTTGACCTTCACCCTCACCGACACGCAACGCACGGTGCCGGTCGCCATTGCCTTGATTTCCGGCGGTAGCCCCCATGAGCTGCCGTGGGGGCTGTTGATGACCGCATCGGTGCTGGTCACCGTCCCTCTGGTGATTCTGGTGCTGATCTTCCAGCGCCGAATCGTATCCGGTCTCACTGCCGGCGCGTTAAAGGGTTGATGCCCAACAAGTACAAGGAACAGCATCGTGATCAAATTGAAACTAGACAACGTGAACAAACAACTGGGCGGAATGCAGATACTTCGCGACGTTAACCTGGAGATCGCTGCGGGTGAATTCGTAGTGTTCATTGGCCCTTCGGGCTGCGGAAAGTCGACCCTGCTGCGACTGATCGCCGGACTGGATTCGATCGGCGGCGGCAACCTGCTGATCGACGGGCAACGGGTCAACGACCTGGAACCGCGTGAGCGTGGCGTCGGCATGGTGTTTCAGTCTTATGCGCTGTATCCGCACATGAGCGTCTACGACAACATCAGCTTTGGCCTCAAACTGGCCAAGACCGAAAAGAGCACCCTGCGCGAACGCGTGCTGAAAACAGCGCAGATCCTTCAACTGGACAAATTGCTGCAACGCAAACCAAAGGAACTGTCTGGAGGACAGCGTCAGCGTGTAGCAATGGGCAGAGCCATGGCGCGGGAGCCGGACATTTTGTTGTTCGATGAACCCCTCTCCAATCTGGATGCATCTTTACGGGTACAGATGCGCAACGAAATCGCCAGGCTGCATGATCGACTGGGCTCGACCATGATCTACGTCACCCACGATCAAGTGGAAGCGATGACCCTTGCCGACAAAATTGTTGTGCTCAATGGCGGTCATGTAGAGCAGATCGGCTCACCGCGCGAACTCTATGAGCGCCCAGCGAGCCGCTTTGTCGCCGGCTTTCTCGGTTCGCCAAAAATGAACTTTCTAGCGGCGCGCCTGCATGCCCCGGGCGAAACCAGCCTGGTCGATACCCCCGTTTTGGGTATGACCTCCCTACCCTTCGACAGCTCGCACCTGGCGGCAGGCACGCTACTGAGCCTGGGGGTTCGCCCGGAGCATGTTTCGCTCAAAGCGGCAGGGGGGGCGGTCGGGGTCGTCGTGGCCGGGGTCGAATACCTTGGCAGCGAAACGTATGTGCACCTCGAAACAGGCCAGGAGGAACCACTGATCTGTCGTTGCGAGGTCAGCGCCGGATGGCAGGCGGGCGATCGGGTCGAACTGCAACTGGACATCGACAACCTGCACCTGTTCGACGACGACGGTACGGCCTTGGAGCGTCATCCACAAGCCATTGAAAACCGTCCGAATGAAGTCTCTCTGCGCTCAGACCGAGCACCGGCCCTATGACCTTGTCTTCGAACAACATGAGCGATCCAATGTCGTCTTCCCTTGACCTTGCGCAGCAGGCACTGAGTGACGGCCTGTCTCGTGTCATCCAGGATTATCGGCCCGGTTATCATATCGCCCCCCCGGCAGGTTGGATGAACGACCCTAACGGGGTCGTGTACTTTCGTGGCGAATATCACGTTTTCTATCAACATTACCCCTTCGAAGCGAAATGGGGCCCGATGTATTGGGGGCACGCCAAGAGCGCCGATCTGGTTCATTGGCAGCACCTGCCCATTGCACTGGCACCCGGTGATGACTTCGACCGTGATGGATGTTTTTCCGGTAGTGCGGTGGTGTACGGGGATACCCTCGCACTGATCTACACCGGACACACCTGGCTGGGGGAAGTGGGTGACGAACGCTTGATCCGTCAAGTTCAGTGCCTGGCCACCAGTATCGACGGCATCCGGTTCGTCAAGCAGGGCGCAGTCATCGAGACCGCGCCGCACGACACGATAATGCACTTTCGTGACCCCAAGGTATGGAAAGAGGATGACTATTGGTACCTCATTGCCGGCGCACGTCTGGGCGATAGGCCGCTGCTCCCGCTGTACCGTTCTACGGACCTGTTCACCTGGGAGTTCCTCGATTACGTGTCCAGTGGCAGCGAGGGCGATGGCTACATGTGGGAGTGCCCGGATCTGTTTCGACTGAACGGACGCGATGTGCTGCTGTACTCCCCCCAAGGCATGCAACCCCAAGGTTATGAACGGCTCAACAAGTACCAGACCGGTTATCGAGTGGGCCGACTCAACAGCGAGTGGCACTTCACTGGCGGGCCTTTTATCGAACTGGATAACGGCCACGATTTCTATGCAGCGCAAACGTTGATAGCTGCCGATGGTCGACGACTTTTGTGGGCGTGGCTCGACATGTGGGAAAGCCCGATGCCGAGCAGAACCCATCACTGGTGCGGCATGCTCGGTTTACCGCGCGAACTTGAACTGCGCGCAGATCGCCTGCGCGTGTATCCGGCACGGGAGCTCAGCGCTCTACGCAAGGCGCCATTGCCGAGTACCCCGTGGTGGGATGAGTCGGGAACCCGGTGGGTGCCGCAAGTGAATGGCGATATGCTCGAAATCCATGTGCATCTGGATTTGCTCGGCTGCACCGATGGGCACTTGGGAATCGCCTTGCGCTGCAGCGACGATGGCCATGAAGAAACCCTACTCTACTATGATGCGTCGTTACGTCGTCTGGTGCTTGACCGCAGCCACTCGGGTGCGCAAGCCACAGGTCAGCGCAGCGTGGCGATAGACGCAAGGCAGGAGCGACTCGAACTGCGCGTGTTCCTGGATCGCTCGTCCATCGAGGTGTTCGACGAAAGCGGGTGCTTTAGCCTCAGCAGTCGCCTCTATCCGCAGCCCGACAGCCTGGGGGTGAAGCTCCTTGCAAGCGGGAATGGCGGGCGTGTCTCCATTCCCAGAGCATGGCCTCTCGCCTCGGGATGGCTATGAGCAGCGTCATTCGGATCGCAAGAAGCGCAGGCCATGTGTCATGATTCTCCGCAAACCTGACCGGTCTCGCCTCGTATGACTTCAGTGAAAGACGTTGCACAACTGGCCGGCGTGTCCCTGATGACGGTTTCTAGAGCGCTCAACAATCCGGAAAAATTGAGCCCCGAAACCTATCAGCGGGTACGTCGCGCCATTGATGAACTGCAATTCGTACCGAGCCTGTCGGCGCGCAAGATTCGCGGCGACAACCTCCAGACACGAACCATCGGTGTGTTCGCGCTGGACACGGCGACCACACCGTTCGCCGTCGAGCTGCTGCTGTCCATCGAACAGACCGCGCAGCAAGCAGGCTGGAATGTCTTTATCCTTAACCTGCTAAGCAACCCGCCTACCGACCAGAACATCGACCTTATGTTGTCACACCGCCCTGACGGGTTGATCTTCAGCGCCATGGGGTTGCGCCAGGTGTGCATTCCCGAGCGGTTGAAGAGCAAACCCCTGGTACTCGCCAATTGCCTGGCGGATGACAGCCACCTGGTCAGTTATGTGCCCGACGACGAAACGGGGCAGTATCGAGCCGTGCATCACGCATTGAGCCAAGGCTATCAGCGTCCTCTGTTTATCAATCTGCCCAAACAGAGTCTGGCCTGGGGGCTGCGTCAAAAAGGCATGCAGCGTGCTTGTCAGGCATTCGGACTGGCGCCTGACGCACTCCTGCAGTACGACCTGTCCGATCATGACGCCTATGGTGAAACCGCAGCCATCCTCGACCGGCACATCACTGATGGTCGTCCCCAATTCGACATTCTGATCTGTGGCAACGACCGCATTGCTTTTTGTGCCTATCAGGTGTTGTTGGGCCGTGGTCTGAAAATTCCCGACGATGTCGCCGTGCTCGGCTACGACAACATGATTGGTATTGCTGAGCTGTTCATCCCGCCGCTGACCACGGTGCAACTGCCGTACTACGAGATCGGTCGCAAGGCTGCCCGGCACTTGATCGACACCCTCGAGGAATCGGGAGCTCAGCCAGTGGATTGTCCATTGGTGGTCAGGGCATCACTATAAGAATGAGGTAATTCGGTGCGGTCGACGAAATACAGGTACTGCTCACTGTCCATCCTGAACAGGTCACCTGTGAAATAGACCCGCGCCTCACCGAACAGATCGTTTCTAAGCACACGCCGGGTCAGCTCAGGTTGGTTCCAGTAGCCGAGCATTACCAGTTCGCCAGCGACGACCAGTACGACCTTCTCTGGCGTAAGCTCGGCGTGGTTTTTCACATAGTGGTGGAAAGGTCTCATTGGGCCACCTCGTGGTCATCCATCAGAGGCACTTCGGCCGTGTTCGCGCAGGCAGCTTCATTGTCCTTGGGAACGAGCAATACCATCGCACCGACGATAACTTCGAAAATCCCGCTACCGAGGATGACCATACCGGTTTCGAACCGCGCATAAAGTGCCGCGCCGCAGGCCCCAGCAATGAGAATGGAGGCACCCAGCGCAGCAAAGCGCAACCTTGCCAGCCCGGCGATCTCGCTTTGCCTGAATGTGGTTTGAATCAGCAGAATGAATGAAATGTCGATCAGTGGCCCACCGAGCGCGGCCAGGCCGGCGCCGAACATCATCCCGGCCAGGACGTACTCCGCTGGCAAATACATCACCGCCGCACCGATGGTCGCAATGCCCAGACCGTTGACCACGGAGCCGAAGGTAAAGCCACCATACAGGCGGTGGATATGCAGGTTCCCGACGACGAAAATAGAGATCAGGTTGCCGCAGCCATAGGCGCCCATGATCAGGCCGTAGGCGGCAAAGTCCTGTACACCGAAGCCCTGGATGTCGTATTTGACCACGGCCAGCGCCATGCCGATAGAAATGCCCAGACTCCAGGCGATGTTGCCCAATCCAGCACACACATACACCGCCTGCATCTGCCGGCGGCCGACCAGGCTGCGCCAACCGGCAGTGAAGGCGGCACGCCGGCTCGTCACCTTGAGCGGTTGTCGAGGCAATGCCTTGCTCAGCTTCATCACCGCCCAAGCCGAGATCAGGAAAGTCAGGCTATTGAGGGTAAACAGATGTTCAAGCGGAATCAGCAGCGTAATTGCCGCGGCCAGCATCGGCCCGATCACTCGAGCCACCCGGATGATCGCGTCGAATAGCGCATTGACGGCCTGCAACTGGTCCGACGCCACGACAATGCGTGGCAGGCTGGCGCGCAAGGCCGGTTCGAACAAAGAGTTGACAATCATCATGAGCATGACCGGCACCGCCAGCATCCACAGGCTCATGATGCCCAGCGTCCAGGCCAGCATCGGAAGCAGGGCGAGCCCGGCCCGCGCCAGGTCGGCACCGATCATCGTGCGCCGATGGTCCCAACGCTCAGCCCAGATCCCTCCCAGCAGCGCCCCCGCCAACGCGGCCCCACCGCGCAACGCACTAAGCCAACTCGCATCGGTGCCGGCGATCTGCACTGCCATCCAGGCGACGGCGATCGCGAACAACTCGTCGCCGATCGAAGATAGCGCCAGCCCTCCCCATAACAACGCCACCGGCCGCTGAAGCAACGGTCTAAACAACTTCATATAATCAATTCCGTAAATAAAGACCCGTCACACCACGCAGCGGTAAGTCCACTCTTATCGGCGCGTCAAACGTCGAGGCCGGGTCTACTCCAGCGTTGATAACTTCATCATTGATCCGAACTGACCTTGACCAACGTGCAACCACCACACCTCATCACCCCGGGGAGTACCAGGTGAGCTTTCAAGGTTGCGACGTACCGAGCCGGACGTTCATTGCTCAATAAGAGGAGGCACTCTGCTTGTTTATCGAATGACGTTCGGTGCCCACAAGTGGAGGATTGAAAACACTGACCAGGGTGAGGTCCGTGAACTTCCCACCCCGCAAACAGTGACGATCATGCTTGTCCAAAACATACATACCTCCTGGGCGAATCGGATGAACCGTGCCATCCACATCCTCAATCTCCCCTTCACCGGCAATGCAATAGCAGGCCTCAATCAGTCTTTTCAACATCAGAAACACTTCGAAAAAACACATTCAACTCCTTATGAATATATAGGCTATTGCATAAAATGCTTCGAACCAACCTGAACGTCCATAGCGGAAGCGCCACACCAAAAACGTAAAGGCGCGCCCACATGCATTCAGCATTCAGCCGATCATTTGAAGTGCACTCGCCTTCCCGGGTAGCGCTGTCTTTCGCGAAATTTAATAGCGGTCTCAAGATACAAAGCAACCCGGTAGCAAGATAACCAGAATACGCCCTACAAAAACAAGGCGTGCTATAGAGGGACGTAGGATGTACACGATGCACGTGTGCCATTATGGCGAACTAGTCATTCCTTGACCCTATTGACTGACGCTCTGCAGTCGACATCAACTACGATCGAATAGTACGCATGCAATTTCCAGGGTGTCAATGCGTCTTCTTATGCAGCGCCCACTAAGACGATTGAAATATTCGAACACCACTCGTGACATTTCAGTTACAAAACTCAAAAGCTATAATCATCATCATGCATTAAATCAAAAAGTGATAAGTAGCTGATACGCACAGTCTGCTGGTTATATTTTCGGGCACTACTTCAGACTGCCGGCCTCTGAAGCATGCACAGGTACGCTATACCTGACGACGGGGCTCAATGAGCGTGGCCTTCACGCCTACTCCACCCTGCACCACCAGGACTGCGCATAGCAGGCACCGTCCACTTCCTCGATCCCCGTCAGGTTCATTCCGGCCTGCAGCTGCATCTTCCGCAGTTGATCTGTCGGTATGGCAACGCCCAACTTTCACCGGCGCAAGATGAGGAAACGCATGCCTGCAGACACTAGATAAAAATACAGAACTCTGTGGATTGCTAACAAAGGGCTATTGACCCTACGCGGCTTGGTAATCGAGATTGCAGAGGCCAATGGTGAGTCACCTGGCGACCTCGACAACCTTTCGCAGGAACACGGCAACGTGCGATCAGGCGAATACGCATTCAACATCCATGGCCGGAATACTTGGTACGAAGCCCCTTATGCAGTGTGCCAGGTCATGCCGGCACTCAAGGCGAACGCACAGTACTACCATCTTCAACAGGTGGATGAGAGTACGCTGCACCTAAGCATAAGTTCAGCGCCTTGGCGATTGCGCACGCTTTCTGCTACGAGCGGTCTGCGGACGAGATCTTCAGAGATAGCGGTTACTGGCGCAGTTGTTTTGGGGAGGCGTTCAACAGGCGGCGCATAAGTCGCCGTAGGGCTGTGGCATCCTGGTATCCCACCTGCTCGGCGATGAATTCAACGGAGTACCTGCTGGTTTCCAGCAGCACGCGGGCCCTGTTCAGTTGTACACGCTGGATCAAATTCCGAGTTGAAAGACCGGTTGCTTTATGAAGGTGCCGGGACAGCGTTCGCTCAGACATGCCGACGTACGCCGCAAGGCTCGGGACACTGGGCGGATGGGGCAGTCGTGCTTCTATGTAGGCGGTGAGGTTGGCGACCAGCGTATTGCCCTGGGCCATGATTGCCGGGTTGATGAATGGGGATTGCAACTGCCGGCCATCGAGTAGAAGGGCCTTGCCCACAACGTCGGCGAGCTCCGGTGACAGACGTCTGCGCAGCAGGTGCAGCATCAGGTCAGTTTGCGCGAAGGCTGCGCCGGCGGTCGTCAAGGGCGGGTCGCAGAGCACCATGACGTTGGGGTCGACAATGCAGTCAGGCGCAATGCTCGACAGCCAAGGGGCGAGCCACCAGGACGTCGTCACCCGTCGCCCCGTCAGTAACCCTGCGGCATGCAGGAGAAAGACCGCCGAGCACGAGGCTGCAATCTCCTTGCTTTGATTCACATGTGCCTTCAGCGCTGGCAGTGCCTGAAGGACCCAGTCTTCCTCAAGACGCTGCAGCAGCGCGTCGAAGTCGCTGATGCCGAGGCCCGGAATGACCCAGCAGGAGTTGTCCTCGACGCCTGTGGTCAGCGCGTCAACCTGCAGCAGCATGCCTTGGCCCAGCGTAATCAGCCCTGGCTGCGGCCCACAAACGCGCCAGCGTGGAACGGCAAGGCCGCGCCGTTGCGCAAGTGTGGCGGCGGTGCCGAGGATGTCCAGGGTGGCTGCAACGCTCGAGGCGAACGCCCCGGGAAAGACGAGGACAGTGAAATCGTACATTGTCCGATTATGCCCGAAAGAAGACGAATCGGTCACTTATCGAGTAAAGGGATAACTGGCCCAATGGCGCCTCCAGTTAACAGCGAGGTTTCCCCATGCCAAACATCCTGATCAAGGTGCCTACCGGCGCTTTCAACCAGCCACAGCGCCACCAACTGCTTCGAAGCGTAAGCGACGTGGCAATGATTAATGAACACATGGGCGATGCCCCTCAGCAGCGTGCGTTGTGCTGGGTGCTCATCGAGGAAGTGCAGGCCGATGAATGGCTGTGCGGAGGCATTGCTCCTCATGCCCGGGTTGTCCCATGCATTGTCATCGTCAAGGTGCCTGCCGGAGTTCTTGATGCACCGATGCGTCAGCGCTACGTGCGTGAACTGCACTGTGCGGTACAATCGAGCCTGGCTGCGGGGGATCAGCGTCAGTTGCTGAGCTCAATACAGATCCAGGATGTTGTTGACGGCACTTGGGGGGCGAACGGTGATATTTGGCATTTAGCCGACTTCACCCGTGCAGCCGGATACGGACATCTATAGGCCCTCCAGAAAGCTTACATCTGAACCTGTATGCCTATTCTTCCGCACCCCCTGTCTATCTAGCCCCTCCTGTCGAACCGTCGGTTGTTTCAGTCCCCCGTCGAGATAAGCGGCTGGCCGTACTGTTGCGATTCGCTGTGAGCCAGGGGGGAGGCATTCGCCTGCCGCCAAATCGATGCCGAACCTGCGTCACATCCCTGACCGCACCGCGAGCTGCGTTCGATGTCAGCGTCGCATAGGCCTGAATTGCAGCCGACACTTTTCGAGCCCGAGCGGCTGGCTGCCAGGCTGGCCCCTCCTTGGCATCCATCGCGTGGTAACGCTGGTTCAAAGTCGCCTTCTCGACGATCAGTTCAACGGAACGGTTGGGAATACCGATCTTGATCACGCCCCCTGTTTCCACCAGGCCTATCAGTCCACCTTCCGCCGCTTCCGGTGATACATGGCCGATGGACAGGCCGGAGCTGCCGCCCGGAAATCGCCCATCGGTCAAAAGAGCGCAGGACTTGGCCAGCGCTTTGGATTTGAGATGGCTGGTTAGAGGACTTCCTCCATACCAGGGCCGCCCTTGGGGCCTTCGTAGCGGATGACCACGACATCGCCAGGCATAGTCTGGTCGGCAACACGTCGTTGGTGAAAGTGCGCTGGATCTGCACCGATGTGCTCTGGCGCCCAACCTTGAGCACACAAGACCGATGTTCGACCACAGGTCGTACATGAATTGAAAAGTGTTCTGGTCAGCCAGGTGAACCGCGTGGCGCTTGTGGCTGCGGTGGATACGAGGGTTGACGCCCTTGGCCAGCAGTCGTCACGCAGGGAACGCGCCTGGCGCAAGCCGACTTCAGGGTAGGTCCCCAGGGACATGCGCTTTTGCTTGCCGGCCCATGAGTAGCGGCAATGCCACGACGTGCCGCCGGACGCGGTCACGCCAAGTGACAGGCCGTCGATATCACCGAGGGTATCGTCTTTGCCGGTGGCCTTGGCCTGGCGGACGGTTGCATCTGAGAGTGCCATGCTACGAGCTCCTGAATAGAGGATTCAGGGCAGATGCTCGTGACGTATGACGCTCCACTCCAGCAACAAACCGATACCACCGCCACCCGATTTTTATGGACTGATTTCTGGACTAAAAAAGTACAGATACCCGTGGCTTTCAGCGGATCTTGCTGGAACGAAAAAAGACGCCGAAGCGTCTTTTTTCAATGACTTACAGATTTCCTTGGAACTCTGTAGATCGATATTTGGAGCGGGAAACGAGACTCGAACTCGCGACCCCGACCTTGGCAAGGTCGTGCTCTACCAACTGAGCTATTCCCGCGTCGTGATGGGGCCTATTGTAACGATTCAATAAATCTCGTCAAGCCCTTGATTCAAAAAAGCTTTATTTCTGCTCCGAGCCTTCGCGCAGGTGCGGCCAGGCGGCGCGCAGGTAGTGCACCATCGACCACAGGGTCAGGCCGGCCGAGATCATCAGCAAGGCGTAGCCGAGGATCACCCAGAAGGTCAGCACCGGCGGGTTGGCCAGCAAAATCACCAGGGCGAGCATCTGCGCCGCGGTCTTCCACTTGCCCAGGTTCGACACCGCCACATGCGCCCTCGCCCCCAGCTCCGCCATCCACTCGCGCAGGGCCGAGACCACGATCTCGCGGCCGATGATCACCGCTGCCGGCAGGGTCAGCCAGAAGTTGGCGTGCACTTGCACCAGCAGGACCAGGGCCACGGCCACCATCAGCTTGTCGGCCACCGGGTCCAGGAAGGCACCGAATGGCGTGCTCTGCTGCAGGCGACGGGCCAGGTAACCGTCCAGCCAGTCAGTGGCCGCGGCGATGGCGAAGACACTGCTCGCTGCGATATAGCTCCAGTGATACGGAACATAGAACAGCAAAATGAAGATCGGAATGAGCAGGACGCGAAGAACGGTAAGCAGATTTGGAATATTCATCGGCACAACTGGCTGCAAAGTGAGCGAGCATTCTACTCGCTATGCAGGTTGGCATAAATCGACTCGGCAAGCTTTTTACTGATTCCCGGTGCTTTGGCGATTTCTTCGACGCTGGCGCGGGTCAGTTCCTGCAGGCCACCGAAGTGCTTGAGCAGGTCGCGACGGCGTTTCGGGCCGACGCCAGCGACGCCTTCGAGGGTCGAGGTGCGGCGGGTTTTGCCACGGCGGGCACGGTGGCCGGTGATGGCAAAACGGTGCGCTTCATCGCGAATCTGCTGGATCAGGTGCAGCGCCGGTGAGTCGCCCTTGAGGGTGAACTCGTGGGCCACATCATTGAGGTACAGGGTTTCGAAACCGGCCTTGCGCGTGGTGCCCTTGGCCACCCCGAGCAGGATCAGGTCGGGCACCGCCAGTTCCTGCAACACTTCCCGGGCCATGTTCAACTGGCCCTTGCCGCCGTCCACCAGGAGCACGTCGGGCAGCTTGCCCTCGCCGTCCTTGAGCCGACCAAAGCGCCGGGTCAGGGCCTGGTGCATGGCCGCGTAGTCGTCGCCCGGGGTCACGCCTTCGATGTTGTAGCGGCGGTAGTCGGACTTGAGCGGCCCTTCCGGGCCAAACACCACGCACGAGGCCACGGTGGCTTCGCCGCTGGAATGGCTGATGTCGTAGCATTCCAGGCGCTGCGGGGTTTCGTCCAGGGCCAGGACCTGGGCCAGCGCCTCGAAGCGCGAAGCCATGTGCTGGCGGTTGGCCAGGCGTGCACCCAGCGCCTGTTCGGCGTTGGTCACCGCCAGTTGCTGCCAGCGCGCACGGGTGCCCCGCACCCGGTGGCTGATGGTCAGTTCACGGCCGCGCAGGGTTTCGATGGCGGCAGTAATGGCCGCGAAGTCCTCGTGCACCACGTTGACGATCAGTTCGCCGGGCAGCTCGCGCTCGGCGTTGCCCACGTAATACTGCGAGAGGAACGCGGCCATGACCTCGGCCACCTCCTCCTCGATGCCCACCTGGGGGAAGAAGTTCTTGCTGCCCAGCACCCGCCCGCCGCGCACGCTGATCAGGTGCACGCAGGCGCCGCCGGGGTTGACGAACGCCGCGACGACATCGACATCGCCGCTGCCGCCTTCCATGCTCTGCTGGTCCTGGACCCGGCGCAGCAAGGCGATCTGATCGCGCAGTTCGGCGGCCTTCTCGAACGCCAGGGCCATGGCCGCCTGTTCCATCTCGGCGTTCAGCTCGTTGGTCAGCTGGTGGCTGCGGCCCTCAAGGAACATCACCGAGTGGCGCACATCGACCGCGTATTCTTCAGGCTCGACCAGGCCGACACAGGGCGCCTTGCAGCGCTTGATCTGGTATTGCAGGCACGGCCGGGTGCGGTTGCTGTAATAGCTGTCTTCGCACTGACGGACGAAAAAGGTCTTCTGCAGCAGGCTCAGGCTTTCGCGGATGGCGCCGGCGCTGGGGTACGGGCCGAAATACTTGCCTTTTTGCTTCTTGGCCCCGCGATGAATGCCCAGGCGCGGGTAGTCGCCATCGGAGAGAAACACATAGGGATAGGATTTGTCGTCGCGCAACAGGATGTTGTACGGCGGCCGCCATTCCTTGATCAGGGTCTGCTCGAGCAGCAGCGCCTCGGTCTCGTTGGCGGTGATGGTGGTTTCGACCTGGGCGATGCGCGCCACCAGGGCAGCCGTCTTCGGCGCCAGGCCAGTCTTGCGAAAGTAGCTGGCGAGGCGCTTCTTGAGGTTCTTGGCCTTGCCCACATACAGCAGCCGGGCCTCACCGTCGAACATCCGGTAGACGCCCGGGCGACCGCTGCAGGTCGCCAGGAATGCGCTTGAATCAAATACAGCTGTCATGAATGCGCTCAGAGACTGGCGTCAACCATGCCGTGGCGGACCGCCAGCAGCGTCAACTCGACGTCGCTGGTGACCGAGAGTTTTTCGAAGATCCGGTAACGGTAAGTATTGACCGTTTTCGGTGACAGACACAGCTTGTCGGAGATGATCTGCACCTTCTGGCAGCCAACGATCATCAGGGCAATCTGGATTTCCCGCTCCGACAGCGCATCAAACGGCGAGCCTTGCGGCTGGAACGACTTGAGCGCCAACTGCTGAGCGATTTGCGGGCTGATGTAGCGCTGCCCGGCAAACACCAGGCGGATGGCCTGGACCATTTCATCCAGCCCTGCACCCTTGGTCAGGTAACCTGCGGCGCCGGCCTGCAACAGCCGAGTGGGGAACGGGTCTTCTTCACAGACAGTCACCGCCACCACTTTCACATCCGGGTGGCTGCGCAGCAGTTTACGCGTCGCCTCCAGGCCGCCAATACCGGGCATTTTAACGTCCATCAGGACCACGTCGGGCTTGAGTTCGCGCGCAACCTTCAGCGATGCCTCGCCAGAGTCAGCCTCGCCCACCACCTGCAGACCATCGATATCGGCCAGCATGCGCGTGATGCCCGTACGCACCAGATCGTGGTCATCGACCACCAGCACCCTAATCAAGCAGACACCTCGCACTGCGGCGGTAATTGGATCCCGCCACCTTAGCAAAAAATAGAGCCGTAGACCTAACGGAACAGATCATTTGCCTGACGTCATTTTTCATTTGCCAGACAGCCGCCCATAGATACCCCGCTCATGGCCGCCAACCCTCAGCGGCGGGCGCTGTACACGCTCGGCAAGGCTGCCCAGCAAATGCTGGACGGCAGCCTGGTCGGCCGCTTGCAGCAGGCGAAAGCTGCTGAGCAGCTGTTCTTCTTCGGCGTTCAGGCTGCCGTGCGCAACCGGAGTATGTACCCCGCTCAACACATACAGCGCATCGACCCCGCGCGCCGCCACCGCCGCCAGATAGTCGGCCTTGGGCGTACGCTCGCCGCTTTCATATTTGCCCTGGGCGTTGGGCTCGACCCCGCCGATGTCGCCAAATACCCGCTGGGTCAGGCCCAGCCGCTCTCTTTCTTCCCTGATACGCGAACCGATTCCGTTCATTTGCTTGGCGTCCCTTATCCAGCATCCGGATGGATGAGCACACAACCTTCAATGGCGTGCCTCGAACGAAGCCAGAACTATGCCGCGATCAGCTCCGCTGCACAAGTCGACGCCCGCTCTACCTGTCCACAGTTGTCAAGACAACCGCCGCAAACCCTGTAATTCACGCCTGCACTACATGCACAAGGCATTAATAATTCCAGACAACTTCCCTTACTAGCCAAAGTGCCATCACGCGGGGAATTTCGACGTTCAAATACAACAGCGCGTAGAGAATAAAGAAGCTCAAGAGGACACGTAAAAAGCCGTCAAAAAAACCATGAAAAATGCCAAAAGTCATCGAAGCAACGGCTTTCTGGCGTCATTTTAACGGCAAAAAACCGATACCGGTTTTTTGACGCCCAACTAACAACAAACTTTAAACTATTGATTTATAAGAGTTTTTAAACTTTAACAGAGATTTTTTAAACTTTATCCAACTCAGAATTAGAGACTGCTTGCCGAAGTTTAAAAAACCCCCTTAGGATGTAATAAGACAACGAAAACGCTTGCATCGCCTCTTGTTATCGCGCTGCTGTTTCTTGCGCGTCTGCCGCGTCGACCATGCCGTTTAACTGAGTATCTCGGTCAGCGTTTGCTGAACCTTGGGAGAGGGAACTATGAATATCAGCATCTTTGGATTGGGTTATGTAGGCGCTGTCTGTGCCGGTTGTTTGTCCGCGCGTGGGCACCAGGTGCTGGGCGTGGATATCTCGCCGGCCAAGATCGACATGATCAACCAGGGCAAGTCGCCCATCGTCGAACCCGGCCTGGAACAACTGCTGCTCGATGGCGTGCGCCACGGCCGCCTGCGTGGCACCACGGATGTCCAGGCAGCGGTGCTGGCCACCGAGATGTCGCTGCTGTGCGTCGGTACCCCGAGCAAGAAGAACGGCGACCTGGACCTGGTCTACATGGAAGCGGTGTGCCGCGAAATCGGCACCGCCATGCGCGACAAGGCCAGCCGCCACACCGTGGTGGTGCGCAGTACCGTGCTGCCCGGTACAGTGAAGAACGTGGTGATCCCGATGCTTGAAAAATACGCCGGCAAGCGCGCCGGCATTGATTTCGGCGTGGCGGTCAACCCCGAGTTCCTGCGTGAAAGCACCGCGATCCAGGACTACGACTTCCCGGCCATGACCGTGATCGGCGAGCTGGACACGCAATCGGGCGACCTGCTGCAGTCGCTGTACCAGGGCCTGGACGCGCCGGTGATCCGCAAGTCGATCGAAGTCGCCGAGATGATCAAGTACACCTGCAACGTCTGGCACGCGACCAAGGTCAGTTTTGCCAACGAGATCGGCAACATTGCCAAGGCTTCCGGTGTCGATGGCCGCGAGGTGATGGACGTGGTCTGCCAGGACTACAAGCTCAACCTGTCGCGCTACTACCTGCGCCCAGGCTTTGCCTTCGGTGGCTCGTGCCTGCCCAAGGACGTGCGCGCCCTCACCTATCGCGCCGGCCAGCTGGACGTCGAGCACCCGCTGCTGGCCTCGATCATGGCCAGCAACCGCAACCAGGTGAAGAACGCCTTCGAGCTGATCACCCGCCAGGACAAACGCCGCATCGGCCTGCTGGGCCTGAGTTTCAAGGCCGGCAGCGACGACCTGCGCGAGAGCCCGCTGGTGGAGCTGGCGGAAATGCTCATCGGCAAGGGGTACGAGCTGAGCATCTACGACGCCAACGTCGAGTACGCCCGGGTGTTCGGCGCCAACCGCGAGTACATCGAGTCGAAGATCCCTCACGTTTCGTCGCTGCTGTGCAACGACCTGCAGCAGGTGATCCGCGAAGCCGAGGTGGTGGTGCTGGGCAATAACGATGACCGTTTCGCCCAGGCCCTGGATGCCAACGGCGGCAAGCAGATCATCGACCTGGTCGGCTTCATGGCCCACGGCAGCGATACCCAGCGTGAAGGTATCTGCTGGTAAGGCCCCCGTACGCCAGTAGAAAGCACTCCACTCAGAGAGTACCCGGCGATTCACCCAGGCACCCCGCCTGACTGACTGCTCACCTGCCTCCTGCCCGGCCGACCCTGTCTTGGCCAGGCGCGAAAAGTGCGCATGTCATTCAGCCGGGCATGGCCCGAACACAGGAGCAACGGTTACATGGAACGACAGCAACAGCCGCCCCGGGGCCAGCCGGACTACCTGCAGGCAGGCGCGCGTTTTTGCGCCTGGGCCTGCCTGTTCGGCCTGATCGCGCTGGCGTCGGAGATGGTCGCGCCGCAGTACCTGGACCCTGCGCACCACACGTTCATCTTCATCATCGGTGCGCTGGGCATGTGGCGCTATGGCAACGCTATCGTCCACTACCTGCGCGGCATGTACTTCCTGCACTGGAAGTTCCCGCGCATGCGCAAGGCGGTCGAGCGCATGGGCGATGCGGCGCTGCCAGCGCACATGTTCATGGTGGTGACCAGCTTTCGCATTCCCACCCACACCACCTTCAAGGTCTACCAGTCGGTGTTCCAGGAGGTGCAGCGCCTGCAAGTGCCGTGCACGGTGATCGCCTCGATCGTCGAAAAGGGCGACGAGCAGTTCATCAAGCAAATCATGCGCAACGAGGTCAAGGACCGCGACGACATCAAGCTGGTGATCGTCCGTGCCCGCGGCACCGGCAAGCGTGACGGCTTGGCCCATGCCTTCCGCGCCTTGTCGCGGCAGATGCCACTGCAGGACTCGGTGGTCGGCGTGGTCGACGGCGACACCATGATGCTGCCCGGCTGCGTCGAGCGCGCGGTCAAGCTGTTCGCCTACCTACCCAACGTCGGCGGCCTGACCACCAACGAGTTCTGCGAAGTCGAAGGCAGCAACCTGATGCGCCAATGGCACTCGATGCGCTTCGTCCAGCGGCACATCAACATGTGTTCGATGGCCCTGTCGCACCGGGTGCTGACCCTGACCGGGCGGCTGTCGTTCTTTCGCGCCAGTGTCATGACCGACCCGGACTTCATCCGCGACGTCGAGGCGGATTTTCTCCAGCACTGGCGCCTGGGGCGTTTTCAGTTTCTCACCGGTGACGACAAGTCGTCGTGGCTGAGCCTGATGCGCGCCGGCTGGGATACCTTCTACGTGCCCGACAGCAACACCCTGACCGTCGAGCATCCGCCAGACAACAGCTTCTGGCGTGCCACCCGTCAGCTGATGTTCCGCTGGTACGGCAACTCGCTGCGCCAGAACTTCCGTGCCACCGCCCTGCTCGGCCGCGCCCGCCTGGGCCTGTTCACCCTGTATGTGCTGCTCGATCAGCGGGTGTCGATGTGGACCTGCCTGATGGGCCTGAGCGCCTCGGTGGTCGCCGGCATCGTGTTCGGCATCCAGTACCTGCTGGTGTACCTGTTCTGGGTACTGCTGTCGCGCAGCCTCGTCACCGTGCTGTTTCTGTTCGCCGGCCACCCGGTCAGCCCGGTGTACCCGTTCGTTCTTTATTACAACCAGATCATCGGCTCGCTGATGAAAGTCTACGCCCTGTTCCACATGGACCAGCAGAGCTGGACCCGGCAAAAAACCACATTAAGCAACGGCACCGTCAACTTCGATGCCGCCCTGAACCGCTGGTCTTCCAAGGCGATGCTGTTTTCATCCATCGCGATTTTCTTCGGGGTCATCTCGGTTCTTCTCGAACTCACGCAACGTTAAGGAAAGGCGCCTGCCATGAGTAGCTCAAGCACACCCGCAGTACCCGCGAACGTCGTCCACGAAGCCATCGACGAACGCCAGTACGTGCGCACCAAACTCAATGCCCGGGTCACGCTCAGCGCGGCCGGCCAGCCGCCGTTCGACAGCACCCTGCAGGATATCTCCCTGGGCGGCATCGGCCTGGTTCACCCCGAGCCGCTGAAGGTCGGCAGCCTGTACCACGCCTCGATCCAGCTGCGCCTGAACCAGGTCGACCTGAACATCGACAGCCAGATCAAGATCGTCTCCCAGCGCGGTCAGGAAGTCGGCGCCCAGTTCGTCGAGCTCGACTCGCAAAAGCGCGACATCCTGCGCTACATCATCAGCGCCTACCTGTCCGGCGAGATCGCCGACATCAACGGCCTGTTCAACGTGATGCAGCGGGAAAACTACATCAAGGAGCGCAAGCACAAGTACGCCAGCGCACGCAGCTCGGGCGAGCGCCTCAAGGCCACCCTCGGCACCCTGCTGTATGCCGCCGCCGGCCTCGCCGCGCTGGGCTTTGTCGCCTACAAGTGCTACCTGCTGTTCTTTCGCATCCCCGCCGTGCAGGCCCAGGTCTCGGCCAACGCCCAGGTCATCAGCATGCCCGACAACGGCTATGTGAAGTTCCTCCTGGCGCCCGGGCAGACCGAGGTCAAGGCCGGCGCGCCGGTGGCGAGCATCTCCACCCAGTTGGCCACCAGCTTCACCAGCCCGGCCGACATGAAAGCGGTCGCCGACCTCTCGCCCGGCGACCTGCAGACCTTGCTCGGGCGCGCCACCATCGAAACCGTGATCAACAGCCCGTGCGACTGCGAGGTGTACTTCCCGAGCAAGCCCTTGGACGGCTACGGCTACAAGCAGGCACCGCTGGTGCATCTGCTGCCCAGGGATGAAGGCCTGTTCGTCAGCGCCAACGTGCCGTTCGACAAGCTCGCCGACATCGGCCGGGTGACCTCGGTGGAGCTCAAGGTGTTCGGGCTGGATGAGACCTTCAGCGGCAAGGTCATCGACTCCCATGTCGATGAGGCCAACAAGAACCTGGCCCTGACCATCGCCCCCGACAGCCCGCTGCCCCGCGCCGCGTACCAGAAGCCGGTAGCGGTGGACCTGTACCTGGGCCTGCCGTTCACGGCTTCGCGCTAAGCACCCGCAAGGAAGGAATAGGCAATGAATGCGAAGACGCCCTCCCGCCTGCTGCTGGCCAGCATCGGCCTGGCCTGCGCCAGCAGCGCCCTGGCCGGACAAAGCCTGGAGCAGATCCGCTACGCGCTGTACAAGGACCCGAGCGCCAACGTCAGTGACGACCTGCGCACCCTGGCCGACCGCGGTGACCTGGCGTCCAAGCTGCTGCTCGGCGAGGTACTGGCCAACAGCGATGGCGCCAGCCGCCAGGAAGTCATCGGCCTGTACAAGCAGGCGTTTGCCGACGGCCGCGGGCAAGTGCCGGCGCTGGCCTCGCTGGCGCGCCTGCTGGACCGTACCCCGAGCCTGCAAAAGGGCCAGCACGACTGGATGGCCCAGGCCCTGACCCGTTACCCGGCGACCCTCGACCCGCGCAATGCCAGCACCACCCTGGAGGTGTTCCTGGTTTACCCGCAACTGGTCTCCACCGAACAGGCCGGGCAGTTGCTGGCGCTGTACCAGCAGTCGTGCCTGCTCAACTGCCGCCCCGAGCTGTACCAGGCCGTGCTGGCCGAGCGCCAGGGTGACCGCGCCGGCGCCGAGCGCTGGTACCAGCAGGCGGTGCGCGTCGATGTCCGGGCGATCGATCGCTACTACCGCTTCCTCGGCGACGATCAGGACCGCGCCTTCCCGGCCTTTGCCCGCAGCCTCGAAGCGCTGCGCCCGACCCTCGCGGTGGAGATCGTGCACCGCATCGGCTCGTTGCTCGACAGCATCAACAGCGTGCAGCGCGCCGAGCAGGAAGCCGACCGCTACCAGCGCCAGGCCAACGCCATGGGCCCGGCGCAGGTGCAACCGGACGCCGCGCAACTGGCCGCGGACAAGCAGCGCAGCGATGCCCTGGACCTGGCCCGCGGCGAAGCCCATCGCTGGCGCGACAACGCCGTCGAACGCGGCTTTGTGCCGGCGATGGTGTCCAAGGCCAACTTCATGATCTCCAACCCCACCGAGCACAACGCCGAAGAGACCCAGGCGCTGATCGACCAGGTCCGGGCCCGCGAAGCGACCCGGGCCAAGGCGCTGCAGGCCTCGTTCTACATGGTCAACAACTGGCTGACCCTGGACCCGGACAAGGCCCGCGCGCTGATCGACGAGCTGCTCGCCGACCGCTACCCCGACGCCGAACTGCTGCTGGCCGAGTACTACAGCAAGGGCGTGGCCGACCAGCCCGACCAGGACCAGGCCCTGGCGATTTTCCAGGCCCAGGCCCGGGCCGGCTCCACCGCCGCCTGGTACCGCATGGCCACCTTGCACGCTTACGGCCGTGCCATCTGCCATGACCCGGTCAAGGCCTACACCTATGCCCAGGTGGCCCTGGTGCTGGGCGAGAACGGTGCCCGCAGCCTGGTAAAGCGCCTGGAAAAGACCCTGAAAAAGGATGACATCGCCCGTGCCCTGGCGGCGCGCAACGATCTGTTGAAGGAGGCAACCCTGTGAAAGCCCACCACCCCCTGTTCGGCGCCCTGCTGGCCCTGGCACCGCTGTACCCGGCGCTCGCCCTGGAAGAAGTCACCGGCCCCGAGGCCGACAGCAGCGAGCCGGTACGGGTCGCAGGCGTCAGCGAACCGGTGATC
Organism: Pseudomonas sp. SBB6; assembly: GCF_024213215.1. Classification (NCBI taxonomy): domain Bacteria; kingdom Pseudomonadati; phylum Pseudomonadota; class Gammaproteobacteria; order Pseudomonadales; family Pseudomonadaceae; genus Pseudomonas; species Pseudomonas sp. SBB6. Next base: position 147,978 of record NZ_JANAVH010000005.1, on the reverse strand, counting down.
ACCTCGGAGTTTTTCAACAAGCTCACCGTGCAGACCGGCTACGGCCCGGAAAACTCCGAGGTCGGCCGCAGCCGCGAGATGTTCTACAGCCTGCGCTATGAACCGTCGTTCGCCTGGTATTCGCCGGAAAAACGCTGGGCCAAGTGGATGGTCTACGGCCGCATGTGGCTGAACTATGACTCCAGCGAGTCGGCCAGCGTGCAGAACGAAAACGCCAACAACCTCGACCGCGACCAGCCCGAAGGCTGGTACGCCGAACTGCGCGAACTGTATGTGAAACGCAACCTGCTCGGCGATGACCCGCGTTTCTCGCTGTCGGCCGGGCGCCAGCGCTACTTTGACGACTACGGCATCTGGTGGGACGACAGCATCGAGTCGCTGCGCTTGAACTACAACGACACCTTCTCCCGCGGCTTCGTTGCCGTGGCGCAGAAGTTCTACAACTACAACAGCGACGTCAACCGCCTGGCCGACAGCGAGGAGCGCACCACCTACCTGATGGGCGAATACGCCTACCGCTGGAGCGAGCACAACTGGGCCGGCGTGCGCCTGATGCACGAGAACGACCACAGCGGCCACGACGCCGAAGACCGCTACGACTTCAAGGGCATGCGCTACGGGCTGTTCTTCAAGGCTGACGACCTGGACGTGACGCCGCTGTTCAGCGACTACCATCTGGAGCTCGCAGGCCTGGACGGCAAGGTCGACAACACCGACGTCAACGGCATCACCAGCACTGGCCACAACGCCAGCGGCTGGGCGGCCCTGGGCGAGATCGGCAAGCGCTTCCACGACCTGCCGTGGACGCCCCGGGTCGCTCTGCGCGGCGGTCTGACCGATAAACCCGGCAACGACAACGACGGCTTTCGCCTGAATGCCATCCAGTCGGATCGCATCACCCGCCAGGGCAGCTACAGCACGCGCCTGGCCAGCTCCTTCGTCAGCCTCGACCTGCGCAACCTGAGCTACTACGGCATCGCCCTGGAAACCAACCCGACGCCGCGCAGCGCCCTCGATTTTCGCCTGACCGAACTCAAGCTGCGCGACGCCAACGGCACCCTGCCGATCCGCCTCGACGGCGACCAGCGCAGCGAGCGCAACCGCGCCATCGCTCAGGGCCGCCACGGCAACGGCAAGGACGTCGGGCAGATGCTCGACCTCAACTACTACTGGAAGATGTTTCCGGTGGCCATCGACGGCAAGCACCTGGACGTCAACGCCCTGGTCAGCGCCAGCTACCTCAATGCCGGCAACGCCCTGGACAGCGGTGATGACTACCAGCTGACCTTCGGCGTCGTGGTCAGCTACTAAGGACGGAACCCGAGATGATCTTCGCCTCCAACGTGTTCCTGTTCCTCTACCTGCCGCTGTTCCTGGCCGTGTACTTCCTCGCCCGGGCGCAGTGGCGCTCGACGGTGATCGTCGCCGCCAGCTACATCTTCTATGCCTGGTGGCGGCCGGATTTTCTCCTGCTGTTCGTCGCCATCACCTACTGGAACTACTGGTTCGGCCTGCGCATCAAGGCGCGCCTGGATGCCGGCGACAAGCGCTGGGCCTTTCGCCTGCTGTGGATCGGCATCATCGGCAACCTGTCGACCCTGGGCTACTTCAAGTACGCCAACTTCGGCGCCGAGGTGCTGGCCGCCCTGCTCGCGCCGCTGGGCATCAACACCTTCACCCTGGAGACGATTTTCCTGCCGCTGGGCATCTCCTTCTATGTCTTCCATGCCCTGAGCTACATCGTCGACATCTACCGCAAGGACGCTACGCCAACCAACAACTTCATCGACTTCGCCGCCTTCGTCGCACTGTTCCCGCACCTGGTGGCCGGGCCGATCCTGCGCTATAGCCAACTGGCGCCGCAGCTGCGCCAGCGCACTCACTCGCTGGAGCTGTTCTCCCTGGGCGTGTGCCGCTTCATGCTCGGCTTCATCATGAAGGTGCTGATCGCCGACCAGCTGGCGCCGATCAACGTGCTGTTCATCAGCGAAGGCACCCTGCAGTTGAGCGATGCCTGGTTCGGCCTGGTGGTCTCGACCCTGCAGCTGTACTTCGACTTCGCCGGCTACAGCCACATGGCCCTGGGCCTGGCCTTGATGATGGGTTTCCGTTTTCCGGAAAACTTCAACCAACCCTATGTGTCGCAGAGCATCACCGAGTTCTGGGCCCGCTGGCACATGACCCTGGCGCACTTTCTGCGCGACTACGTGTACATGCCGCTGGTGCGCAAGCGCATCGCCGGGGCGCTGCCGGCGCTGGTCTACACCATGCTGCTGTCGGGCCTGTGGCATGGCGCCAGTTTCGCCTTTATCTGCTGGGGGCTGTTCTTCGGTTTCGGCATGGTCATCGAGCGCAAGTTCAACCTCGCCACCAAGATCACCACGCCCTACCACCTGGGCCGCAACCTGCGCACCTTCGTGCTGATCATCCTGAGCATGCCGCTGTTCTTTACCAACGACCTGCGCCACAGCATCGACATCTACCAGGCGCTGTTCGGCCTCAACGGCCTGGGCTCGCTGGACCTGTACGTGCTCGGCGCCTCGAAGATGGCCATGTCGTTCGCCGCCATTGCCCTGTGCTGGCTGGTGCTGGCCGGCAGCAACAACGTGCGCTTCTACGCCGGCCACAAGGAGCAGTACTTCATGCGCCATGTCGGCGGCCTCAAGGCGCTGCTGCTGTGGGCCGGCTTTGCCCTGGCGCTGAGCAGCCTGGCGGCGCATTCGTTCTCGCCCTTTTTGTACTTTCAGTTCTAGGAGAGCGCCATGTACCCGGTCATGAATTCAGCCAGCAAGGTCAACGGCATCGCCTTCGGCGTATTGCTGGCGGGCATGTTCGTCTACTCGCTGCCGCCGGTGTTCAGTTTTGCCCGTAACCAGACCGACGCCTGGAACCTGTTCGTCGACGGCAAGCTGCTGCGCAAGTTCGAGCAGGTCTACGAAAAGCGCTTCTTCCTGCGTGAACCGTCGGTCGAGCTGTGGGCCAACGCCCAGTACCGGCTGTTCGACGAAGGCACCAAGGGCGTGGTGCTGGGCAACGACGGTTGGCTCTACACCAACCAGGAGTACCGCGTACCGAACAATCTTGAGGCCAACCTCGACGGCCAGCTCAAGCAGATCGCCGAGATCGAGCAACGCCTCAAGGCCCACAACAAGCGCCTGATCCTGCTGCCGCTGCCAATGAAAGCCGACGTGTACGCCGCCCACGCCGAACGCGCGATCGACCCGCGGGCAATCAGCCTGTACGACCGCTTCGTCGAACGCCTGCAGGCGCAGAACATTGCCGTCACGCCGCTGCGTTCGGCGTTTCTGGCCAACCTCGCCGGCCCCGGGCTGTTCCTCAAGTCCGACACCCACTGGAGCCCGGAAGGCGCGCGCCTGAGCGCCTGCGAGCTGGCCCGCCAGCGCCCGGAACTGCTCGGTGACGAGCGCTACCTGTCGCACAAGGTCGCCGACAAGACGGTCAAGGGCGATCTGATGAACTACATCCAGTTCAACCATGCGCAACTGGCGCCGCAGTTCGGCCCCAACCAGATCGCCCTGTACGAAACCCTCAAGGCCGAACAGAACGCCGGCGACCTGTTCGCCAGCGAAAACCAGAGCCTGATGCTGGTCGGCACCAGTTACAGCAAGATCGATGACTGGAACTTCGTCGGCTTTCTCAAGGAGGCGCTCAACCGCGACTTGCTAAGCGTTGCGGTCGAAGCCCGGGGGCCGTTCGAGGCCATGAGCCAGTTCCTTGCCAGCGACCAGTTGAGCAACCCCGAGATCGACACCGTGGTCTGGGAGTTCCCCCTGCGCACCCTGCTCGCCCACCGCCTCGGTTCCCTGAGCCGTCCCGGCCAGACCCAACATTTCTAAGGAGAGACTGATGAACATTGCACTGCAACGCCTGCTCGCCACTTCCGCCCTGCTGCTGGGCAGCGCCGCTGCCCATGGCGCCGAAGGCAATGCCGACCTGTACGACGCCGTGGCCCCGGCCGACTCGGCCTTCGTCCGCGTGCTCAACCTGTCCAACGCCAACATCGACGTGACCCTGAGCGGCAAGATCAGCCCGCAACGGGTCGCCGCCGGCCAGCTCAGCGGCTACCGTTTCACCCCGGCCGGCGCGCACAAGATCGCCGTCGGCGCTACCGCCATCGAGCCGCAGCTCAAGGCCAATGCCGCCAGCACCGTGGTCTTTGATGGCAGCAAGCTGACCCTGATCGCCGACAAATACGTCAACGAACCGAAGAAAGCCCAGGTCGCCTTCTACAACCTGACCGCGGCCCAGGCCGCGTTGAAAACCGTCGACGGCAAGCACGTGATCGTCGCGCCGCTGGGCAAGGAGCAGACCGGCAGCCGCATGGTCAACGAGATCAAGATCGGCTTTGCCGCCTACGTCGATGAGCAGAACGTGGCCACGTTCGATGAGCTGTTCCTGAAAAAAGGCCGCTCCTACAGCTACGTGCTGCTGCCCCAGGGCGCCGGCTATCGCAGCATGAGCCTGGCTAACAGCATCGACCCGAGCGAGTGATCCATGGCCATGAAGCGCATTCTTCCCCTTGGCCTGGCCGCACTGCTGGGCCCTCTGCTGAGCACCCCAGGCGTGGCCGCCGAGCCAGGCAAGGCCACCTGCAGCAGCCTTGAGTGCATGGTCTGCCCGGGCTTGAGCAACCCACAGAACTACGCCGAAGGGCGCATGAAGCTGATGCGTGAAATCGTCCCGGCCAAGGACCGCTGGCTGTTTCGCTCGGCGGTCGACCTGACCAATGCTTTCGGCATCCCGGCGCCGATGCGCCCGGAGTTCGCCCGTTTGATGGCCGCCTTCCGCCAGCAGGGTATCCACGTGGCCATGGCGGTACAACCGACCCGCGGCCTGATGCACCGCGACAAGCTCTACGCCGACAAGCTGCACGGCTTCGACTTTGCCCGCGCCAGCACCAACCTCGAAAGCTACCTGCAACAACTGCGCGCCGCTGGCGCGGTGGTGCCGCCATTGATGCAACTGGTGCACACCCCGCCCAAGGGCGAGTTCTTCTTTCGCCGTGACCACCACTGGACCCCGGCCGGCGCCGAAGCCACGGCGCGACTGGTGGCCGAAGAAGTACGGCGCCAGCCGTTCTATGCCCAACTGAGCAAAAAGCGCTACCGCACCGAACCCGGCGTCATGGTGCCCAAGGACGGCACGCTGAACCTGGCGCTGAGTTATATCTGCGGCAACAACTATGGGTTCCAGTACGTGCGCGGCTACCAGACCATCCCCGAAGCCGACGGCGCTGACGCGCTGTTCGACGACGCGCCGGACCCTGAAGTGATCCTGGTCGGCGACAGTAACGCGGCCGCCCGTGAAGACGAAAGCAAGCAGTTCAACTTCGACGGCTACCTCAAGCAGTACCTGGAGGTCGACATCCTCAACTACGCCCTGCCCGGCGTCGGCCAGGACGGCTCGCTGCTCGAATACCTGCTGTCGGAGAACTACAAGCCCAAGGCACCGCCGAAGCTGATCATCTGGGAGCTGCCGGCCAACTACCAGCTGGAATCCGAGTCGATGTACCGCCAACTGATCCCGGCGGTCAAGGGCGGTTGCCCGGTGTCCACCGAGGTCCTGGCCAACCGTGTGCAGCGCCCGCCGCTGCGGGTCAACGAGCGCATCGAGCTGCTCAGTAACGCAGGTGATGGCCGCAAGAACCTCAGCAACGGCCAGGGCTTTCTCGATATCCGTATCAGCGACAAGAACGTCAAGGACTTCTACCTGATCGTCTATTACGACAACGGTGCCCGCGACAAAGTCTGGTTCCGCCGCGAAGCGGTGGTCACCGGCGGCCAGTACTACCTTGAGCTGAGCCGCGCCAAGGAATTTGCCGGCGCCAACCTGCTGTCGGTGTTCATGGAGCCGACCAAGCCCGGCACTGCCGCCACCCAAGTGGAAACCCGCGTATGCCTGTAAAGACCTGGACCGCGCTGGGCCTGGGCCTGTGCGCCAGCCTGCAGTTGAGCAGCAGCCTGGCGGCCAGCTCGATCTGGCCGCCGCGGGCCACCGCGCAGTCGGCGATGATCGCCGACTACCGGACCCTGAGCTGCAGCAAGGAAGTGCCCGCGCCCTACACCGGCAGCTTGCAGCTGCAAAGCAAGTACGACCAGCGCGATGCCAGCAAGTCGACCCTGCGCAGCACCCCGGACGCCAACAGCGAGCAGATCGGCAAGCAGGTCAAGCCGTTCATCGGCGGCCTGATCTACGCCAGCAAGCGCTTTCAGCGGGCCAAAAACCCGCAGGAGGCGAACATGGCCCTGGCCTGCCAGGACCAGTGGCTGGAGCGCTGGGCCCAGGCCGGGGCGCTGCTCAACCCCGACGCCAGCAGCACCGGCATGGCCGCGCGCAAATGGGCGGTGGCGGCCATGGCCTCGACCCTGCTGCTGACCCAGGCCGCCAGCGACGCCAAGCTGCAACTGTCGCCGGCACAGAAGGCCTGGCTCAGCCAGCTCGGCGAACGCATCATCGCCGAGTACCAGCCGCGCCGCACGCCGGGCTTTACCTGGTTCAACAACCATGACTACTGGGCGGCCTGGGCCGTGGCGGCGACCGGCATGCTGGTGCAGCGCGACGATTTCATCCAGTGGGCCGACGGCAACCTGCGCCGTGGCCTGCAGCAAGCGGTGAAAGCCCGCGATGGCAACTACGCCTATCTGCCGCTGGAAGTGGCGCGCAGCAAGCTGGCCGCCACCTACAGCCAGTACGCCCTGGTGCCACTGGTACTGCTGGCGGAATCGGCGCGGGCCAATGGCCTGCCGTGGAGCAGCGACGATCAGCAGACCCTGGAACTGCTGGCCAACTTCGCCGCCCGCAGCATCCTCGACCCCGACGGGCTGCCCGAGCTCAAAGGCCAGTCGCAGACCGACGTTGCCCCGTACAAGCTGGCCTGGCTGATCCCCTTCCTGCAGCACGCCCCGGGCAACCGCCTGGCCCGCCAGCTGTATGACAGCGAGGATGGCGAGGTCGACAACTACAGCCAGATCGGCGGCTCGCTCAAGCCGTTCTATCCCAAACTGCCGTAACCCAAGGACGAACCGTCATGGCCATGCTTGCCCGCCCGCTTACCCTTTCCTGCCTCGCGCTGCTGTTCAGCGCCATGGCCCAGGCCGCCAGCCAGAACCTGCCACTGCAGCCATCGCTGAGCGCGGTGAACAGCGCCGAGCACCAGCGCGACCTGCAGCAGTTGCAGCAACAGGTCAGCCAGGCCGTGCAGCTGCAGGTCGACGAACGCCCGCGCCCGGCTGGCCGCGCCAGTGTCAGCCTGCAACCGATGTTCTCGTCCCAGGCCGGCAGCTGGCCGTTCGAGCCGTTCGTCAACAACGGCCTGTTCCGCGCCATTGCCGGCTACCAGGCGCATCATCCGCAAGCGGTAATGGTGCGCGGTGGCAGCGTAACGCTGGCGCAGTTGCACGAGGCGCTGAACGACCCGAAGATTATCAAGCGCTACAAGGACGGCTACCTGCTCAGCTACCCGCTGCTGATCGCCAACGACGGCGGCCTGCTGCTCGACGGCACCAGCCTGTACCTGTACAGCTACTCCGGCACGGCGTTGATCAACCAGGGCTGGCTGGGCCTGAATCAGTCGCGCCTGGAAAGCGTCGCCGGCGACAAACCGGGCAGCACCGACCGCGCCTGGCGGCCGTTCGTGGTGGCCTGGGCCGGCAGCCATACCCAGGTGCTGGGCTCGACCCTCAACCGCCTGGGCTACAACGCCAACCTCTCGCGCGGCCTGACCACCGCCCTGAGCAGCCAACAGGCCGCGTCGACCCGCCCGGCCACGCTGCTGATCCGCGACAGCCAGTTCACTGAGCTGGCCAGCGCGGTGGAGCTGCAACACAGCCAGGCGCAGATCGACAACAGCCAGTTCGGCCAGTCCCAGCAGTACGCCATCGACGTGCGCGACAGCCAAGTGACAGTGCGCAACAACCAGTTGCGCGGCATCGACAACAACAGCGGCATCCGCCTGCGCGGCCAGACCCGCGCACGCATCGAGCACAACCTGATCCTCGGCGCGCACAAGGCGGCCATCGAGGTCAGCGAGCAACAGGGCGCCCTACTGCTCACTGGCAACCTGATCGGCGACAGCCGTGGCAACGGCATCCAGCTACGCAACCTGGCGCCGGCGGCTGGCGCCCCGCTGCTGATCAGCGACAACCTGATCGGCAACAGCCAGGGCAGCGCCGTGGATGCCAGCGAAGTCGGCGCCGTCAGCCTGATCGGCAACCGCATCGGCAACAGCCCGGAATACGCCGTCAGCCTGCGCAATGCCGCGCCGCTGGCCGGCCCCCTGACCTTGAGCGGCAACACCCTGGGCAAGGTCGGCAAGGCTGTGGTGCGAATCGAGGGTTTGCAGCAGGTGGTGCTGGGGCCGAACACCTTCGAGGGTAAGCCGATCCTGCAGAACCTGCTGATTGGTGACTTGTTGCCGGTGCAGAGCCTGTTGCTGCAGGCGACCCAGCGTCAGGGCTGCGTGGTGCGGGTCGAGCTAAGCGAACGCCCGTTGCATGCGCAAAAAGCATTCGTCCTCGCCCATGCAGACGAAGCCCTCGCGCTCGTACAGGCGCCGTGCCGGGTTGCTCTTGAACACCATCAGGCGCAGCAGCGGCAATTGCCGTTGGCCGGTCCAGTCGGCCAGTTGCGTTAACACCCAGCGGCCGATACCGCGGTCGCGAAAGCCTTCGAGCAGGTGCAGTTCACGGATGAACAGGGCCTGGCGGTCCTGGCTGAGGCTGAAGTAACCCAACGGCTGCTGGGCTTCGCTGATCAGCCACTGCTCGCGCCACGTCCAGGCCTGGTCGAAGGCTTCTTCCTGCCAGAGCAGGTCGAACTCGCGGTAATAAGGCAGCATGGCCCGGCGGGTGAGGTCGCGGGCGAAGGTGCGGTGCTGGTCGGTGGCGGGGGTCAGTTGCACAGTCATAAGGGCCAGGATATGTGGGAGCCGGCGTTGCCGGCGATGGGCTGCAAAGCAGCCCCATTGACTCAAGGTTTGAATTGTTCGGCATAACACACCGGCGAACTGGCCGGACCCTGGCGCTCCAGCTCATCCTCAAGCCATTGCGCCAGCACCATCGCATTGTTGTGCTCGGTATCCTTGCCAGCATACAGCAAGGTCACATCGCCCTGCCCGGCCATGCCCAGCAGCGTCCACCAATGCTCGGGCCGCGCCGTCAGTTCCTCGCGGTAGCGCTCGGCAAACCCGGCAAAATCCACTTCACCGGCATGAAAAGCCTGACGCAACACCGTTGAAGGCGCCACCTCCGGCAACCACAAGGCTTGCAGCTGGTCCTTGCGCCGGTTGCGCGGCCACAGGCGGTCGACCAGCACGCGCTGGCCATCGCTGGCTTGCTGCGGATCATAAACGCGTTTGCAGCGGATCATCGCTTCGCTCCATCGGCAGGTCCCTTGATCCTAGGACTTTCCTTGACCGAGGTCACGGTGCTGTCAGCGATTGTTTTTATCATGGCCGGGCAAGGCTAGACCCTTCCTGGTAACCCGGACCCGTCATCATGACCACCCCGACCCTGGCTGGCAGCCCCTCGCTGGCCAACCACGATCCACGCCCGCGTCTGAATCACAAATCCGGCCGCACCACCCTGACCCTGTTCTTCGGCCTGCTGGCGGCCGGCCTGGTGTATACCGCCTGGAACCTGTTCCGCGACATTGACGCCACCGGCACCGTGGTCACCACCTGGACACCCTTTGTGCTGCTCGGCCTGGCGTTGCTGATTGCCCTGGGGTTCGAGTTCGTCAACGGTTTTCACGACACCGCCAACGCCGTGGCCACGGTGATCTACACCCATTCGCTACCACCGTCGGTGGCGGTGGTCTGGTCCGGCTGTTTCAATTTTCTCGGCGTGCTGCTGTCCAGCGGTGCGGTGGCCTTCGGCATCATCGCCTTGCTGCCGGTGGAGCTGATCCTGCAAGTCGGCTCCTCGGCCGGTTTCTCCATGGTCTTTGCCCTGTTGCTGTCGGCGATCATCTGGAACCTGGGCACCTGGTGGCTGGGCCTGCCAGCGTCCTCATCGCATACCTTGATCGGCTCGATCATCGGCGTTGGCATCGCCAACGCCCTGATGCACGGGCGTGACGGCACCAGCGGCGTGGACTGGAGCCAGGCCAGCAAGGTCGGTTACTCACTGTTGCTCTCGCCGCTGGTGGGCTTTACCTGCGCGGCGCTGTTGCTGCTGGCCCTGCGCATGCTGGTCAAGCGTCGCGAGCTGTACCAGGCACCGGTCGGCAATACGCCGCCGCCCTGGTGGATTCGCGGGCTGTTGATCCTCACCTGCACCGGCGTGTCCTTCGCCCATGGCTCCAACGACGGGCAGAAAGGCATGGGCCTGATCATGCTGATCCTGGTCGGCACCCTGCCCATGGCCTATGCCTTGAACCGGACCATGCCGGCTGACCAGTCGCTGCAGTTCGCCGCGGTGGCCGAGGTCACCCAGCAGGCCTTGCAGCGCAGCGCCCCGCAGGCCGCACCGGCAGACCCGCGACAAACCCTCGGCAGCTTCATTCGCGAACCGCAGGCCAGCGACGAACTGGTGCCGGCGCTGGCGGCGCTGGCCGGGATGATCGGCACCGAGGTCAAAAGCTACGGTTCGCTCAACCGGGTGCCCGCAGAGGCCATGGCCAACGTGCGCAACGACATGTACCTGACCTCCGAGGCCATCCGCCTGATCGACAAGCACCAGTTGGCGCATTTCGATGCCGATACCCAGGCCAAGGTGCAAGTGTTCAAACAGCAGATCGACAGCGCCACCCACTACATTCCGCTGTGGGTGAAGATTGCCGTGGCCATCGCCCTGGGGCTGGGGACCATGGTCGGCTGGCGGCGCATCGTGGTGACCGTTGGCGAGAAGATCGGCAAGACCCACCTGACCTACGCCCAGGGCGCGTCGGCGGAGCTGGTGGCGATGTGCACCATTGGTGCCGCGGACATGTATGGGTTGCCGGTGTCGACCACCCACGTGCTGTCGTCCGGGGTGGCCGGGAGCATGGTCGCCAATGGCTCGGGCTTGCAGATGCGCACCCTCTTCAACCTGATGATGGCCTGGGTGCTGACCTTGCCGGCGGCGATGATGCTGGCGGGGGGGTTGTACTGGCTGTTGCGGCAGGTGTTCTGAACGCGGTCAAGCCCGCTCCTACAGTGATTGCGCCGATCCTGTAGGAGCGGGCTTGACCCGCGATGAGGCCTATGCAGGTATCTTCAACCCGCGCTCCACCGCCGGCCGCTGCACGAACGCCGCCAGCACCCGCTTGACGTTGGCAAAGTCATCAAAGCCCACCAGCTCGCCCGCCTCATAAAAGCCGACCAGGTTGCGCACCCAGGGCAGAATGGCGATATCGGCAATGCTGTAGGCGTCCATCACCCACTCACGCCCTTGCAGGCGCTGGTCCAGCACCCCGAGCAAGCGCCGCGACTCGGCCACGTAACGGTCGCGCGGACGCTTGTCTTCGTACGCCTTGCCGGCGAACTTGTGGAAAAAACCCACCTGGCCGAACATCGGCCCGATCCCGCCCATCTGGAACATCAGCCACTGCAGGGTCTCGTAGCGCTGGGCCGGGTCCGCCGACAGCAGTTGCCCGCTCTTCTCTGCCAGGTAAACCAGGATCGCCCCGGACTCGAACAACGCCAGCGGCTCGCCACCCGGGCCATTGGGGTCGAGGATCGCCGGGATCTTGTTGTTGGCGCTCAGGGAGATGAATTCCGGGGTCAACTGGTCATTGGTCTCGAAGCTGACCTTGTGCACCTCGTAGGCCAGGCCGATCTCCTCGAGCATGATCGACACCTTCACGCCGTTGGGCGTGGCCAGCGAGTACAGCTGCAGCAGCTCGGGCTGTTTGGCCGGCCATTTGCGGGTGATCGGGAATGCACTGAGATCGGTCATGAACAGAACCTTGAGCAAGAAATTGAGGCAGACACTGTAACCAGTTTTGTCACCGCCGCGCGACCATCACCCAGTCGCGGTGACGCTCCGGGCCGCATTCGAACAGCGCCTCGCCGACCTTGCTAAAACCATTGCGCTGATAAAAACGGATGGCCCGGGTGTTCTGTTCATTGACGGTCAGGCGAATCGCCCCGCGCACCGGCGCCAGGGTGTCGTCGAGCAGCAGCTGGGCGCCGCCGTGGCTATGGTGCTCGGGCAGTACATAGCAGCGGCTCAGCTCCGGCAGGCCGTCAGCCTCGGCAATCCCCAGGGCTTCAGGTGCACTGTCGATCATGCTGTAGCCGACCACGCTACCCAGGTACTCCAGCACCCGCAGGCGCTTGCGCGGATTGAGCAGGTGGAGGACGAAATGCTCGGGCTGCAACAGCCTGTCGATGTAGGCCTGCAACGCCTGGGGCGCAGCATCCGGCGGGCTGGCCAGGGCGAAGGTCAGGCCGGCGACATGGCTGAGCGCCTCGGCATCACTGGGCCGGGCAACACGGGTACTGAAAGGCATTAAGCAACATCCTGTCGATCGGGCGAACCGGCATGGTAGCCCGAACCCTCAGAAGGCAAAACAGGAACAACCGAATGCGCCCCAAAAGCCCTGAAAATCGCTGACCGGCACCGACGATTGCCGAGCGCGCTGGTGCGCATGGGCATGCACCGCGCAGGCACCGACGCACTGATGCACCTGGGCGGTCAGCGGCGTGCCCTGGCGCCAGTGCCCGGGGACCTTGGCCACCGGCGACCAGTCGGGCAGCACCGGCAAGGTCGGTGGGTCGAGCCGGGCGAACTCGGCGGCGCCATACACCACCTTGCCATCGACCAGGGTCAGCACCGACTCCAGGTGCTTGATCGCCTCGGCGTCGATGCTGAAATAGTCGGCGCTCAAGGCCGTCAGGTCTGCCAGTTGCCCAACCTTGATCTGGCCCTTCTTGCCCTGCTCGCTGGAAAACCAGGCGCTGCCGTGGGTGAACAGCGACAACGCCGTGTCGCGGTCCAGCCCCTGTGGGTACAGCTCCAGCCCGCCAACGGTACGCCCGCTGACCAACCAGTACAGCGAGGTCCAGGGGTTGTAGCTGGACACCCGGGTGGCGTCGGTGCCGGCGCCGACCGGGATGCCTTCGCCAAGCATGCGCTTGATCGGTGGCGTGTGCTGCGCCGCCTTGGCGCCGTAGCGCTCGACGAAGTACTCGCCCTGAAACGCCATGCGGTCCTGAATGGCGATGCCGCCGCCCAGCGCCCGCACCCGCTCGATGTTCTTCGGGCTGATGGTCTCGGCATGGTCGAAGAACCACGGCAGGCCGTTGAAAGGGATGTCGCGGTTGACCTTCTCGAACACGTCGAGCATGCGCGAGATCGATTCGTCGTAGGTGGCGTGCAGGCGAAACGGCCAGCGCTGCTCGACCAGATGGCGCACCACCGGTTCCAGATCGCCCTCCATGCCGCCGGGCAGGTCCGGACGCGGTTCGAGGAAGTCCTCGAAGTCGGCGGCGGAGAACACCAGCATCTCGCCGGCGCCGTTGTGGCGCAGAAAATCGTCGCCCTGACCGTACTTGACGCTGGCGGTCCAGTGCTTGAAATCGGCCAGTTCTTCCTTGGGCTTCTGGGTAAACAGGTTGTAGGCGATACGCACGGTCAACTGCCGGGCCTTGGCCAGTTGCTCGATCACCGCGTAATCGTCAGGGTAGTTCTGGTAGCCGCCACCGGCATCGATGGCGCTGGTCAGGCCCAGGCGGTTGAGCTCACGCATGAACTGGCGAGTCGAGTTGACCTGGTATTCCAGCGGCAGCTTCGGCCCCTTGGCCAGGGTCGAATAAAGGATCAGCGCATTGGGCCGGGCGATCAGCATGCCGGTCGGGTTGCCGTTGGCGTCGCGCTGGATCTCGCCACCCGGCGGGTTGGGCGTGTTGCGGTCATAGCCGACCACGCGCAGGGCTGCGCGGTTGAGCAAGGCGCGGTCGTACAGGTGCAGAACAAACACCGGGGTGTCCGGCGCCGCCTGGTTGAGCTCGTCGAGGGTCGGCAAGCGGCGCTCGGCGAACTGGAATTCGTTCCAGCCGCCGACCACCCTCACCCACTGCGGCGCAGGCGTGCGCAGGGCCTGGTCCTTGAGCATGCGCAAGGCGTCGGCCAGGGACGGCACGCCCTCCCAGCGCAGCTCCAGATTGTAGTTCAGGCCGCCGCGGATCAGGTGCAGGTGCGAATCGTTGAGCCCGGGGATCACCGTGCGTTGCTTGAGGTCGATGACCTGGGTCGCAGGCCCGCGCAAGGCCATGACCTGGGCGTCATCGCCGACCGCCACGAAGCGCCCGTCGCGAATGGCCACGGCGCTGGCTTGCGGCCGCTCGCGGTCCACCGTGTGCACGCGGCCGTTGTGCAGGATCAGCTCGACCGGCACGGCCGATTCGGTACTGCGCAAAATGGCCCCGGCGGCCAGTGGCACCGCCGAGTACATGGCCCCGGCGGCGCCGAGCAGCGAACTTGCAGCGATAAAACGGCGGCGGCTTTCCCGATCCTGGTTCATGGCGGCTCCTGAGGCACGGCGTTGCCGGGCAAACAAAAGCTAAACGATAGACCAGCGCCGGCGCCGCACCAGTCAGCGACGACGAAACAACGGCCGTGGCTCGATCACCGAACGCCCGTACAGCACGCTCATGCCGGCCAGGCCCAGCAAGGCATCCTGCGCGCATTTGTCTTCACGCACCGCATAGCTGTCGAAGCCGCACTGGCGCATGTGGCTGAGCTGGTCGCGCAACACATCGCCGACCGCACGCAGTTCGCCGTGCCAGCCCAGCCGGCTGCGCAGCAAGTAGGCCTGGCTGTAGCCACGGCCGTCGCGAAAGCTGGGGAAGTCCACCGCAATCAACGGCACCTGTGCCAGCCACGGGCGCAACGGTTCGACATCATCGTCCGGGCCCAGCCACAAGCCGTCACGCCCCAGGGGCCGCTGGGCGCGGCGGGCAATCCAGGTGGCCAGCGGCAGAATCAGCAGGCCGTCGGGCAGCACCTCGCCGGGTTCGCGCAACAGTTGCCAGGGATCGTGCTCGAGCAACTGCGCCTCACCATTGCGCAGGCCAATCACATTACGCATATCAGCTCCTCCGGACGCTTGGCATAGACCCGTTCCTTGAAGGGTTCCAGGCCGACC
Source organism: Pseudomonas sp. SBB6 (assembly GCF_024213215.1). Lineage (NCBI taxonomy): Bacteria > Pseudomonadati > Pseudomonadota > Gammaproteobacteria > Pseudomonadales > Pseudomonadaceae > Pseudomonas > Pseudomonas sp. SBB6. The sequence continues at coordinate 132,888 of NZ_JANAVH010000005.1, read as the reverse complement.
CGGCGCACGGTGTCGACAAAGGCTTCGTCCTGCTCGCGGTAGGCGCAATAGGTGGCGATGATCTGCTCGATCACCTGCGGGATCTCGGCAGCGCTGAACGACGGGCCAATGACCTTGCCCAGGGTGCTGTGCTTGCCCTGGGCGCCGCCGAGGGTCACCTGGTACCACTCGCTGCCGTTCTTGTCGACGCCGAGGATGCCGATGTTGCCGATGTGGTGGTGGCCGCAGGCGTTGATGCAGCCGGAGATGTTCAGGCTCAGCTCACCCAGGTCGTGCAGGTAGTCCAGGTCATCGAAGCGGCGCTGGATCGACTGGGCGATGGGGATCGACGTGGCGTTGGCCAGGGCGCAGAAATCGCCGCCCGGGCAGGCAATGATGTCCGTCAGCAGACCAATGTTGGCCGTGCCCAGGCCGCGTTCGCAGGCCAGGCGCCAGAGCGCGTGCAGGTCACGCTTGCGCACGTCCGGGAGAATCAGGTTCTGCTCGTGGGCAATGCGGATTTCGCCGAAGCCGAACTGCTCCGACCAATCGGCCACCGCATCCATTTGCGCATCGCTCAGGTCGCCTGGCGGCGAGGCATCGCCCGGCTTGGTCGACAGCACCACACTGGCATAGCCCGGGACCTTGTGCGGCTTGACGCAGCAGGCCACCCAGCGGGCGAACGCGTGGTCCTGGGCCAGATGGGTGTCGTAGGCCAGGTCATCGTCAATGACGCTGTCATAGGCTGGAGGCTCGAAGGCGGCAGCCACGCGCTGGAACTCGTCCTCGGTGAGTTGCGCCGGACCGTCCTTGATGTGTTGCCACTCCTCCTCCACCTCGCGGGAGAACGCCTCGATGCCCAGCGCCTTGACCAGGATCTTGATCCGCGCCTTGTACTTGTTGTCGCGCCGGCCATGGCGGTTGTACACGCGCAAAATGGCTTCGACATACGACAACAGGTGCTGCCACGGCAGGCCCTCGCGAATCTGCAAACCGAGGATCGGCGTGCGCCCCAGGCCGCCGCCGACCATGACCCGCAGGCACATCTGGCCGTGGCCGTCGCGGTACAGGTAAAGGCCGATGTCATGCATCATGATCGCCGCGCGGTCTTCAATCGCCGAACAGATGGCGATCTTGAACTTGCGCGGCAAAAACAGGAACTCCGGGTTGATCGTCGACCACTGCCGGAGGATCTCGGCCAGCGGCCGCGGGTCGAGCAACTCGTCGGCGGCAACGCCGGCAAAGGCTTCGGTGGTGATGTTGCGCACGCAGTTGCCGGAGGTCTGGATCGCATGCATCTCGACCTCGGCCAGGCGCTGGAGGATGTCCGGCACCTGGGCCAGTTCAATCCAGTTGAACTGGATGTTCTGGCGCGTGGTGAAGTGGCCGTAGCCGCGGTCGTACTCGCGGGCGATCTGCGCCAGGGTGCGCATCTGCCGAGCGCCGAGGGTGCCGTAGGGGATGGCCACGCGCAACATGTAGGCATGCTTTTGCAGGTACAGGCCGTTTTGCAGGCGCAGGGGCAGGAACTCTTCTTCACTCAGTTCGCCAGCCATGAACCGGCGTACCTGATCGCGAAACTGCGCCACGCGCTCGAACACCAGCGCACGGTCATACTCGTCATAGTGATACATGGTTCGGACCTCATCAGGGAGGCCGTTACTATGGCTTTTGGGTGTACTGGGTTACAGATTCAGGTTGGTGGGATTTATACGGATCAGATGGACTTGAAGCATCGCGGGGCAAGCCCGCTCCCACCCTGTAGGAGCGGGCTTGCCCCGCGATGAGGCCCTAATGCACAGCACCCTCCGTACGCTTCAACTCACCAATCTTCTCCAACCGCGCCCGCACGATGTTGCGGCTGATGTTCAGCAAGCGCCCGGTCTGCAACTGATTGCCATGACAGAAGCGGTACGCGGTGCGAAACACCGTTTCCTCGATATGCTCGTACAAGTCTGGAATGTTCTGCTCGAACAGCGCCGTCAGCGCCGCCTCAAGGTTCGGCGGTTCGCTGGCCAGGCGCAGCGGCTGACTGTGTTCTTCCTGGCGAATGCCCACCGAGCGCATGTCCACCAGGTGCAGGTCGGCCGGCTGCACCAGCTGTTGCCGGCACACCAGCAGCGCGTGGTGAATGGCGTTTTCCAGCTCGCGGATGTTGCCTGGCCAGCTGTGCGACAGCAGCTTGCGCTCGCTTTCCGGGCTCAGGCTGGCGCGGCTGTAGCCCAGGCGCTGGCAGTGCTCCTCAAGGAAGAACTCGGCCAGCGGCAGGATGTCCCCCGGGCGTTCGCGCAGCGGCGGCAGGCGGATGGTCGCCACGTGCAGGCGGTAGAACAGGTCTTCGCGAAAATGCCCGGCCACCACCGCATCGGCGAGGTTGACGTTGGTCGCCGCCACCAGACGCACGTTGATCGGGATCGGCGTGCGCGAGCCCAGGCGTACCACTTCGCGCTCCTGCAGCACCCGCAGCAGTTTCACCTGCATGTTCAGCGGCAGGTCGCCGATCTCATCGAGGAACAGCGTGCCGCCGTTGGCCGCTTCGAACCAGCCGGCCTTGCTGTTGGTGGCGCCGGTAAAGGCGCCCTTCTCGTGGCCGAACAGCTCGCTCTCGACCAGGGTTTCGGCAAAGGCGCCGCAGTTGACCGCCACGAACGGCTCGCGCCCGCGACGGCTGAGCTGATGGATATGGCGGGCCACCAGCTCCTTGCCGGTGCCGGTCTCGCCGATGATCAGGGTGTTGGCTTCACTCGGCGCCAGGCGTTCGATGCGGCTGAGCAGTTCCTGGGAGCGCGGGTCCTTGAACACCAGAACGGTGGCGCGAACGGATTTGCTCAGTTCCCGGGCATGGGGATGGGTTATCAGCGACATGGTGCATTCCTGGCAGTGAAAGCGCAGGGCCATAGTGCCCGAAACAAATTAGAACAAATAATTATTAATTAGCATTTATATATTCCCATTAGCGATATGTGTTCTGCGCTGCTGCTCCAGCAACAGTCGGCCAGCAACCCGTGGTGGCTGGCCAGCATCGATGCCCTCAGGCAACCCTCTTGCTGGCAACCCAGCCCTTGAAAACCAAGGTCTGCAGCGCCCTGGCACGCATTTCGCTCAAGCCTGGCACACGCACCGTGCAAGGACCTCTCGATGAAACTGCAGAACACATTCGCCTTCGGCCTGAGCCTGCTAGCCCTGTCGCTCAGCGCCATGGCCGCTGACACCTTCGCGCCCAAACCCGACCCGCTGCAAGGCGATGGCCGGGTCTCGGCGTTCTACAGCTGGAGCCAGGCCATCCCCGCCAGCCCCGGCAAACTGCTGCGCAGCGAGCCGCTGGAACAGACCCTGAGCCTGCCCGGCGCGGCGTCGCAACTGCGCATCCTCTATAGCTCCACCGACGGCATCGACGGCAAGACCCCGGTGGCAGTGTCTGGTGCGCTGTTCATTCCCAAGGGCAAGGCACCGGCAGGTGGCTGGCCGCTGGTGACCTGGGGCCATGGCACGGTGGGCGTGGCGGATGTCTGCGCGCCGTCCTGGGCCGGGCGCTCGTACCGCGACGTGCAGTACCTGGCGCGCTGGCTCAACGAGGGCTACGCCATCGTCGCCACCGACTACCAGGGCCTGGGCGTGCCCGGCGGCCACCCGCTGCTGAACAACCGCATGGCCGCCTACGGCATCCTCGACGCCGCCCGCGCGGTGATTGCCGGGGTGCCGGGGCTGGCCAACAAGGTGCTGGTGGTCGGCCAGTCCCAGGGCGGCGCCGGCGCCTTTGCCTCGGCCGCCTATGCGCCGACCTACGCCCCGGACCTGGGCCTGAAGGGCAGCGTCGGCACCGGGGTGATCTACACCGTGGGTGCGAAGAACGTCGGCGAGCAGGACCCGGACAAGGTCGACGCCTCCCTGGCCTACGGCTTCTACACCTTGCTGGCGGCCCAGCAGTACGACCCGCGCATCGACCCGCGCGACTTCTACACCGACAAGGCCCTGCCGCTGTTCGAACAGGCGCGCAGCACCTGCCTGTCATCACTGGTGGCCGATGTGCTCGGCACCGGCCTGACCCCGGCCAACACCCGCAAGGCCAACAGCGGCGAACAACTCAAGCCGTGGCTGGCGCAGGTGTCCTACCCGACCCTGAAACTCAAGCAGCCGATCTTCATCGGCACCGGCGCCGAAGACAAGACCCCGGCCGCCGCCACCCAGGTGGCCTTGATGCAGGACGCCTGCAAGACCGGCTCGATCGTCGAAGGCCACCTGTACAAGGGCCTGGGCCACAGCGAGACGGTCAACGCCTCGCTCAAGGATTCCCTGCCCTTCGCCCGCAAGGTGTTCAGCGACCAGCCCATCAGCGCAATCTGCAACCCCACCGTGCAATAAGGACTATCACCGTGAGCATTGAATTTTTCACCCGCCTGCCGTTGCACGGCGAAACCCAGTTCCTCCCTGGCGATCCGCGCAACCGCGGCGACTGGCATGCCGGCAGCGACAGCACCGGCGCGGTGTCGAACTTTGCCGTGGGCGATCACTTCACCTACATCGACTACCTCGGGCAGATCGCCCGCGCCGCCGAGATCAACGGCTTTGGCGGCGCGCTGATGGTCAACGCACCGTCTGGCGAAGAGCCGTGGACGGTGTGCTCGCTGCTGGCCCGCGAGACCCGCACCTTAAGCTACGTCACCGCCTTCCAGCCCTACCACTACACGCCCTGGGTCGCCGTGCAGCAGGCCGCCACCTACCAGCGCGCCACCGGCAACCGCCTGGTGTGGAACATCATCAATGGCGGCTCGGACGTGATCCAGCGCCAGGTCGGTGACTTCAGCGACCACGATGAACGCTACGAACGCGCCATCGAGTTCATGGACGTGGTCAAGGGCTACTGGCACTCGGAGAACTTCCACTACCAGGGCCGCTTCTACCAGGCCGAAGGCGGCGGCCTGCGCGGCCCGCAGAAAAAGGCCGAGCTGCCGCTGATCTGCACTGCCGGCTCGTCGATCGCGGCGCGGGAGTTCGCCGCCCGCCACGCCGACTTCTACCTGATGCGCGCCGAGCACCCGGACGAGATCCGCGCGCTGATCGCCGACATTCGCGAGCGTACGCTCAAGCATGGCCGCAGCAACATCCGCTTCGGCCTGTCGATCGATGTCATCACCCGCGAGACCGAAGCCCAGGCCCTGGCCGAGGCCAAGCGCTTCTTCGACGAAGGCGTGGCCAAGGGCGCGGTCAAGGCCGTGGCCGCCCATGCCGGGCTGCGCACTGCGCGCAAGCTCAGTTACGAAAATGAGTACTCGGCCAAGGATCAAAGCCGGCCGTTCGACGACTTTTTCATCTACCCCAACGTCTGGGCCGGCTTCGGTTACATCGGCATCCCGCCAGGCCTGGCGCTGGTTGGCAGCTACGCCAACGTGGTGGCGCGGATTCGCGAGTACAACGCCCTGGGCATCGAGCTGTTCTTCCTCGCCGGCTACCCGCACCTGGAAGAAGCCTACCGCTTGGGCGAGCACATCCTCCCGCATTTTCGCGGCGAGCGGGCGCCGCTCAAGCGCATCGACACCCAGGCGCCGGCCTTGCGTGCAGCAGGAGGCTGAGGCCATGGACCCTTTCGATCACCAACGCCGGCGCTTTCTCGGCTATAGCCTGGCGCTGGGCGGCGGGCTGCTGCTCAGTGGTTGCGGCCCCGAGCAGCCGGCCGCCAGCCCTGTCGCCAACGACCCGCCGCGCCACGGCGGGCGCCTGCGCCTGGGCGTGCTGTCCGGCGGCCAGGTCGGCAACCTTGACGCCCACAAGCCGATCGGCAGCGGCATCGTTCGCGGCTTTGCCCTGTACAGCAAGCTGTGGGAATGGGACGAGCAGATGCAGCCGCGCCTGGCCCTGGCCGAAGAGGCCGAAGCCAGCGCCGACGCCAGCAGTTGGACCGTACGCCTGCGCCAGGGCCTTGAGTTTCACAACGGCAAGACCATCGATGCCGACGACCTGATCTTCTCCATTCGCCGTCTGACCGACCCGCAATTGGCCTCGCCCTATGCTGCGCTGCTGCACTGGGTCGACCGCGACAACCTGGAAAAACTCGACGCGCGCACCGTGCGCATCCGCTTCAAGGACGGGCGCAGCTACCTGCCGCTGGCAGAAACCTGGGTCAACTTCGGCGGCATCGTCCCGGTCGACTACCACCCGCTGACCAACCCGGTCGGCGCCGGCCCCTACAAGCTGAAAAGCTTCACCCCCGGCCAGCGCTCGGTGTTCAGCCGCTTCGAAAACTACTACAAGGACGGCAAACCCTACGCCGACGAGCTGGAGATCATCGACTTCAAGGACCAGGTCTCGCGCCTGGCCGCCTTGCGCGCCGGGCAGATCGACATGGCCAACGGCCTGCCCAGCGAGCAGTTGCAGATCATCGAACGCGACCCGCGCCTGCAACTGGTGACTTCGGTCAGCGGCAACTGGCTGTCGTTCGAGATGAACACCAGCAAGCCACCGTTCGACAACCCGAAAGTCCGCGAGGCGTTGCGCCTGCTGGCCGACCGCCCGGAGCTGGTGCGCCGCGCCTTGAATGGCCAGGGCCGGGTGGCCAACGACCTGTACGCACCGAACGACCCGACCTTCAACCACCGCCTCGGCCCACGCCCGCATGACCCGCAACGGGCGGCAACACTGCTGCGCGAAGCCGGCCACGAACAGCTCGAAGTCGAGCTGGTGACCACCAGCGGCCCGGCCCTGGCTTCGGCCCTGGTGTTTGCCGAACAGGCCAAGGCCATCGGCGTGACCCTCAAGGTGCGCCAGGTCGACCAGGCCACCTTCGACGGCCCGCAGCACGACCAGTGGCAACTGAGCACTGGCGGCACCATCGGCGCGCCGTTCCTGGCCAGTGCCATGCACATCGATGCGCCCTTCGCCGTGGCCAACAAGACCCACTTCAACGACCCGCAGTTCAGCGAGCTGTTCCTCCAGGCCATGGCCCAGCCAGACCTGGCCAAGCGCAGCGCCCTGGTGCACCAGGCCCAGCAGATCCAGTATGAGCGAGGTGGTCTGCTGATCTGGGGCTACGTCAATCTGCTCGACGCTTTCTCGCGTCAGGTCGGCGGCGCCGCGGCCGAGCAGACGCTGTTCAGCACCTGGCGTTTCGACAACCTCTGGCTACGCGGCCAGGCCTAGCGCAACCCCGCCTGACGCTGGCGGTATTCCCCCGGCGTCAGTTGCGCGTAACGCAAAAAGAACCGGCTGAAATACGCCGGGTCCTTGAAGCCCAGGCGGTAGCAGATCTCGTTGGCCGAGCTGCCGGTGTACAGCAGCAGGCGCCGCGCCTCCTGCATCAGACGCTCGAGGATCAGCCGCTTGGACGGCAGGTCGGCGATGCGCCGGCACACTTCGTTGAGCCGCGCCTCGGTGACGCCGATGCCCTGGGCGTAGCGCGCCAACGGCCAGTGTTCGAGGTAGTGGGCCTCGATCAGTTCGTTGAAGCGGTGGAACACCTGCAAGTCTTCATGACGGGTTTGCCGTGCCGGCAGCGAGCGCGCACACAGGCGCAGCAGGCTGGTCATGATCAGCCGCGTCAAGCTTTCCAGCGCAGCTGCGCGCCCGGCTGCGCTGGCGTTGATCTCGCTGTGCAGCTCATCGAACAGCAGCGCCAGGCGCCGCGCCTCGGCGGCGTAATTCGGCTCCAGGCCGCTCAAGGCCACGCAGGCCGGCGCCACCTGCGGCCCCGGCGCCAACCCAGGATCGGCTTCAAGTAACTGCCAGACCAGTTGCTGGCGCACGGTCAGCACATGGCCGTCGGCATCGGGCTCGGTGACAAAGGAATGCGGAATGGTCGGCGGCGTGAGGAAGAACATCGGCCCCGATTCGACGTACTGCTGGTCGTCCAGGTACACCCGCACCGTGCCGCTCTTGACGTAATGCACCTGGAAAAACCGGTCATGGCGGTGCACCGGCATGTTGCGGCCGAAGAACCCGGCGAGGTTGCCGAGCTTGTCGTAGTGCACCTCGGCATCGCTGTAGCGCTGGTCGTAGACCTGACCGATGTTGATGTTGGGGATTGGCTGGCGTTCGCTCATGGCCCTGCTCACTCTTATTGTTGTGCCGCCAGCTTACTCCTGCAGCAAGCCGCTTGCATTTCGTTAACATCTTAATTATAACGTTAATACATTAACAATTATTCGAGCAGGGACCCTGCCCCTGCCCCAGCCAGGAGAAGCCCATGAGCCGTGCCTTGCACGATGCTGCCAGCGGTACCCTGTTCGGCGTTGCGCTGAACTACCAGGGGTTGCTGAACCAGCGTCTCGCCGAATTCGAACAGCCGCCGTATCAAAAGCCGCCGGTCAAGCCGGTGCTGTTCATCAAGACCCCCAACACCCGTAATGGCCACGGCCAGCCGGTGGTCTACCCGCAGGGCATCGAGCAGCTGCAACCGGGCCCGGCCCTGGGTGTGGTGATCGGCAAGCGCGCCACCCGGGTCAGCGTCGACAATGCCCTCAGCCATGTCGCCGGCTACACCATCGTCAATGAATTCAGCCTGCCGGAAGACAGCTACTACCGCCCGGCGGTCAAGGCCAAGTGCCGCGACGGCTTCTGCGCCCTGGGCCCTGAGCTGGTACCCGCCGCGCAGGTTGCCGACCCGCAGCAACTGAGCATCAAGCTGTTCATTAATGGCCAACTGCGCCAGCAAAACAGCACCGCCAACATGGTCCGCAGCGTTGCCCAGCTGATTGCCGAGATCAGCGAATTCATGACCCTGCACGAAGGTGATGTGCTGATCACCGGCACCCCCGAAGGCCGCGTCGATGTACTGCCCGGGGATCAGGTAGAAGTCGAGATCAGTGGCCTCGGGCGCCTGACCAACAGCATCGTTGCCGCGCAGGAGAAGCGCTGATGAAACACGCACGTATCCGCTACCAGGGTGAAGTCCACGCCGTCACCGTCGAGGCCGACAACGCTGTGCGCCTGGCTGATGGCCGGTTGTTGCCGGAGCAGCAGGTCGAGTGGCTGCCGCCGGCTACCGGCACCATGTTCGCCCTGGGCCTGAACTACGCCGACCACGCCGCGGAGCTGGCCTTCACGCCGCCCACCGAACCGCTGGCGTTCGTCAAATCGGTGGGCACCTACACCGGCCACAACCAGGTCAGCTGGCGCCCAGACAACGTCGCCTACATGCACTACGAGTGCGAGCTGGTGGCGGTGATCGGCAAGCCGGCGCGCAACGTCAAGCGCGAGGACGCACTCAAGTACCTGGCCGGCTACACGGTGTGCAACGACTACGCCATCCGCGATTACCTGGAGAACTACTACCGGCCCAACCTGCGGGTGAAAAACCGCGACGCCACCACCCCGGTCGGGCCGTGGATCGTCGATGTCGCCGATGTGCCGGATGCCAGCAACCTGACCTTGCGCACCTGGATCAACGGTGAGCTCAAGCAGCAAGGCAGTACCAAGGACATGATTTTCGACATCCCCTACCTGATCGAATACCTGTCCAGCTTCATGACCCTGCAGCCGGGCGACATGATCGCCACCGGCACTCCCGAAGGCCTGGCCGATGTGGTGCCGGGCGATGAAGTGGTGGTCGAAGTCGAAGGCGTCGGGCGCCTGGTCAACCGTATTGTCAGCGAAGCCGAGTTCTTCGCCCTCAACCGCCAAGAGGCATGAGCAGCATGATCAAACACTGGATCGACGGCCGTGAGGTCGAAAGCAAAGACGTGTTCGTCAACTACAACCCGGCCACCGGTGAAGCCATTGGCGAAGTCGCCAGCGGCGGCGCCGAAGAAGTTGCCCAGGCAGTAGCAGCGGCGAAAGAAGCCTTCCCGAAATGGGCCAACACCCCGGCCAAGGAACGCGCCCGGCTGATGCGCAAGCTCGGCGAACTGATCGAGCAGAACGTGCCGCACCTGGCCGAACTGGAAACCCTCGACACCGGCTTGCCGATCCACCAGACCAAAAACGTGCTGATCCCCCGTGCTTCGCACAACTTCGACTTCTTCGCCGAAGTCTGCACGCGCATGGACGGCCACACCTACCCGGTCGACGACCAGATGCTCAACTACACCCTGTACCAGCCGGTGGGCGTGTGCGGGCTGGTGTCGCCGTGGAACGTGCCGTTCATGACCGCCACCTGGAAGACTGCGCCGTGCCTGGCCCTGGGCAACACCGCGGTGCTGAAGATGAGTGAACTGTCGCCGCTGACCGCCAACGAACTGGGGCGCCTGGCGGTGGAAGCCGGCATCCCCAAGGGTGTGCTCAACGTCATCCAGGGCTACGGCGCCACCGCCGGCGACGCCCTGGTGCGTCACCCGGACGTACGTGCGATCTCCTTTACCGGCGGCACCGCTACCGGCAAAAAGATCATGCAGACCGCAGGCCTGAAGAAGTACTCCATGGAGCTGGGCGGCAAGTCGCCGGTGCTGATCTTCGAAGACGCCGACCTTGAGCGTGCCCTGGATGCGGCGCTGTTCACCATCTTCTCGCTCAATGGCGAGCGCTGCACCGCCGGTAGCCGCATTTTCATCCAGGAGAGCGTCTATCCGCAGTTCGTCGCCGAGTTCGCCGCACGGGCCAAACGGCTGATCGTCGGTGACCCGCAAGACCCGAAAACCCAGGTAGGCTCGATGATCACTCAAGCCCACTATGACAAGGTCACCGGTTACATCAGGATCGGCATCGAGGAAGGCGCGACCCTGCTCGCTGGCGGCCTGGAGCGCCCGGCCAACCTGCCGGCGCACCTGGCCCGTGGGCAGTTCATCCAGCCGACGGTGTTCGCCGACGTCAACAACCAGATGCGCATCGCCCAGGAAGAAATCTTCGGCCCGGTGGTGTGCCTGATTCCGTTCAAGGACGAAGCCGAGGCGCTGCGACTGGCCAATGACACCGAGTATGGCCTGGCCTCGTACATCTGGACGCAGGACATCGGCAAGGCGCATCGTCTGGCCCGCGGCATCGAGGCCGGCATGGTGTTCATCAACAGCCAGAACGTGCGCGACCTGCGCCAGCCGTTTGGCGGGGTCAAGGGTTCGGGCACTGGCCGTGAAGGCGGGCAGTACAGCTTCGAGGTGTTTGCCGAGATCAAGAACGTGTGTATCTCGATGGGCAGTCATCATATTCCGCGCTGGGGCGTCTGACAGCATCGCGGGGCAAGCCCGCTCCCACAGGTTTTGAGGCTGCCTTGTGGGAGCGGGCTTGACCCGCGATGAAGGCGCAACCGATCGCAAACAAGAACAACAATCTACAGGAGTTCCATCATGGGCGAAGTCGTCCTGGCAGCCAAAGTCTGCCACGTACCCTCGATGTACCTGTCCGAACTGCCCGGCAAGCACCATGGCTGCCGCGAGGCGGCGATCGCCGGGCACAAGGAAATCGGCCGCCGCGCCCGCGAGCTGGGCGCCGATACTGCCGTGGTGTTCGACGTCCACTGGCTGGTCAACAGCGGCTACCACATCAACTGCGGCGAGCACTTCAAGGGTACCTACACCAGCAACGAACTGCCGCACTTCATCAAGAACATGGACTTCGAGTACCCCGGCTGCCCGGACCTGGGCGAGCTGATCGGCCTTGAAGCCAACGCCGCCGGCGTGCGCACCCTGGCCCACAACATCCCAAGCCTTGAGCTTGAGTACGGCACCCTGGTACCGATGCGCTACATGCACATGGATGTACCGGAGGCGCAAAAGCTCAAGGTCGTGTCGATTGCCGCCTGGTGCGCCTGGCACCGCCTGGAAGACAGCTTCGCCTTTGGCGCCGCCGTGCGCCGGGCCATTGAAAAGAGCGACCGCAAGGTCCTGGTACTGGCCTCGGGTTCGCTCTCGCACCGCTTCTCGGACGACCGCGACGCCGAAGCCAACATCCACAACTGGACCCGCGAATTCGACAAGCAGATGGACCTGCGGGTGGTCGAGTTGTGGAAGCAGGGCCGCTTCAAGGAGTTCTGCGCGATGCTCCCGGACTACGCCAACCACTGCTACGGCGAAGGCGGCATGCACGACACGGCGATGCTCCTGGGCCTGCTCGGCGGCGCCGACTACAACAAGCCGGTCGAGGTGCTGACCGAGCCGTTCGGCAGCTCCGGCACCGGCCAGATCAACGCCATCTTCCCCCTGTAACCCTGTAGGAGCGGGCTTGCCCCGCGATCACCCATCGCGGGGCAAGCCCGCTCCTACATGAGACGGAAATCCTCATGCCGCACTTCATTGCCGAGTACACCGACAACATCGAGCAACAGGCCGACCTGCCCCGCCTGTTCGAGAAGGTCCACGCCAGCCTGGGCGCCAGTGGCGTGTTCCCCCTGGGCGGCATCCGCAGCCGCGGCGTGCGCCTGGACACCTGGCGCATGGCCGATGGCAAGCATGACTACGCCTTCGTCCACATGACCCTCAAGGTCGGCCATGGCCGCGACCTGGACACCCGCACCCAGGTTGCCCAGGCGCTGTTCGAGGTGATCACCGCGCATTTTGCCGCGCTGCAAAGCCAGCGCCTGCTGGCCCTGTCGTTCGAGATGATCGAGCTGCACCCGCAACTGAATTTCAAGCAGAACAACGTTCACGCCTTTCTGCACAACCAGGCGGGCTGAGCCACAGCCACCCGCCCTCCCCAACGGCCCTCTGACAAAAAGTACAAGATCATGAGCACAGCCAATACTGCCGAACACGCTGCCCTTGCCCAACATGACTCGACCCACAGCAAGATCACCTGGCGGCTGATGCCGCTGCTACTGATCTGTTACCTGTTCGCTCACCTGGACCGCATCAACATTGGTTTTGCCAAGATGCAGATGAGCAGCGACCTGCACTTCAGCGACACGGTCTACGGCTTTGGTGCCGGGCTGTTTTTCATCGCCTACGCGCTGTTCGGCGTACCGAGCAACATTGCCCTGGACCGGGTCGGCCCGCGGCGCTGGATCGCCACCCTGATGGTGGTCTGGGGCACGTTGTCGACCAGCATGCTCTGGGTCGAATCGGCCTCGGGCTTCTACGTCCTGCGCTTTTTGCTGGGCGTCGCCGAAGCCGGCTTCTTCCCCGGCATCCTGGTTTACCTCAACCGCTGGTACCCGGCCCGCCGCCGTGGGCAGATCACCGCGCTGTTCGCCATTGCCGTGCCCATGGCCGGCGTGGTCGGCGGGCCGCTGTCGGGCGGCATCCTCGAGCTGTTCCACGACGCCGCCGGCTTGCGTGGCTGGCAGTGGATGTTCCTGATTGAAGGCGCACCGGTGGTGTTGCTCGGCCTGGTGGTGCTCAAGTGCCTGCCCGACAGCTTCGAAAGCGTCAGCTGGCTGAACGGCAACGAGAAACAGCAACTGCGCGAGCAACTGAGCCAGGAAGAACAGCGCAAATCCATCACCTCGTTCGCCGGCATCCTGCGCGACAGCCAGGTCTGGCTGCTGGTGGCGGTGTACTTTGCGGTGATGCTGGCGGTCAACACCCTGGCGTTCTGGATGCCGACCCTGATCCACGGCGCCGGCATCGGCAGCGATGGCCGGGTCGGGTTGCTCAGCGCCGTGCCGTACCTGGCCGGGTGCTTCTTCATGATCGCCTGCGGGCGTTCTTCGGACCGTCAGCGTGAACGCCGCTGGCACCTGTGCGTACCGCTGCTGATGTCGGCCCTCGGCATTGCCATCGCCGGCCTGTCGCCAGGCAACCCGGTGATGGTGCTGGGCGGGCTGATCATCGCCGGCATGGGCGCCAGCGCCGCCTTGCCGATGTTCTGGCAACTGCCACCGGCGTTCCTCTCGAACACCACCCAGGCTGCCGGTATCGCCCTGATCAGCTCGTTCGGCAGCATCGCCTCGTTCCTTGCCCCCTACCTGATCGGCTGGATGCGCGACACCACCCAGAGCGCCAGCCTGGCCCTGTACGTATTGGCGCTGTTCATCACCCTCGGCGGCTTGCTGGTGCTGCGCACCAAGGCTGCCATCGTCAACCCTCAGTAAGAGATTTAGCCATGCTTGACCACAGCCAGATCCTGCAAGCCGCCGCCCAGCTCGACCGCGCCGAACGCAGCCGCGAACAGGTGCGGCAGTTCTCCCTGGAGCATCCGGGCATCAGCATCGAGGACGCCTATGCCATCCAGCGTGCCTGGGTCGCGCAAAAGATCCAGGACGGGCGCAAGCTGGTCGGCCACAAGATCGGCCTGACCTCGCGGGCCATGCAGGTGTCGTCGAACATCAGCGAGCCGGACTACGGCGCGTTGCTCGATGACATGTTCTTCGACGAAGGCAGCGACATCCCCTTCCAGCGCTTTATCGTGCCGCGGGTCGAGGTCGAGCTGGCCTTCGTCCTCGGCAAGCCGCTCAAGGGGCCGAACGTGACCCTGTTCGATGTGCTCGACGCCACCGAATGGGTGATCCCGGCGCTGGAGATCATCGATGCGCGCATCCAGCAGATCGACCCGCAGACCCAGGCCACGCGCAAGGTCTTCGACACCATCTCCGACAACGCCGCCAACGCCGGCGTGGTCATGGGCGGGCGCGCGGTGCGCCCGGGCGATATCGACCTGCGCAAGGTGCCGGCGGTGCTCTACCGCAATGGTGTGATCGAAGAGTCCGGGGTCTCGGCGGCGGTGCTCAATCACCCGGCCAAGGGTGTCGCCTGGCTGGCCAACAAGCTGGCGCCGTACGACGTCACCCTCGAAGCCGGGCAGATCATCCTCGCTGGCTCCTTCACCCGCCCGGTGGCGGCCAACCCGGGCGATACCTTCCATGTCGACTACGACATGCTCGGTTCGATTGCCTGTCGTTTCGTTTGAGGACTTGCCCATGGACATGCCCATCAACCGCTTCAAGCAACGCCTGCAACGCGGCGAGGCGCAAATCGGCCTGTGGCTCGGCCTGGCCGAGCCGTACTGCGCAGAACTTGCCGCCAACGCAGGCTTCGACTGGCTGCTGATCGACGGCGAACACGCGCCCAACGACCTGCGCGGCATGCTCGGCCAGTTGCAGGCCATCGCCCCCTACCCGGCCCAGGCGATCATCCGCCCGGTGATCGGCGACACCGCGCTGATCAAGCAGGTGCTGGATATCGGCGCGCAAACCCTGTTGGTGCCGATGGTCGAAAGCGCCGAACAGGTGCGCCAACTGGTGCGCGCCATGCACTACCCGCCCAAGGGTGTGCGCGGCGTCGGCAGCGCCCTGGCACGGGCATCGCGCTGGAACAGCATCCCCGGTTATCTCGACCAGGCCGATGAGCAGATGTGCTTACTGGTGCAGATCGAGAGCCTTGAAGGGCTGCAGAACCTGGATGCGATTGCCGCAGTCGAGGGGGTTGACGGGGTGTTCATCGGCCCGGCGGACCTGAGTGCGTCCATGGGGTATCGCGGCAATCCCGGGCACCCTGAGGTGCAGGCGGCGATTGAACAGGCGATCGGACAGATTCAAAAGGCCGGCAAGGCAGCAGGGATTCTCAGTGCCGATGAAGCCTTGGCACGGCGCTACCTGGAGCTGGGCGCCGGGTTTGTCGCGGTGGGGGTGGATACCACGGTGCTGATGCGCGGCTTGCAGGGGTTGGCGGGCAGGTTCAAGGGGGATTTGCTGGCGGTTTCAGCTGGGCCTTCTGTGTATTGACTGTACTGGCCCTATCGCGGGGCAAGCCCGCTCCTACACATCCCCGTAGGAGCGGGCTTGCCCCGCGATGCAGTCACCGCCCTACCTGCTTCAATTCCTCCAGCAACCCCAGCAACGCCTGCAACTTCTGCTCGCCGAACTGCTCCTGAATACGCCGATAGTTGCTCTCCATGCACTGGCTCATCGAGGCAAAAATCTCCTCGCCCTTGGCCGCCAGGTTGACCAGCACCCGGCGCTGATCCTGCTCGGCCTTGCGCCGGCTGACCAGCCCGGCCGCCTCCATGCGCACCAGCACCCCGGTCATGCTCGGCTTGAGGATGCAGGCCTGTTCCGCCAGGCGGTAGATCTCCATTTCGCCCTGCTGGCGCAGGATACGGATCACCCGCCACTGCTGC
Source organism: Pseudomonas sp. SBB6 (assembly GCF_024213215.1). Taxonomy (NCBI): domain Bacteria; kingdom Pseudomonadati; phylum Pseudomonadota; class Gammaproteobacteria; order Pseudomonadales; family Pseudomonadaceae; genus Pseudomonas; species Pseudomonas sp. SBB6. The sequence goes on along the minus strand of NZ_JANAVH010000005.1, from coordinate 116,997 downwards.
TCGGTCAGCCCGTGCTGGTTGAGCGAGGGGCGAAAGAAACGCATGGCCGCTTCGCGGGCTTGCAACAAGGTCAGGGTCAGGGACGGGCGCGGTTGGGGCATGGGTTGGCTAATCATCAGGCTATTTTGTTAACACTTTAACAAAATCAACGCCTTGCCACAGCCCTGGCACCGCCAGTCAAGCCCGGCGGCAGGCAGGATCAAGACGCCAGCGCGGCGCAGGGCCTTAATAGAGCCCATCAGTACTTCACTTTTCAGGCAGCGCCATGATCAACATCGAAACGCCGACCTACTACACCGCCACCAAAAAATACAACCTCAGCTTCCCGACCCTGGAAGAGGACGTGGACGCCGACGTGGTCATCATCGGCGGCGGTTTTTCCGGGATCAACACGGCCCTGGAGCTGGCGGAAAAAGGCATCACCAACATCGTCGTGCTCGAAGCCCGTTACCTGGGCTTTGGCGGCACCGGGCGCAATGGCGGGCAGATCATGGCCGGCATCGGCCACGACCTGGAGAAGATCAAGCAGCACGTCGGCGACGATGGCCTGCGCCAGATCTTCGAGATCAGCGACCTGGGCGCCGACATCATCAAGCAGCGCATTGCCAAGTACGCCATCGATGCCGACTTCTGCCATGGCTACGGCTACATGGGCTTCAATGCCCGCCAGGAAAAGACCCTGCGCGCCTGGGAAAAGGACTTCAAGTCGGTCAATTCCCAGCACGAGATCCGTTTTCTCGCTGGCAGCGAGGTCAAGCAGATCATCGGCTCCGACGCCTACAGCAGTGCCCTGCTGCACATGGGCGGTGGCCATGTGCACTCGCTGAACCTGTTGCTCGGTGAAGCCAAGGCCCTCAGCGCACACGGCGTGCGCATCTTCGAGAACAGCCCGGCGCTGCAGGTGCAGTACGGCGAGCGCATTCGCGTACGCACCGGGCGCGGTTCGGTGACCGCCAGCAAGCTGCTGTGGGCCTGCGACAGTTTCCTCAACAAGCTGGAACCGGAGCTGCACCGCTCGACCATCAACACCTACGCCTTCCAGATGATGACCGAGCCGCTGCCGGACGAACTGATCCAGCGCATCAGCCCGATTCGCGGCGCCTACAGCGACATCCGCCCGGTGATCGACTACTACCGCGTGACCAACGAAAACCGCCTGTTGTTCGGTGCCGCCACGCCGCTGGTCGAGCACATCCCGCGCGACCTCAAGGCCTGGAACCGCAACCTGATGCTGAAGATCTTCCCCTACCTCAAGGACGTGAAGATCGACCTGGCCTGGGGCGGGCCGATGGCGTGCAGCCCCAACCTGTTCCCGCAGATCGGCACCCTGCCCGGTCGGCGCAACGCGTTTTACGTGCAAGGTTATTCCGGTTTTGGCGTCACCCCCAGCCACATCATCTGCAAGGTACTGGCCGAAGGCATGAGCGAAGGCTCTGCGCGCTATGACCTGATCAGTTCGGTGCCACGCCCGACCATCCCGGCCAAGGACCCACTGCGCGCGGTGCTGCTGACCGCCGGCAAGTCCTGGCACCAGTTGTCCGGCTACTGGAATGGCCGGCGCTGAAACCCATTGTTTTCATCCCTCAAGGAACACTGCCATGACCCTGACTGCCGTTAAACAGAACCTCCAGCTCAGCGAACTCGACGCCTGGGGCACCGTTGCCGACCTGGGTTCGGAAATACTCGAAGGCGAAGTGCGTGCTTTCGGCAAGATGACCTTCGGCGCGCCGACCGACCCGGTCAGCAGCGCCTATTTTGGCACCACCACGGGCACATTCCGCATGGTCTACCCGTTCAACGAACAGGCCGTGGTGGTCACCGGCCAAGTGCGCTTGACCGACGAAGCGAGCGGCGTCAGCCGCACCTACAACCCGGGTGACAGCTGGTTCGTGACCAAGGGCACGCCGGTGTTGTGGGAGATTCTCAGCGAGAGTTTTGTGAAACATTACTTCGCGGTGGTCTGACTAGAAGCATCGCGGGTCAAGCCCGCTCCCACAGAGAGATTCTGTGGGAGCGGCGGTGCGACGCCTCGACTTGACCCGCGATGAGGCCCTAAAGCCTGGCCAACGATTCCCCAAACAAGCGCCACAATGCCGCCAAGCGCCGCTCAAACGCCCCCGCCCCCGCATAGATCAATTCGACATTCAAACTGTCGACAATCCCCAGGTAGGCATCGCCATACAAGCGTTGCTGCTGCTCATCCAGCGCTGGCGCATAGCGGCGCAATGCCTGGGTGAACAACTCGCCCAAACGCGCCAGGTACGCCTCGAACCCGGCGCAGATCACCGGCCGCAATTCACTGGGCGGAAAGAACGCCGTGCGCAGCATGAAGCGCAAATGCGCCGACGCCTGGTAACGTTGGTTCAAACGCTCGGTAAAGCGCTGCCCCGGCAATTCCCCGGCCGTCACCTTCTCGGCAAAGCAGGCCTCCAGGTACTCATGCTCGGCGTGCAGGGCCCGCGCGTAGACCACCTGGAACAGGTCATCCTTGCCAGCGAAATGCGCATACAACGACGGCTTGCGCATGCCTGCGGCGGCGGCGATATCGTTCAGCGACGAGGCGTCATAACCCAGTTCGGCAAACTGCTCGACGGCAATCGCGCAGATTTTTTCCGCCGACGGCGTCAGGCTTCTCATAGCGGTGTCTCCTACAACAAATACAGATCAATGGCCAGCCAGGCTCTGCAGGTGCGGCTCGGCATGACGGGTGCTGATGTGCACCAGCAGCGCGACGCACACCGCCGAGACGCCGAGCAACAGCGCCCAGTGCGCCGCACCCAAAGGTGCCATGATGCCCGACAATGGCGTGGCAAACGACGAAATGATCAACTGGAAGGCGCCGAGCAAGGCGGCGGTCGAGCCCAGGGCCTTGCTCTGCGACGCCATCACCAGCGACATCAGGGTCGCCTCGGCCATGCCCAGGCCGAACATGGCCACGGCCATGCCGGCAACGATGCCCACCAGCCCCGCCGCACTCAGTGCGCCAGCCAGCACCAGCACGGCACCCACCAACATGCACGCCGCGCCCCAGCGGGCCAGACGCACCAGGCCCTTGCGCGCCACCAGGCGGCCGGCGCTGATGGCACCGAGCAAAATGGCCACACCGGTGGCACCGAACAACGTGCCGAAGGCTTCCACCGACAGGCCGAAATGGTGCTGGTAAACCAAGGCCGCCCCGCCGATGTAGGCAAACAGGAAGAAAAACACCGCCGACAAGGCCAGGGCCGGGCGCAGGAACTGGCGGTCGCAGGCGATTCGCAGGTAGGTGCGCAAAAACTCACGCGGTTGCCAGGCCATGCGTTGGTCCTGGGGCAAGGTCTCCTTGAGCATCACGGCCGAGTTGAGCAGCACCAACACGCCCAGTACCGCCAGCACCAGCATGATCGCCCGCCAGCCAAAGTGCGCACCGACAAAGCCGCCCAGCGCCGGGGCGATCACCGGTGCCAGGCCCTCGATGGTCATCAGCAAGGCGAAGATCTGCGCCGCCCTTGCACCTTCGGCGACATCGCGAACCATGCTCATGATCACCACCAGGGTCATGGCGCTGCCCAGGCCCTGGACGAAGCGCGCCAGCAGCAGGCTGTTGAGGTCTGGCGCCGCAGCGGCGGCCAGGGAGCTCAGGACGAACACCAGCAAGCCGGCGAGCAATGGCCGGCGCCGGCCGAGGGTATCGACCAGCGGGCCGAACAGCAGTTGCCCGGCGCCCATGGCCAGGAGGAACACGGTCAGGGTCAACTGCACCCCGGCATAGGAAGTGGCGAACTCGCTGGCAATGCTCGGCATGCTGGCCAGGTACATGTCGACCGCCGAGGGCCCGAGGGCGCCGATCAGGGCCAGGGAAATGGCGAAGCCGACCCGGGCGGTCGGCGTGGAGGCTGCACTGTGCATAGGCTCGATTCCAGATAAAAACGGCATCTGGCTGGTGTTTACCATTAAACCTACCTATCGGTAGGTAGCCAGTCCGGGCGAGCCTATACAGACCGCATCCTGCGGTCAAGTCAGCACAGTTGAAACGACGATCAGGCCAGGCTGCTGGCGCGGTAGTCCTTGGGCGACTGCTCGAACTGCTTCTTGAACGAACGGCTGAAGTGCGCCGAGTCGGTGAAGCCCCATTTGTAGGCGATGGTGGTGATCGACTCGCGCTTGAGCACCGGGTTGGCCAGGTCGGCGGCGCTGCGCTTGAGGCGCGCGCGCTGGATGTAACGGCAGACGCTGTCGCCCTGCTCTTCGAACAGGCGGTAAAGGTGGCGCACGGAAATGTTCAGGCGGTTGGCGAGGTTGACCGGGGTCAGGTTGGCCTGACCCAGGGAGTCATCGATGATTTTTTGCACATAGCTGCGCAAGTTGGCGCCCTGCAACGAGGCCGGCAGGGCTGCCGGATCGTCACTGCCCTCAAGGGCCGAACCGAGCAACGACAGGAAGGCACTGTGCAGCGCCTGGCCCTCGCCCTGCTCGTCTTCGCCGGCGCTTTGCTCCTTGCACAGTTGGTCCATCAACAGGTGCAGCATGCGCCCGCAGGCACGGGTCTGGGAGATCTTGCCGAAGGTGCGGCTGTCGCTGCCCAGTTGCTTGCACACCTCGGCCCGCGCCAGTGACAGCGAGGCGTGTTCAATCAGGCCGAAGGGCATGATTTCGCAGGCGCCGGCGGCGTCCATCAGAAGCATTTCGCCCGGTGCCAGCTGGATGCTGACGCCGTTCTGGGTGATCTGCGAAAAGCCGGTGCGCTGGCTGACCAGAAAGCAGTGCTGGTCGTTGTCGCGGTCGCTGTTCAGGCCCTTGCGGCGGATCAGCCCGGCATTGGTGCGCAGGTTGGCCAGGGCCAGGCCGCCGCGCGACCAGGTGGAAATCTCGCCGATGAACAGCGAGGGGTTGAACGCCAGTTCCGTCTCGTACACCCCGCAGATGTTCTGCATCGTTGCGTTCCAGCGTTCCAGCGCAGGGCTGCTGGCGTGATGGATACTCATGGGTACCTCCACAGTGGCATCTTGTTTTTGTTGGGCAATAGTTAACATGTTATCTATGTGCGCGCAACTTGCGTCAAGCAGCCAGGGTGAAAGCAGGTTTGATGCCAGGTGGCCGGGTCAGAGCCCGGCCACTAGCGCCGGCAAGCCTTGCAGCGCGGCCAGCAGGTGCTGGCGTTGCTCGGGGCTCAGGCGAATGTAGCGACGAAAGGCCGGCAGGCGGTTGACCACCTCGCTGGCGCCGATGTGTTCGAGGCTCAGGGTCCACTGACCGTCGCACCGTTGCAGCAACAGGCGCTTGAAGTCCAGCGGCATCAACGCTTGCAGCAATGCGCTATCTGCCTGCAGGCGGCGTTGCAGTTCAGCCTGCAATGCCAGCTCGCCCTTGCGCAGGCGAACCTGCAGCCCGGTGCGCCGCAGTGACCCGCTGTGGTGCAGTTCCAGGCGGGCGTTGCCCTGCCCTGTGGCAGGCAGGGTCAGGCTGAACTCGGTCAGCACCAGGTGCATGAGCAATTGCGCTTCACAGCGCTCGCGTACCTGCACCGCCTGCCCGGCCCAGTCGAAGCAGCCCAGGCCGGGGGCGACGACCTCGAAGCGCTCCAGGCCCAGGTTGCGCCGCACCCGCTCAAGGGTCAGCCCCGGCCGATAGCCGGCCGGCGCCCGTTCAGACAGCTTTTGCCACAGTTGGCGCAGGGCAATAGCCATGAGCAGTCCCCGGTTGATGAGCGAATTCGCGCGCCAGCACCTCTTCCACCGAGGCCGGCTTGAACGGATTGACCTTCTGCACCACCAGGGTCCAGAACAGCGCGTACACCGCCGTACCGGCCAGCATCAGGCCGAAGGGCACGTAGATGTCGGCCGGGTCCATGCCTGGCGGGGTGATGAACCACATGCCCAGGACAATCCCCACGCTCGACAGGATCTGCGGCAGCGGGAACAGCGGCGAGCGGTAGGCCCGTGGCAGGTCCGGGCGGCGGATGCGCAGGATCACCACCGACAGGGTCACCAGCAAATACGCGGTACTCCAGGCACACACCGCCGCCAGCACCAGGTGCATGATGCGGTCGGTGTTGCCACCCAGCCACAGGGCATGCAGGCATGGAATCAAGGCGGCGACGAGGATGCACAGCAGCGGCGTTTTAAAGCGCGGGTGCAGGTAGGTGAAGACTTTGGGCAAGGCGCCGTCGACGGCCATGCCGTAGAGAATCCGCGGTACCCCGGCCATCAGCGTGTTGATGGTCGCAGCACCGGCGAACAGAAAGCCGATACCCAGCCACAGCGGGCCGATATCGCCCATCACCTGTTCGGCAAACCGCGGGATGGCCATGGGCGTATCCAGCAGGTGCACGCCGCTGGCGGCATCGAGCACCAGGTTCTCGACCTGGCGCTTCATCGCCGCGCCGTAGATGAACATGCACGCCGCCACCCCGAGCAGGCCCAGGGCCATGGCTCGCGGCATGCTGCGCGCCGACTGGCGCAGGTCCGGGGCCAGCGGCGTGACGAACTCGCAGCCGACGAACATGAACATCGCCATGCCCACCAGCGAGAGGATGGTCACCAGGTCCGTGCCCACCAGCGACACCCCGAACCAGCCCTCCAGCTCCACGGCCGGCGCGGCAACCAGGCCGAGCACGCCAAAGACCATCAGCGTGGTCCACATGCCGAAGGTGAGGATGATCTCGGCCTTGCCGAACGCGCTGACGCCGAAGGCATTGAGGATGGCGAAGATGATCACGAAACCCACCCCCAACAGCCACGAGCCACCGGCCGACTCGGCCAGGGTGTTGAGGTGCTCGAAGTTCACCAGGGCCATGACCCCGGCCAGCATGGTCTCGGCGGTGCCGGCAAAGACGTGGACAATCAGGTAGGCCGACAGCGTGCCGGTAATCGCGAAAAAGCGCCCCATGCCGCAGTTGATGTAGTCGTAGACCGCGCCGGTGGTCGGCAGGATCGACGCCGCCTCGGCAAAGGTGGTCGCCTGCGCCAGCATCATCACCACGGCAATCAGCATGGCCACGGCGAAGGCACTGCCGCCAATACCGAAGCCCATGGTCGCAGTGAGGATCACCGGGCTTGCCATGATCAGGCCGATGGTACTGGCAAGGGCGGTGGGAAAGCCGACCGTGCCGCGATTCAGGTGCGCACTGAGCGTGTCGTTGAGCGACATGGCAAAAGACCTCGAGCAGAAGGATGACAGTGGTCCTACTCTGCGCGTTGAGGCAATGGCCGTCTTGCCCGTGGCTGCCGTGACGGTTGTAGCTGGCTGCCAGGCTTAGCCCTGGGCCGGCAGGCGCACGCAGTCGTGCGGGCCGAGCAGGCGGCCGTCGGCGGCGCGCAGCTCCAGGGCCTTGACCGGTTGGCCGTGTTGACGGTCGACCAGCTGCGAATGGGCCTCGCCCTCGGCGAAGTAGAACGCCTCGCCCCACTGGCGCAAGCCGACGATCAACGGGAACAGGCCCAGGCCTTTTTCGGTGAGCACGTATTCCTGATAGGCGCTGCCCTCGGACACCGGCACCAGTTCGAAGATCTGGTGCTCGACCAACTGGCGCAGGCGGGTGCTGAGGATGTTCTTGGCCAGGCCGAGGTTGCGCTGGAATTCACTGAAGCGCTTCAAGCCATCGAAGGCATCACGCACGATCAGCAGCGACCACCAGTCACCAATGGCGTCGAGGGAACGGGCCACCGGGCATTCGGCGTCTTGCAGGCGGGTGCGTTGGACCATGGGAAATCTCGCCAATGAAAGTGGTTGCAATATAAAACCAGTTTATCTAGCGTACAACTGGTTTCATTATGCAACCAGAAGGATTGAACCCCATGCAGCCCGCACATCGATTGTCGTCCGCCGTCGTCTTGCTGTTTTCCGTGGCCTGCGCTTTGGCGGTGGGCAATGTCTATTACGCGCAACCCTTGCTGGAAGCCATGGCCCGGGAATTTGCCATCGACCCGGGCCTGGTCGGCCTGGTGGTGACCCTGACCCAGGTCGGCTATGGCCTGGGCCTGTTGCTGCTGGTGCCGCTGGGCGATCGTCTCAACCGGCGGCGGCTGATTGTCGGCCAGTCACTGCTGTCGGCCCTGGCCTTGCTGCTGATTGCCTGGGCACCGAGTACCCCCTGGCTGCTGCTCGGCATGGGCTTGAGCGGCTTGCTGGCAGTGGTCACGCAAGTGCTGGTGGCCTATGCCGCCACGCTGTCGGCGGCCAGCGAACGCGGCCAGGTGGTGGGGGTGATCACCAGCGGTATCGTGATCGGCATCCTCCTCGCCCGCACCTTGTCCGGGGCCATGGCCGACCTGGCCGGCTGGCGCTCGATCTACTGGCTGTCGGCGGCACTGACGCTGGTGATCGCCGCGTTGCTCTGGCGCGTGCTGCCGCGCCAGGAACCGGCGCAGGCGCCCACCCGTTACAGCGAACTGATCCGCTCATTGGCGCTGCTGTTGCGCGATGAGCCGCTGCTGCGCCGACGCTCGCTGCTGGCCCTGCTCAGCTTCGCCTCGGCGATGGTGTTGTGGACGCCACTGGTGCTGCCCTTGAGCGCCCCGCCACTGTCGTTATCGACCCGTGAAGTCGGCCTGTTCGGCCTGGCTGGAGCGGCCGGCGCACTGGCCGCGGCACGGGCCGGAGCGCTGGTGGATCGCGGCCTGGGCCAATGGGTCAGTGGTGGCTCGTTGCTGTTGATGCTGGGGTCCTGGGCGGCCATCGCCCTGACCGGCTACTCATTGTGGGCGCTGCTGCTCGGCGTGGTGCTGTTCGACCTGGGCCTGCAGGCCGTGCACGTCGCCAGCCAGAGCCTGATCTACCGCTTGCCCGAAGCCACCCACAGCCGCCTGACTGCCGCCTACATGCTGTTCTATTCAGTGGGCAGTGCCTTCGGCGCGCTGACCTCGACCCTGGTCTACGCCTGGGGCGGCTGGCTGTGGGTGTGTGCCTACGGCGCCCTGCTCAACGCCCTGGCCCTGGGTTACTGGTGGCTGACTGAAGGGGTGCGGGCTCAAAACTGCACGTCGAGTATCACGTTGTCCAGGTAGGTACCGGCTGGGGGTGTACTCTGGTCGGTGTAGACCTTGGCGTTGTAGTTGAACACCTGGCTGCCGGTGCCGGTGCCCGCGCCGGGATTGATGTCGGCATCGGTGCTGGCCCGACGGGCAGTGGTAACGCTGCCCCAGCGCACGCTGCCGGCGCTCTTGAAGATGTCATAGGCGAGGTAATTGTTGGCCGCCGATTTCATTCGCCGCCGCCCGGCGGAAACGTTCTGGCCGTCGTCCAGGCCCACGCTGTAATTGCTGCCCTTGGTGCAGGAGACGTTGACGTTGCTGTTGACCGTGCTGAAGCCGCCGACCACCGGCGCACTGCCGAAGCTGATATTGGGGCTGGTGATCTGGCAGTCATTGGTCACGGTCAGGCTCACGGTCAGGTTGGTGGTGCCGGTGAGGTTCTGCCGGCCCAGACAGATATTGCCCACGCCCAGGCCCCAGCAGTAACTGATGTCCCAGTACACCGAGAAGGTTTCTTGATAGAGACCGGCGGCGACGTTGCTGCCGGTCAGGCTCTTGAGGTAGATCGGCACCGCCTTGGGTGTGGTGCCGTTGAGCAGGCCGAGGGCGTCGATGATGCCGTTGCGGGCAAAATCGTAGGGCAGGCTGCGGGCGATCGGGAAGTTGCTGGTGTTGTTGGCGTACAGGGTATAGGTGATCACATCGCCGGTGGGCCCGAGCAAGCCGGTACTGCCTGCGGGCGGGGTGAAGGTGGCATAGAAATGATCGTCGCTGGCCAGCAGGCTCGCCAGGGAACCTGTGCATTGCAGCCCGGCATTGAGGGTCGAAGCCGACTGTACGGTGGTGCGCACCAGGGTCGAGCTGACGCTGCCAAAGCTTGCCGGCGCGGTATCGACCACCGAGCACAGCGCCTGCGCCTGCTGGCTGAGCAACAACGCCAGCAGCACGAGCAGGCGCTTCATTGGCACACCAGCGGGCCGATCAGCGGCACCTGGTCCTGCTCGGGCGCCAGCGTGAACTGCACCCGGCAACTGCCGCCATTGGCGATCTGCACCTGCAGGCTGTTGTCCGCAGCCAGCCCCTCCAGATACACCAGCCCGTCCCAACCGACCACCGCCAGCGCCCCGCTCTGCTCGTGGCGCACCTGGCTGCCCAAGGGCAGTTCCTGGTGGTGGCCATCGACCAGGACGATGCTCGCCGCCACCACCCGTTGCAGGGGGAACTCCAGCAGGTAGCCGCTGCCACGACGCACGGCCACGCGCTGCTCGACCTCAGGGGTCTGGACATTGGCCGGCAGCTCCATGGGGTCGATCTCGTACTTGGCCCGGTAGTAGGCGCTGCTCCAGGGCACCAGCAGGTGGCCGTTGCGGTCGGTGCGACCGACCAGCTGGTTCTCGTAACGCACCGGCACCTCGGCAAAGCCTTCGGTGCTGACCACCACGAAGGCATCGTCGATGCGGTTGGCGGCGAATACCCCGGCGTCCATCCACACCAGCGACCCGCTGGCATCGGCCCAGCGGGTCATGCTGGCGCTGCTGCCATAGGCGCCGGCCTGCAGTTGCACGGACTGCAGGCGCCAGGTGACGTCGGCCTGGCGATAGGCTTCGCGGTCGCCATCGGCGTAACCGAGGTTGAAACCGACCCCGCCTTCGCTGGGCACCGCGCGGCTGTAGTTGACCCGTTGCTGGCGCTCGCCGTCCTGGTTGCGCTCGACGCTGAAGCTCAGGGTGCCACGCAGGTCGAACGGGACCACCAGTTGCGCCTGCAGCGCCCACTGGCTGTCACCGATTTCACGGTTGGCCGACAGGTACAGGCTGCTATTGCCCCACAGTGGCTTGCTCCAGCTGAGGTTGAGCAAGCGGGTCCGCGAGTTGTCGCCGGCACGTACATCAAAATAGCCGGCACCGAGGCTACCGTAACGTTCCAGGTTAAGGCTCAAGGTCACCTGCTCGCTGCGCTGGCTCAGGCGCGTGTAGGGGCTGTCGACCAGCGACAGGTCGGCGTAGTCGCCCCGCCGTTGCAGGCGCTGGTAGTTAAAGCCCAGGCGCTGGCTGTTGTACTGGTAGCCGAAGCTCAGCTGCTCGCCGCTGCGGCTGTCGAAACGGCTTTGGCTCAGGGCCGTGTTGACCACGCCCCAGTTGCCCACCTGCCAGTTGCCGCCCAGCCCGCCGAGGGCCAGGGCCTCGGCCGCCTCGGCGTGGCTTTCGAGGGTGAAGCTGTCGCTCAGGCCATAGCGCAGGCTGGCGGCGGCAACCCCCGGGCCGTAGGCAAAGTCGCGAATCGCGTAATCCCGGCGCAGGCTACCGGCAGCGACCGAGAAATCCGCCAGGCCCTGCTGCAACAGGCTGCTGGTGACATAGAACGGCAAGGTGGTCGAGACCTGGCGGCCCAGGGCATCGGTGGTCACCACCACGGCCTCACCGGCACCATTGATGAACGGCACATTGGTCAGGGTGTAAGGGCCCGGTTGCAGCTCGGCGCTGGAGCTCTTGTAGCCGTTGATGAACAGGTCCACCGAGGACGGCACCGCCGCTTCACCGGCAAAGGCCGGCAACGGGTAGGTGACCAGGTCCGGGCGCACGGCAAAATCACGCGACAGTTGCAGGCCGCCCAGGCGCACCGAGCCGGTCCAGGGCAAGGCGCCACTGATCACGTCGCCGACCTCCAGGGTCAGCAGGCGCGCTTCGTCGGTATAGCGCCAAGTGCTGTCGTAGCGGCGAAAACCTTCCTGGCTGGCGGCGTAATCGTTGCCACCCAGGGACTGGCGCCACTGGCCGGTGGTCGACAGCGTGCCCCAGCTGTCGAACAGGCGCAGCTCGTTCCAGGCCGCGAGATAGCGACCACCGTCGTCGGTGTCGTTGAGGTACAGGTCATAGTTGAGCAATGCACCGAAGCTGCTGCGCGCTTCGCTGGCCGGGTACAACTGGCGGCTGCCGATGCGCTGGGTCGGCAGCCAGTTGGCCGGCACCTGCAGGAGCAGGCGCTGGCCCTGGCTGTCGTAGTCGGTATGCAGCCCGGGGATGCTGTCCAGGGCCACTTCGGCGCCGTACTCGCCAGGCAGTTCGATACCGGCCGCGTGCAAATCGGCCGTGGCCATGTACAGGCGCCCGGCGCGCTGCTGCACCGCTACCAGCTCAGGGCTGCTCATCTGGTTGACCAGCAGTTCCAGGAACAACGGCGCATCGGCAACCGCTTCGAGGCTGGCCGGGGGCGGCGGCAGTTCGCCGGCCAGCAGCGAGCCACAACCCAGCACGGTCAGGCCACAGGCCTGCAGCGCCGAAAAGAGCCTCACACACCGTATCCGACCATTACCGGGTCCTCCCTGGCCCCTTGCTGCTAGCAGTGGTTCATTGGCCCTGACTCAGGGTTTGCGCCGGCTCCTGGCCATTGACCCGGCCCTTGAGCACCGAGGCGGCGCTCATCGTCTGCGGCGCCGGCCAGCGCATGACCGCGCCGGGCAGTACATAGCCGAGCAGGCCCTCGACCAGCGGCCGGCTCTGGCCGCCCTGCTGCAGCACCACATCGGTCAGGCGAGCGTGCACCGGCCCGCTGTTGCGGATTTCCACATAGGGCTTGCCCTGCACCGACACCTGGCGCCAGCTCAGCGCCGGCTTGCCCACCCCGCTGTCGCCGCGCTGGCCGCTGGCGTCCGGTTTGCCCCACAGTCCCTCGCCATAGACAAACAGCGGTACCGAGTAACGCATCTGAAAGCGGATCGCCGCCTGGGCCTTGTCGGCGCTGGCCACCGCCGGCAAGGCCGGGGGAATTTCATCGATGATGATGCGGTAGGCCTGCTCCTGGCCGACCGGCGAGTTGCCGGTGCGGGTCAGGCGGATCAACTGCTTTTGCCCGGGGGCGATATTGGCCACCGGCGGGCTGCCGATGATCTCGCGTTGGGCCTGGTACTGATCGTCGAACTCGCCCTGGCGCCAGGCGAACACCCGGACCTGCAGGTTGGCCGGTGCGTCGCCGCGGTTTTCCAGCCACAGCGCCCCGGCTTTCTGATTGGCCTCCAGCACGGGATCGATCGGCCAGATCAGTACCGAAGTGGCCGCCTGCAACGGTGCACTGCCCAACAGGGCAACCGCGCAAGCCAAGAGCTTGTAGCTCAAGCGCGAACTGCCAGCGCCTACTCCCATGCACACACTCCTTATTGTCCAAGTCATTCAGCGGCGCGGCTCAAAAGGTCAGCACCACCTGCACCACATCGGTATAGCTGCCGGCCGGCAGAGTGCCGGTCAACTGGGCCCGGGCGTAAACCGGCAAGCTGATTGCCGCAGGGTCGCTGTAGCTCACCGCCACGCTCTGGTTGATGCCCAGGCTCTGGCTGAAGCCGGCATCGCGAAACAGTTGATAGGCCACCAGCGAAGTGCCGCTGCTGCGTTTGAGGTTGCGCGTGCCACTGGCGCTGTTTAATCCGGCATCGACGCTCATGCTCAGGCTTACCCCCGGCGTGCATTGCAGGGTCACCGTCGTTCCGCCCAGGGCGGTGCTCACGCTGCTGGTCGACAGCGCCGAATAACTGCCGAAATCCAGGTTGCCGTAGTTGCTCACCCCGCCCACCACCAGGCAACCGGAGGCCACCGTGGCACTGACCTGAAAGGTGCTGGTGGTGACCGCCGCCAATGGCAACGGCACGCTGCCGGCGACCAGGGCCAGCAGCGCCGGCAAGACGCGGTGCACGGCTCAAAAACTCAACTCGACCGCCACCGTGTCGGTGTACACCCCGGCCGGCAGGCCCGCCTTGCCTTTGGCCAAGCCATAAAGGTTGACCGTCTGCGCCGCACCGGTACTGGTCGGCAGCGTGATGGTGTCGTCGATAGCCAGCAGTTGGCTATGCCCTGAATCGGTGTAGAAGTCATAGGGCACGTAGTTGCCGACGCCGTCGTAAAGCGCCCGGCTACCGCCGGCTGACTGGCTGTCATGAGCACCGGCGCGCACCTTGATCACCGGTACCGTACCGCTGGAGCAGAGGATGCTCATGGCGCCACCGCCACCGCCGAGCACTTGCCCGGGGGCATCCGTGAACAGCGCTTCCTGGGTGCCGAAGTTCAGCGTACCGAAGTTCAGGCCGCTGGCACCGCCGCCACCGTTGACCTGGCAACTGGCGATCAGCGTCAGGGTGGCGGTGATATTGCCGGTTACTGTGGCTGCCTGGGCCTGGGCAGCAAGCGCCAGGCCGATGCCGGCGAAAATCAAGCGTGAGAGGTTCAAGTGCATGAGTCACTCCTTGCGTGCTACCAATCCAGGGTCACCATCAGGGTGTCACGGTAAATGCCGGCCGGCAGCGCCTTGGGATGGGCGACTACTGCACCATAGATCGGAATCGGAATCTGTGCGGCGCTGCTGACCGAAAAATTGCGGGTCTGGCCAATGGCGTAACGGGCCCGGCCTGAAGGGTCGGCGGCCAGCTCATAGGGAATCAGCTCGCGGCCGTTGCTCAGCCTTCGCGTGGCACCATCGCCGTTGGTACCGCCGTTGATGCTCACGGTGAAAGCCCGCACCTGCGGGTTACAGCGCACGTGCAGGTTGCCGTCACCGGTGCTGTTTTCGATGCCGGAGTGCAACGGGCTGGTCCAGCTCGGGCCCTGGCGGCCAAAGTCCAGCACACCGCCACCCGGGGTTTCCAGGGAGCCAGGGCCGGCGCTGATCTGGCAGGCGCTGCTGATCACCAGCTGGGCCTGGATATGCCCGCTCATGGCCGCAAAGGCATCGTGGCTGAGCAACAGCAGTGGGCCAACACTCAACAGCAATACCCGTTTCATCCTGCCAGTTCCTTTAGCAAGCGCCGCCCCGGCTACCAGGTGACGGTGACTTTGAGCAGATCCGAATAACGCCCCACCACCGGTACGTAGGCCAAGCGGTCGATACGCGCATACAACGGCAGCGCCACCGAGCCCGAGTCGGGCACCCGGGCGTGCTGGACGACATTGACCGGCAGCGGCATGCGCCAGGCCGGGTCCTGATACAAACGGTAGGGGATAGGTCGGGCTGTCGGCTGGTTGCTGGCCAGGTAACGCACCTCGCCGACGCCACCGTGCTGACCGCCATCGACCTGTACCTGATAGGCGGTGTCGGGGTTGCATTCCAGGCGTGGTGCACGCACGGCAACCAGCTGGCTGCTGAGCGGGCCGGCCGGGTCGTCCAGCCGCGCGGTGCGGCCGAAGTCGAGCACGCCCAGGGCCTGGGCGCCGGCATCACGGGGCTGGTGAATGAGTACACAGCCGCGTTGCACCTGCACTTTGACTTCAACCATGAAATCGGCGGCGCCTGCCGTGCTGGCTGAGAGCAACGCGAGCAGCGTTGTCAAAGAGCGTCCCTTCACCGTGTCATCCTTCAATGCAGGGTTTATCTGACCTTGAGGGTAGCAGTGAAGGAAAAACCTGCCAGTTCGCAAGGAAATGTATAAGTCGCGTACAAGATTTCTCTGTAGGCGCGAGCTAGCCCCGCGATAAACATCGCCACCTATCCCCTGTCGAGATCACTGGCCGCCTTCAATCATATTGGTTAAATTGGCCGCCCTCGCTCAAGCTGGCCCTTGAGTCCCATCGCCCCGAGGAGCCCGGTTTGCCTGCCCTGCCCCCTTCCTGGATACGTTCGCCCTTGCGCGCCTTGCGCCGCTTGAGCACGCCCGCGGCTGATCACAGCGCCCTGGCGGAGACCGTTCGTCAGCATTTTCGCACCCAGGCCACAGCCCGCGGCTACACCCTGAGCGCCGGCCAACTGCGCGTCATCGAACATATGGCCGCCCAGGCGGCACAACTTGAAACTGGCCAGGCGCGCAGCTTGTACCTGTATGGCGCGGTCGGGCGCGGCAAGAGCTGGCTGCTCGACGGTTTCTTCCAGGCCCTGCCCCAGGCCCACAAGCGCCGCCTGCACTTTCATGACTTCTTCGCCCGCCTGCATCAGGGCATGTTTGACCATCGCCATCAGGACGATGCCCTGGCCTGCACCCTGGATGAACTGCTCGAAGACTGCCAGGTGCTGTGTTTCGACGAGTTCCATGTGCACGACATTGGCGATGCCATGCTCATCACCCGGCTGTTTCAGGCCTTGTTCGCGCGGCGGATGTTTTTGCTGGTGACCTCCAACCACGCACCGCAAGGCCTGCTGCCCAACCCGCTCTATCACCAGCGTTTCGAGCCGGTGATCGGCCTGATCAACCGCCGTATGCACGTGCTTGAAGTCGGCGGCGAGCAGGACTTTCGTCGCCTGCCCAGCGCTGCTGGCCAGCAGCGTTTTACCCAGGGTCATTACTTGTGGCCGGGCAGCCGCGAACAGCGCCAGGCCTTGCAGTTGCCTGAGCCGGGTGACGCGCCGGTTTTGCTGGAGGTAGGCAAGCGCACGCTGCGCGCACACCTGAGCGAGCAGCGCACGGTGGGCTTTGACTTTGTCGAACTGTGCGAGCAGCCCACGGCGGTGATCGACTACCTGGAACTGGCACGGCATTTTGATCACTGGATCATCGACCGTTTGCCAAACCTTGAAGACTGTTCGGTCGCCGCCCAGCAGCGCTTCATCAACCTGGTGGATGTGCTGTACGACCAGGACAAGCACCTGGTGCTGATCGGTAGCCGGCCGCTGGCCGACAGCCTCGGCGGCAGCGCCAGCGACCTGGCCCGCACCCGCAGCCGCCTGGGGCAATTGCGCCAGGCTGGCTGCTGAGACCTGAACTACGAGCGCTTCGCGCTCGATCGCCGGCAATGCCGGCTCCCACAGGATTGGCAGTGTTCTCAAGGTTGGTGCAAGACCTGTGGAAGCTGGCTTGCCAGCGATGAGGCCACCGGGGTAGTACCTGCTTACCCCGCCCGCGCCAGGCTCGCCAACACCGCCTCGATCTCCACCAGCACCGCCGGATCATCCAGGGTCGAGGGCGGTGTATATGGCTGCTGATCGGCGATCTTGCGCAGCACCGCGCGCAAGATCTTGCCCGAGCGGGTCTTGGGCAGGCGCTTGACCACCCGTACCTGGTTGAAGCACGCCAGGGCGCCAATCTGCTCGCGCACGCTGGCCACCAGTTCACTCTGCATCTGCGCCTGCGGGATGTCCTGGCCGTCCTTGAGCACCACCAGCGCCAGCGGCACCTGGCCCTTGATCTCGTCGTGCACGCCGATCACCGCACACTCGGCCACGGCCGGGTGGCGGGCGACCAGGTCCTCCATCTCGCCGGTGGACAGGCGATGGCCGGAGACGTTGATGACGTCGTCGGTGCGCCCCATGATGTAGACGAAACCGTCTTCATCCAGGTAACCGCCGTCGCCGGTGTGGTAATAGCCGGGGTAGGTCTTCAGGTAGGCATCCAGGTAACGCTGGTGATCGCCCCACAAGGTCTGGCTGCAACCGGGCGGCAACGGCAAGGCAATGACGATCGAGCCTTGCTGGTTGGCGCCAAGCAGGTGGCCATCCTCGTCGAGCACCCGCACGTGATAACCCGGCACCGCACGGTTGCTCGAACCCGGCCGCGCCGCACTGCCTTCAAGACCTACGCAAGGCGCGGTCACCGGCCAGCCGGTTTCGGTCTGCCACCAGTGGTCGTGCACGGTCTTGCCGCTGGTTGCCTCCAGCCATTGATGGGTACTGGAATCGAGCTTCTCACCGGCCAGGAACAACTGCCGCAGGGAGCTCAGGTCATAGCGGCGCAGCAGTTCGCCGTCGGGGTCTTCCTTGCGGATCGCGCGCATGGCGGTGGGCGCGCAGAACAGGCCGTTGACCCGGTACTGCTCGACCACCCGCCAATAGGCCCCGGCGTCCGGCGTGCGGATCGGCTTGCCTTCGTAGAACACCGTGGTGCAGCCGTTCATCAACGGCCCGTAGACGATCAGCGAATGGCCGACTACCCAGCCGACATCAGAAATACCCCACCACACATCGCCGGCCTGCATGCCGTAGATGTGGCGCATGGCAAAACTCAAGGCCACGGCGTTACCGCCGTTTTCACGGACGATACCTTTGGGTTTGCCGGTAGTGCCGGAGGTGTACATGATGTACAGCGGGTCGGCGGCGTCCAGCGCCACCGGCGCCACCGGGCTGGCGCCGGCCACGGCAGCGAGCCAGTCCAGGTCGCGGCCTTCGACCAGCGCTGCCCGGGCTTGCGGGCGTTGCAGCACCAGCACCTGACGTGGCTGGTGCTTGGCCAGTTGCAAGGCGCGGTCAACCAGCGGCTTGTACGCGATGACCCGGTCGAACTCCAGCCCGCACGAGGCGGTCAGCAGCAGCTTGGGGCGGGCATCGTCGATGCGCAGGGCCAACTCGTTGGCGGCAAAGCCGCCGAATACCACCGAATGCACCGCGCCGATACGCGCGCAGGCGAGCATGGCCATGGCCGCCTGCGGCACCATGGGCATGTAGATGATCACCCCGTCGCCCTTCTCGACCCCAAGGCTGCGCAACAGCCCGGCCAGTTGCGCCACCTCGTCGCGCAACTGGCCGTAGCTGAACTGTTGCTGGCTGCCGGTTACCGGCGAGTCGTAGATCAACGCGGTCTGCTCGCCCCGGCCTTGCTCGATCTGATGGTCGAGGGCCAGGTAGCAGCTGTTGAGCCGGCCGTCGGCGAACCACTGGTGGGTACCATCGGCATTTTCAACAAGGGTGTGCAGGGGCTTGCGGTACCAGGCCAGGTGGTCAGCCTGTTCGGCCCAGAAGTTGGCTGGGTCGGCGATGGAGCGGGCGTAACTGTGCTGATAAGTCATCGAATGAAAACCCTGAACTTGTTGTTATTAATAAAGGGCGAACTTCGAGTATGGACCGCAGCGGCCAGTCTGCCATGGGACTTAAGTCGCATCTTGCCGGTATGATGAGCGCCGTTTATTTTTGAGCCTGCCACGCCCCCATGCATACCCTTGAAGACCTCAAAGCCGGCCGTCTGGCGGGCATTGCCCGCCTCGACCTGGCCTGCGGGCTGGAACAGTTCCCGCGGGAAATTTTCGACCTGGCCGACAGCCTGCAAGTGCTCAACCTGACCGGCAATCGCCTCAGCGATTTGCCCGAGGATCTGGGCCGCCTGGGCAAGCTCAAGGTGCTGTTCTGCTCGCAAAACCGCTTTCGCCACCTGCCCGAAAGCATCGGCCAGTGCCAGACGCTGGAGATGGTCGGGTTCAAGAGCAACCAGATCGAGCAGGTCAGCGGCGCCGCTCTGCCCCCGCGTTTGCGGGCGCTGGTGCTTACCGATAACCGTATCGAACGCTTGCCCGAGGCATTGGGCGATTGCCCGGACCTGCAAAAACTGATGCTGGCCGGTAACCGCCTGCGAGCCCTGCCAGCCAGCCTGGCGCGCTGCACCAAGCTGGAGCTGCTGCGCCTGTCCGCCAACCAGTTGCCAGCCCTGCCCGAATGGCTGCTGCAGATGCCGCGCCTGGCCTGGCTGGCCTATGCCGGTAACCCCATGGCGGCGGGTTACTGCACGCCGCAAGACCCTGGCCATTGCAACATCATTGACTGGCAGCAGATCACCCTTGAACAGGTCGTGGGCCAGGGCGCTTCCGGTGTCATCCATCAAGCCCGCTGGCAACACCAAGAAGCGCCGGTGGCGGTCAAGGTGTACAAGGGCGAGATGACCAGCGACGGCTTGCCGCTCAACGAGATGAGCGCCTGCATCGCTGCTGGCGACCACCCGCAACTGGTACGCCTGGCCGGACGCATCGACAACCACCCGCAGCACCTACCGGCGCTGGTGATGCAGCTGATCGAGCCGAGCTGGTTCAACCTCGCCGGGCCGCCAAGCCTGGATTCCTGCACACGGGATACATACCCGCCACGGCGCTTGAGCCTGGCTTGCGTGCGGCGTTTGGCCGGCGCCATTGCTGGCGTGGGCGCGCACCTGCATGGGCACGGGATTACCCATGGCGATCTGTATGCGCACAATGTGCTGTGCGATGAGGAAGGCGATTGCTTGCTAGGGGATTTCGGCGCGGCGTCGTTTCATCCGCTTGATAGCAGTGTGGCGGCCGCCGCGTTGCAGCGGATCGAGGTATTGGCGTTTGGGGTGTTGTTAGGGGAGTTGCTGGCGTGTTGCGAGGGGGATTGCGAGGGATTGAGGGCGGTGCAGCGGGATTGTGTACGGCCTGAGGTGATGCTGCGCCCCAGTTTTGACGGGGTTTGTCAGCAGCTGCGCGGCGTCTGAATCGCCGGCAAGGCCGGCTCCCACAGGTACAGCATGCACCGTACTTGTGGGAGCCGGCCTTGCCGGCGATAGGGCCCTGAAGGCTTACATCAACCCGCCAGACCTACATAAACGTTCTGCACGTCATCGTTATCGTCAATCGCCTGCAGGAAGGCTTCAACCTCGGCCATCTGTTCGTCGTTCAAACTGCTGACCGGGTTTTTCGGGGTGTAGCCGATTTTCGCCGAAACCACAGTGAAACCCTGACCCGGCAGGGCTTTCTGCACGGCATCGAGGTCGGTGGTGTCGGTGATGAACAGGGTCGCGCCCTCTTCTTCGCCTTCGGCAAAATCCTGGGCACCGGCTTCGATGGCGGCCATTTCCGGGTCAGCCTCAGGGCTGTTCGGCGTGGCCTCGATCAGGCCGACATGGTTGAAGTCCCAGGCCACCGAGCCAGAGGCGCCCAACTGGCCCTTGCGGAACAGCACGCGGATCTGCGCCACGGTGCGGTTGACGTTGTCGGTCAGGCACTCGACGATCAGCGGCACCTGATGCGGGGCAAAGCCTTCATAGGTCACAGCGGTGTACTGCACCGCATCGCCATCCAGGCCGGCACCCTTGCGGATCGCGCGCTCCAGGGTCTCACGGGTCATCGAGGCCTTTTTGGCTTGCTCGATGGCCAGGCGCAGGCGCGGGTTCATGTCCGGGTCGGCGCCGGACTTGGCGGCGATCTGGATCTCCTTGGACAGCTTGCCCATGATCTTGCCTTTGGCGTTGGCTGCTTCTTCTCTATGCTTGGCTTTCCACTGTGCGCCCATCTCGACTCTCTTGATTCAGGTGCCGGTTCAGGTAGCGACCGGCCAAAGTGGGTGCAGTTTATACGCTCTGCAAGCCATCGACAAAAAAACCCTTCAGCCCTTGTCGGCCTTGCATGCAGCGGATGGCTGGCTCTGAACCGCGGCGCGGCCATCGCTGGCAAGCCAGCTCCCACAGTGGCTCCTGCTTACCCTGTGGGAGCTGGCTTGCCAGCGATGGGGCCTTCAGCTCAAGCCGCCTCCCTGCCCCGCGCCACTGCCTGCGCCGCCGCCAGCATCGAGCGCAACAACACCGCGCAACCATCGGCCAGGTCTTCAGGCGCGGCATTCTCGATCTCGTTGTGGCTGATCCCGCCTTCACAGGGCACGAAGATCATCCCCGCCGGGCCCAGTTCAGCGACAAAGATCGCATCATGCCCGGCGCCACTGACAATATCCATGTGCGACAGCCCCAGGCCCTTGGCCGCGCTACGCACCGCCTCCACGCAACCCTGGTCAAAGTACAGCGCCGGGAAATCCGCAGTCGGTGTCAGGGTATGCGTCAACCCATGCTGCTGGCAGGTGCTGCTGATCACCGCCTTGACCTGGGCAATCATCGAGTCCAGCCGCTCCGGCTCCAGGTGACGGAAATCCAGGGTCATGCGCACCTCGCCAGGGATCACGTTGCGCGAGCCCGGATAGGCCTGCAGGCAACCGACCGTGCCGCAAGCGTGAGGCTGGTGCTCCAGGGCCACGCGATTGACCGCCGCCACCACTGCGCTGGCGCCGACCAGGGCATCCTTGCGCAGGTGCATCGGCGTAGGCCCGGCGTGGGCCTCGACGCCGCGCAGGGTCAGGTCGAACCACTTTTGCCCGAGGGCCCCCAGCACCACACCGATGGTCTTGTGCTGGTCTTCCAGGATCGGCCCCTGCTCGATATGCGCCTCGAAGTAAGCGCCCACCGGATGGCCGCTGACCGGCCGTGGCCCGGCATAGCCAATGGCGTTGAGCGCCTCGCCAACGCTGATGCCTTCGGCATCGGTCTTGGCCAGGGTTTCGGCCAGGGTGAATTTCTCGGCAAACACCCCCGAACCCATCATGCACGGAGCAAAGCGCGAGCCCTCCTCGTTGGTCCACACCACCACCTCCAGCGGCGCTTCGGTTTCAACCTTGAGGTCATTGAGAGTGCGCAGCACTTCAAGCCCGGCCAGCACGCCAAAGCAGCCGTCGAACTTGCCACCTGTAGGCTGAGTGTCGATATGACTACCGGTCATCACGGGCGGCAGTTGCGGGTTGCGTCCCGGGCGGCGGGCGAAGATGTTGCCGACGCCGTCAATGGTGACGGTACAACCAGCCTCCTCGGTCCATTTGACGAACAGGTCACGGGCCTGGCGATCGAGGTCGGTCAGGGCCAGGCGGCAAACCCCGCCCTTGACCGTGGCGCCAAGCCGGGCCAGGTCCATCAGCGACTGCCACAAACGTTCGCCGTTGATATGCCGTTGGGTCGATTGCAGAACATCCTGAGCGGTTTGCATGTGCTTCTCCTGCATCACGTGCCTGGCCTCTGCGGGCCATAGGGGTTACACGGTGGGTTTGAGGTTGGTCGCGCGGGCCGCACTGAGGCTGCCGAGGGCGTAGTAGATCAGCCCGCCCAATGCGGAGCCGGTGAACCAGCCAAAGTCGTAGAACCAGCTGAAAGCGGTGCTGTGCAGCGACAACAGGGTCAGCACCACCGGTACGCCGAAGGCGATGAAGCCGGCGGCGTTCCAGGCCGGATAGACGTCGTCGCGGTACAGGCCGGCGAGGTCCAGGGTCTGTTTGCGGATGATGAAGTAGTCCACCACCATGATCCCGGCAATCGGCCCGAGCAGGCTGGAATAGCCCAGCAACCAGTTGGAATAGAGGCTTTCCAGGCTCACATCGCTGACGATCCAGCCAAGCTTTTTCAACAGTTCATGGCCCATCAGCAACAGCCCCACCAGACCGGTGAGCAGCACCGCAGTGGTACGCCCGATCCATTTGGGCGCCAGGTTCTGGAAGTCGTTGGTCGGCGAGACGATGTTCGCCGCCGTGTTGGTCGACAGTGTGGCGATGATGATCAGGGCCATGGCCAGTGCGACCCACAGCGGGCTCTGGATATGCCCGATCAGGCTGACCGGGTCGGACACGGTTTCGCCGACCAGCGAGGCAGAAGCTGCGGTCAGCACCACGCCGAGGGCGGCGAACAGGAACATGGTCAGCGGCAGGCCGAAGATCTGCCCGAGGATCTGGTCTTTCTGGCTTTTGGCATAGCGGCTGAAGTCAGGAATGTTCAACGACAGCGTGGCCCAGAAACCGACCATGGCGGTCAGCCCGGCAAAAAAGTAGCCATACACGCTGGCGCCCTCGGGCCGCTTGGGCGGCTGGGCCATCAGCTCGCTGATCGACACATTGGGCAAGGCCCACACCAGCAGCCCGGCGCCCACCAGCACCAGCAACGGCGCCGACAGGGTTTCCAGCCATTTGATCGACTCGGCGCCGCGCAGCACCACCCACAGGTTCAGGCACCAGAACAGCATGAAGCCGATCACCTCGCCGGTGCCGCCCAGCGCCTTCCAGTCCGCCGACAGCGAACCGAGAAACAGGTGAATGGCCAGGCCGCCGAACAGGGTCTGAATGCCGAACCAGCCGCAGGCCACCAGGGCGCGGATCAGGCACGGCACGTTGGAGCCGAGGATGCCGAAGGACGCGCGCAGCAGCACCGGAAAGGGGATGCCGTACTTGGTACCGGGAAACGCATTCAAGGTCAGCGGAATCAGCACCACGGTGTTGGCCAGCAGGATCGCCAGCAGCGCCTCGCCCACCGTCAGGCCAAAATAAGCGGTGAGCACGCCGCCGAGGGTATAGGTGGGCACGCAGATCGACATGCCGACCCACAGCGCGGTGATGTGCCATTTGTTCCAGGTGCGCTCGTGCACCTTGGTCGGGGCGATGTCGTGGTTGTACCGGGGGCTGTCGAGGACGTCGCTGCCGGCGTCGAGTTCATACAAGCCGTCGCGTTCGCTCACCTGCGATCTGGTCTGCTGCATGGCCGCTCCACTGTTGTTGTGTTTTTGGGAGTTGGTTGCATTGCACTGGCATGTGGGCAATCACGGCTGCCCATGAGAAATCTTGACCATTTCCACAACCTGTCAAGAACGACAGGACCACTGGTCGTTTTTCTTGAGCCCGAAATAGTCCATATAACCCTTGTAGATCAGCCATTTAACCTATCTGTAGGTCTATAAACTAATTATTTGCCCTATCCGAAATCGCAGACTAGATTCATTTCCTGACAGCGATGACAGGTTTTCGCCTACGCTGAAAAAAGTACAAAACCTAGAACCGGTAACAACCGGTCAAGCCTGCGAGGAGCATCTGATGACGCTTATGATTCGTGGCGCCACCCTGATTACCCATGAAGAAAGCTACCGTGCCGATGTGTTGTGTGCCGACGGCGTGATCAAGGCCATCGGCAGTGACCTTGAGGTCCCGGCCGGCTGTGAAGTGCTCGACGGCAGCGGCCAGTACCTGATGCCCGGCGGCATCGACCCGCACACCCACATGCAGCTGCCCTTCATGGGCACCGTGGCCAGCGAGGACTTCTACAGCGGCACCGCCGCGGGCCTGGCCGGCGGCACCACCTCGATCATCGACTTCGTGATTCCCAACCCGCAGCAGTCCTTGCTCGACGCCTTCCACCAGTGGCGTGGCTGGGCCGAGAAGTCGGCCAGCGACTATGGCTTTCACGTCGCCATCACCTGGTGGAGCGAGCAGGTGCGCGAAGAGATGGGCGAGCTGGTAAGCCTGCACGGAATCAACAGCTTCAAGCACTTCATGGCCTACAAGAATGCGATCATGGCCGCCGACGACACCCTGGTCGCCAGCTTCGAGCGCTGCCTGGAACTGGGCGCGGTGCCCACCGTGCATGCCGAGAACGGCGAGCTGGTCTATCACCTGCAGCATAAGCTGCTGGCCCAGGGCATAACGGGCCCGGAAGCGCACCCGCTGTCGCGTCCCTCGCAGGTTGAAGGTGAAGCCGCCAGCCGCGCCATTCGCATCGCCGAGACCCTGGGCACGCCGCTGTACCTGGTGCACGTCTCGACCCGTGAAGCCCTGGATGAGATCACCTACGCTCGCAACAAGGGCCTGCAGGTCTACGGCGAAGTACTGGCCGGCCACCTGCTGCTGGACGACAGCGTCTACCGCCACCCCGACTGGCAAACCGCCGCCGGCTACGTCATGAGCCCGCCGTTTCGCCCGCGCCAGGACGGCCATCAAGAAGCACTGTGGCACGGCCTGCAATCGGGCAACCTGCACACCACCGCCACCGACCACTGCTGCTTCTGCGCCGAACAGAAAGCCGCCGGGCGCGACGACTTCAGCCGCATCCCCAACGGTACCGCCGGCATCGAGGACCGCATGGCAGTGCTCTGGGACGAAGGGGTCAACAGCGGCAAGTTGTCGATGCAGGACTTCGTCGCCCTGACCTCGACCAACACCGCGAAGATCTTCAACCTGTTCCCGCGCAAGGGCGCCCTGCGCGTCGGCGCCGATGCCGACCTGGTGCTGTGGGACCCACAAGGCACACGGACCATATCGGCCGCCACGCACCATCAACAGGTGGACTTCAACATCTTCGAAGGCAAGACCGTGCGTGGCATCCCCAGCCACACCATCAGCCAGGGCAAGCTGGTCTGGGCCAACGGCGACCTGCGCGCCGAGCGTGGTGCCGGGCGCTACATCGAGCGGCCGGCGTACCCGGCGGTGTTCGATCTGCTCAGCAAGCGGGCTGAGCATTCAAGGCCGGTTGCCGTGAAGCGCTGAAGAGCATCGCTGGCAAGCCAGCGCCCACAAGGTCCGGTGCATGCATGACCTGTGGGAGCTGGCTTGCCAGCGATGGAAGGCAAAGCCTTCCCCAAAAAATAAAAAAAGAGGAACCCACCGTGATCGATTCCCTCAACCACCTCCCCCGACCGCCCCAGAACAACGCCACCCTCGCCGAGCACTTCAGCGACCTGGCACCGCCCCTGACCGCCCGCCAGGCCGCCCTCGAAGCCTCCCGTTGCCTGTACTGCTACGACGCCCCGTGCGTCAATGCCTGCCCCAGCGAGATCGACATCCCCTCGTTCATCCGTAACATCCACCAGGAGAACGTCCAGGGCGCGGCGCAGAAAATCCTCTCGGCCAACATCCTCGGCGGCAGCTGCGCGCGGGTCTGCCCCACCGAGATCCTCTGCCAGCAGGCCTGCGTGCGCAACAACCACCAGGAATGCGCGCCGGTGCTGATCGGCTTGCTACAGCGCTATGCGGTGGACCATGCCGACTTTGCCCAGCACCCGTTCCAGCGCGCCGCCAGCACCGGCAAGCGCATTGCCGTGGTCGGCGCCGGCCCGGCGGGGCTGTCCTGCGCCCACCGGCTGGCCTGGCACGGCCACGACGTGGTGATTTTCGAAGCCCGGGAAAAAGCCGGCGGCCTCAATGAATACGGGATCGCCAAGTACAAGCTGGTGGACGACTTCGCCCAGCGCGAGGTGGATTTCGTCCTGCAGATCGGCGGCATCGAGATCCGCCACGGCCAGGTACTGGGCGACAACCTCAGCCTGGCCGAGCTGCAACAGCAGTTCGACGCGGTGTTCCTCGGCCTTGGCCTGAATGCCGTGCGCCAGCTGGGCCTGGCCAACGAGGCTGCGCCGGGCATGCTCGCCGCTACCGCGTACATCCGTGAACTGCGCCAGGCCGATGACCTCACCACCCTGCCCGTCGCCGACCGCTGCATCGTCCTCGGCGCCGGCAACACCGCCATCGACATGGCCGTGCAGATGGCCCGCCTCGGTGCCCGCGACGTCAACCTGGTGTACCGCCGCGGCGTCGAGGACATGGGCGCGACCGCGCACGAGCAACACATCGCCAAGGAAAACCAGGTACGCCTGCTGACCTGGGCCCAGCCTGAGGAGGTATTGCTCGACGATCAGGGCCGGGTGCGCGGCATGCGTTTTGCCCGCACGCACATGAGCGATGGCCGCCTGCAGCCAACCGGGGAAACCTTCGAACTGGCCGCCGATGCGATCTTCAAAGCCATCGGCCAAGCCTTCGATGACAGCGCCCTGGGTGACAGCAGCGGGCAACAGCTTGCTCGCGACGGCGAGCGTATTCGTGTCGACCAACAGCTGCGCACCAGCCTGCCCGGCGTGTATGCCGGTGGCGACTGCACCCAGCTCGGCCAGGACCTCACCGTCCAGGCCGTGCAGCACGGCAAGCTGGCCGCCGAGGCCATGCATGCGCACCTGATGCTCAATGTGGAGGCTGCATAGATGGCTGACCTGTCGATCGAATTCGCCGGCATCAAGGCGCCCAACCCGTTCTGGCTGGCCTCCGCGCCGCCTACCGACAAGGCCTACAACGTGGTCCGCGCCTACCAGGCCGGCTGGGGTGGCGTGGTCTGGAAAACCCTCGGCGAAGACCCGGCCGCGGTCAACGTCTCGTCGCGCTACTCGGCGCACTACGGGGTCAACCGCGAGGTCATGGGCATCAACAACATCGAGCTGATCACCGACCGCTCGCTGGAAATCAACCTGCGGGAAATCACCCAGGTGAAGAAGGACTGGCCCGACCGCGCGCTGATCGTGTCGTTGATGGTGCCCTGCGTCGAAGCCTCCTGGAAAGCCATCCTGGCGCTGGTCGAAGCCACCGGCGCCGACGGCATCGAGCTAAACTTCGGCTGCCCCCACGGCATGCCCGAACGCGGCATGGGCGCGGCGGTCGGCCAGGTGCCGGAGTACGTCGAACAGGTCACCCGCTGGTGCAAGACACACGGTTCGCTGCCGGTGATCGTCAAGCTGACACCGAACATCACCGACATCCGCCAATCGGCCCGCGCCGCCCATCGCGGCGGTGCCGACGCGGTGTCGCTGATCAACACCATCAACTCGATCACCAGCGTCGACCTCGAACGCATGGTCGCCCATCCCATCGTCGGCGACATGAGCACCCACGGCGGCTACTGCGGCTCGGCGGTCAAGCCGATCGCCCTGAACATGGTCGCCGAAATTGCCCGCGACCCGGCCACTCATGGCCTGCCGATCTGTGGCATTGGCGGTATCGGCAGCTGGCGCGATGCCGCCGAATTCGTCGCCCTCGGCTGCGGCGCGGTGCAGGTGTGCACGGCGGCGATGCTGCATGGTTTTCGCATCGTCGACGAGATGAAGGACGGTCTCTCACGCTGGATGGACAGCCAGGGCTATCGCAGCCTCCAGGAGTTCCAGGGGCGCGCCGTGGGCCACACCACCGACTGGAAGTACTTGGACATCAACTACCAGGTAGTGGCCAAGATCAACCAGCAGGCGTGCATCAACTGCGGCCGCTGCCACATCGCCTGCGAAGACACCTCGCACCAGGCCATCGCTAACCTCAAGCAGGCTGACGGCAGCCACCGTTACGAGGTGATCGACGCCGAATGCGTGGGCTGCAACCTGTGCCAGATTACCTGCCCGGTGCAGGACTGCATCGAGATGGTCCCGCAGGACACCGGCAAGCCGTTCCTCGACTGGCAGCATGACCCGCGCAACCCCTATCACGAAGCATCCTGAGGCCGAGGTAAAAACAACGAGGGAGGATCATTGATCCTCCCTCGTTGGCTTTCGCTCAGCGCAAATCACTGCGCCGGTACAGGCTCAAGCCCACCGCCAGCGCCGCCAGCATGCCGGCGCAGCTGCGGTTGATCCACTGCATGGTGCGCGCCGAAAAGCGCCGCATGGCGTGCCGCCCGCCATAGGCGTAAACGGCCATCATCAGCCCGTCGATCGCCGCGCTGGTGATCGCCAACACCAGGTACTGCTCGGCCACCGGTTGCTCGGGGCGAATGAACTGCGGCAGGAACGCCGAGAAGAACAGCAAGCCCTTGGGGTTGGACAAGCCGACCAACAAGGCCCGCAAAAAGGCTGAACGTCCCGTGGCGCCAGCGCTCACCGCGCTACGTTGCAAGGCGCTGCTCGGCGCCCGCCAAAGCACCCAGGCCAGGTACAGCAGGTACACCGCGCCCACCCACTTGACCACGCTGAACAGCTGCTCCGACGCCTGCAGCAACGCCCCCAGGCCGCAGCCCACCGCCGCAATCAACAGCAGGTCGGAGAGCATCGCCCCGGCCATGCCGAAACCGGCCACGCGCATGCCGTGGGACGCACCATTGTTCAGGGCCAGGAGCATCGCCGGGCCGGGAGTGATCATCACCGCGCTGGCGGCGATAACGTAGAGCAGCAGGGTCGAGGCTTGCATGGCAGGCTCCGTGGGCAGAAAGGCCCAAGCATGCCTTGGCCAAGCGGATCATGGCAATCGTAGCGGCCCGAGAATGCCTATATCATGGTGGCTAGAGGAACATATCCACGAGGAAGGAATCGTCATGCTGTACCGCCTGGGCGCCGATGGTCTGGTGCTGTTTCACCTGTTGTTCATCCTGTTCGTGCTGTTTGGCGGTTTGCTGGTACTCAAATGGCGCGGTGCAATGTGGTGGCACTTACCGGCGGTGTGCTGGGGGACCGCCGTGGAGTTCTTTCACCTCACCTGCCCGCTCACCGAATGGGAAAACCGCCTGCGCCAGGCCTCGGGCCTGGCCGGTTACGAAGGCGGTTTCATCGAGCATTACATCTGGCCGATCATCTACCCGGCCGGGCTGACGCCGGGCATCCAGCTGGTGCTCGGCTCGGTGGTGGTATTGGTCAACGGCCTGGTCTACCTGCGCGTGTTGCGCCAATGGCAGGCGCGGCGCCAGCAGCGTATTGCCTAGCGTGTGGCGACGATGAACAAGCGCGGAAACGGTAACAACACTGTGCCATCCGCCGCCGGCGGATAAGCCTGCTCCATGGCCTGCAGGTAGTACTGTAGAAAGTCTGCCTGCTCCTGCGCATCCAGCGCCGCCAGATACGGCCGCAGCGCCGAGCCCTTGAACCACTCCACCACCGCCGGCGCACCGCCCGCCAGCGGATGGTAGTAGGTGGTGCGCCAGACATCGACCCGCCGGCAATGGGGGCTGAGCACATCGTAGTAGTAGGCAGCGGTGTGCCGTGGCGGCAGCTTCAGGTCAGCGACCTTGCTGGCCCACGCGCCACGCCTTGCGATCTCGCGAATCTGCCGGTGGGCCGGTTCATCGAGGTTGTCCGGGGTCTGGATGGCCAGGCTGCCACCGGCCACCAGCTGGCGCACCAGGTGCGGGTACAGCTGGGCATGGTCGGGCAACCACTGCAGCGAGGCGTTGGCCAGGATCACATCGACGCCTTGCTCGGCGGTCCAGCTGGCGATATCGCCCACGTCGAACGCCAGCTGCGGCAAGCGCTGACGGGCGGCGGCGATCATGTCTGCAGAGCTGTCCAGGCCGGTGATCTGCGCCTCGGGGTAGCGGCTGGCAAGCACTTGCGTGGAGTTGCCCGGGCCGCAGCCCAGGTCCACGGCGCTGGCCACCGCCTGGTTGGGCAGCGCCGCCACCAGGTCGCGCACCGGGCGCGTGCGTTCGTTCTCGAAAGTGCTGTACTGCGCGGCGGACCAGGTCATCGCAGGTTCCTTGAGTGGCCTTGGGAATTCGAGCGTGGCCCTAGCATGCCGGTTACCCGCCGATTAGGAAACCTCACGCAGCAGCGCCGCGAGCTTGCGCCCGGCAAAACGCAGCTGCGCCGCTGTCAGGGCGGTGAAGCCAATCATCACCGCCGGTCTCAGGTGCACCTGCTGGCAGAAGCTGCTGATCGGCTGTAGCTGCAAGCCTTGATTGGCCGCGCGCTGGCAAAAGTCCTGCTCATCCGTCCCCTCTGGCAACCACAGGACAAAGTGCAAACCGGCTTGCTGCCCGCTCACCTCATAACCGCTCGGCGCCTGCTCGGCCAGGCACTCGAGCAACAGATCACGGCGTTGCTGATAGGCCTGGCGCGCCTGCCTCAGGTAGCGCACGAAGCTGCCATTGGCCATGTACTCGGCCAGGCCCAGTTGCTCGGTGACCCCAACCGCGCCACCGGTGCCCTGCAGGGTGGCCAGCAACGGCTCGCGCAGGCTGGCCGGCACCAGCATGAACCCTACGCGCAGGCCGGCGAACAGGGTCTTGTTGAAGCTGCCGCAGTAGATCACCCGGTCGCTGTGATCCAGGGCCTTGAGCGCCGGCAGCGGCGCATTGTTGTAGTTGAACTCGCTGTCGTAGTCGTCTTCGACGATCCAGGCGTCGGCACGCTTGGCCCAGTCCAGCAACATCAACCGTCGCGACACCGACAGGGTCACGCCCAGCGGCGACTGGTGCGCGGGGGTCACGCAGGCCAGGCGGGCATCAAGGTGGCGCTCGAGCAGCTGGTCATCGATACCCTCGGCCGTCACCGGCACTGCGACCACCTGCGCCCCGGCCCGCTCGAACAGCAACCTGGCGGTGCGGTAGCCGGGGTCTTCGACGCAGGCCTTGTCGCCTGGGCAGATCACGCTGCGCGCCACGAGGTCGATGCACTGGCGAATGCCGCTGGTGACGATCAGGTCCTGGGCATTGCAGCGTATGCCGCGATAGCTGCGCAGGTAGTTGGCAATCCGTTCGCGCAGGGCCGGCAGGCCGGCCGGGTCTGGCGAACTGAGCAAGGCTGTCGGCGCGCAGGCCAAGGCCTTGCCCAGGGCCTGGGACCAGGCCTTGACCGGGAACAGTGCCGGGTCGGCCAGGCGCGCGACAAACGGCACCCCCACCTGCACACCGGTAAGGCGCGAGGCTGTCGGCTCGCTGACCGGCTGCTGCGCCAGCGCCAGCGGCGGGCCGCTGCCGGCAGCGATGAACAGGTCAGGAACGACCGCGCAGACCCGCGTACCGGAGCCGGCCACCCGGCTGACATAGCCTTCATCGCGCAAGCGCTCGAACACCAGTTCCAGGGTGCCGCGCGACAACTGCCAGCGCTCGGCCAGGGTTCGCGTCGAGGGCAAGCGGGTGCCGGCCGGCAGGCGCTTGTCGAGTATCGCATCGCGCAAGGCGGCATAAGCGCCTTGCTGCTTACCCTGGGCCAATGCCGGTGGCAGCGGTAGATCGAGGGCGATGGCGGCTTTGCCGGTACGCATAGTGGTCCAATCCAATTCGCTCTTAATGGCGCTGCCGATTAAACCACATTGGCCGTTAAGGTCTGCGCATCGACAACAAGGAAATGTTCCATGTGCACTACCCCCTCGCCCGGCCCACGAACCTGGTTGCTGTTGCTGCTGATGATTGTCTGCCTGCCGCGGGTGGCCCTGGATATCTACCTGCCCGCCCTGCCCGATATCGCCACGGCCCTGCACGCCAGCGACGCCCAGTTGCAACTGACGCTGACCCTGTACATGGTCGGCTACGCCCTGAGCATGCTGATCAGCGGCCCACTGTGCGACCGTTTTGGCCGCCGCCCGTTGTTGCTGCTCGGCGGCACTATTTACCTGCTGGCGAGTCTGGCCTGCAGCCTGGCCAGCAGTGTCGAGGTGATGATTGCCGCGCGCCTGTTCCAGGCCCTGGGCGGTTGTTGCGGGGCCGTCATCGGCCGGGTGATGGTGCGTGACCACTTCGACCGCCAGCAACAGGGCCACCTGCTCGGTTACCTGTCCATGGGCATGGCGCTGTCGCCAATGATCGCGCCACTGCTGGGCAGCCTCATTGAAACCACCCTGGGCTGGCGCTGGATTTTCCTGCTGCTGAGCCTCAGCGCCGCCCTGAGCCTGCTGCTGATCGCCCTGCGCCTGCCGGAAACCCGCCCGCCGCACGCTGCCGGACAGCGCCACGAGCCAGTGCTGAAGGTTTACCTGCGGCTGCTTGGCGACGGCTACTTCATGCGCTATTCACTGGCGATTGCCTGCGTGTATTGCACCTACTTCCCGTTCATCGCCGAATCCTCGACCCTGCTGCAACGCAACCTGGGCCTGAGTTCGCTGCAGTACGCCGCGGTCTTCGCCGTCACCGTCGGCGGCTACCTGGCCGGCTCGCAGCTGTTTCGCCGGCGCAGTGGGCGCTACAGCGCCGATGCCTTGCTCGGCCAGGCCATGTTCCTCAACCTGGGTGGCGCGCTGCTGCTGATGCTCGCCACCCGCCTGTGGCCCGAGGCATTGCTGGCGATCGTCCTGCCGATGCTGCTGATCATGCTTTCGGTGGGCCTGGCCATTCCGGCCTGCCAATGGGCGGTGCTGCAACCCTATGCGACCATCGCCGGCAGCGCCTCGGGGTTGTTCTTCTTCATCCAGATGGCCTTCACCGCCCTGTGCAGCCTGGTCATCGGCCAGTTGTCCGATGGCAGTGCCGGGCCCTTGGCGGGCATGACCGCGCTGGCCAGCCTGGCCTTTGCCCTGGTGCTCAAGCGGTTGCGCAGCGAAGCGATTACCCTCAAGGCCAGTTCCGGCTAACATGGGCGATTACCTCACTTGCCGGAAGCCTGCCATGAGCCTGACCATCCGCCCTGCCCGGCGCGACGACGCCGCCCAGATCCTCGCCTTCATCACTGAACTGGCCGACTACGAACGTGCCCGCCACGAGGTGATCGCCTCCGTGGCCGACATCGAGCGCACCCTGTTCGATGACGGCGTCAAGGCCCTGAGCCTGATCTGCGAGCGCGACGGCCAGGCCATCGGCTATGCGGTGTACTTCTACAGCTATTCGACCTGGCTGGGGCGCAACGGCATCTACCTCGAAGACCTGTACATCACCCCCGAGCAACGCGGTGGCGGTGCCGGCAAACAGCTGCTGCGCCATATTGCCATCGAAGCCTGCGAGAACGGCTGCGGGCGCCTGGAATGGAGCGTGCTGGATTGGAACGAGCCGGCCATCCAGTTCTACAAGTCCCTGGGTGCCCTGCCCCAGGATGAATGGGTCCGCTACCGCCTCGAAGGCGCCGGCCTTGAGGCCTTCGCCCGCGGTTGAGTGGCTGGGCAAGGCCGGCGCAATCGGCTAAGGTGCGCGCCTTGCCCTGCTCTCGCCTTGCCAAGGAATGCACTGAATTGAAGGCTTTATTTCGCTCCCTCCCGTCATTGTGCCTGGGTGCTGCCCTGGCAGCCTGCAGCGCCACCCCCGCCGACCCGGTCAGTTTTGAAGAAAATGGCCTGTATGGCCTTAAAGACCCCAGCGGCAAGGTCATCGTTGCGCCGTCCATCGAGCTGCAACCGGTTTACCACGAAGGCATGGCAGCCGTTCGCATCAACAACCAATGGGGCTACATGGACCGCAAGGGGCAGTTGGTCATCCCGACCCTCTACAAGCGCCCCGGGCCGTTCAGCGATGGCCTGGCAGGCGTCTGCCTGACGTATTCCGAGTGTGGCTACATCGATACCCGGGGTCGCACCGTGGTGCCGTTCGACTATGACTGGGTAGAGGGTTTCGACGAAGCCAAGGACGGCCTGACGGTAGTCGCCAAAGGCAACCTGTTCGGCATGATCAACCGCAAGGGCGAGCAGGTGATCCCCCTGCGCTTCAGCTCGCGGCCCATTACCGAGAAGGGCTATGTGCTGCTGAATGACAACGACAGCAAAAAAAGCGGCCTGATGAACACATCCGGCAAAGTGGTGCTGCCTTTCGAATACGACGGCATCGCCTACAATACCTGGGGCGGACGGCTGATCAACGACAACCTGCTGAGCGTGGCCAAGGAAGGTAAATGGGGGTTTGTCGACCTTAGCGGCAAGGTGGTGCTGCCCTATCTCTACGACAGACCCGGTTTTTTCCGTGACGGCCAGGCCATCGTCCAACGCGACGGCAAGCATTACCGGATCGACCGCCAGGGCAATGAAACACCCTTGGAATACGAGCCGTTGAAGCTACCCTGATAGCAGTTCCGCTGATTTGAACCTGGTGCGCAGGAGCATTGCCCATGGTCGTGAAAGCCAATAGCCAGACCTTCACCATCCTCGCCCAGGACCCGGCGGTGCGTAATGCCCGCGGCGAGCTGCTGTTCGCCCGGGTCAGCGTGCCGCGGGAAAGCCTCGGCCTGGGGCCCACCGGCTACCGCCTGAAGGTGGTCGACTTCGATGCCTCGCGCAACCAGCTGTATCACGCCCACGCCTACCAGCAGGACGCGGCCAGCGGCTGCATGATCGACCCCTTCGACCCGCCCGGCGAAGCGCTGCTGGGCAATCCGGCGTTCCATTGCCAGCACGTTTATGCGGTGGTCATGCGCACCCTGGCGCGTTTCGAGATGGCCCTCGGGCGCCGGGTTGGCTGGGGCTTCGATGGTCATCAGTTGCATGTGGTGCCGCATGCCTTCGTCGAAGCCAACGCCTTTTACTCACGGGCTGACCGGGCGCTGATGTTCGGTTACTTCAAGGGCCTGGACGGCCAGCATGTGTTCACCTGCCTGTCCCACGACATCGTCGCCCACGAAGCCACCCACGCGATTCTCGACGGTTTGCGCGGCGGCTTCATGAACGCCTCGGGGCCGGACCAGGCGGCCTTCCACGAAGGCTTTGCCGATGTCGTGGCCCTGCTGTCGGTGTTCTCCCTGCGTGAAATCATCGAGTTCGCCCTGACCAATGGCGGGCGCATCGAACTGACCGTGCAGGGCGACCGGCGCCTGCTCAATGGCGATCAGCTAAGCCCGCAGAACCTCGCCGAATCGCTGCTGTTCGGTATCGGCGAAGAGTTCGGCCAGCAGCTCGAAGGCCTGCGTGCCAATGCCCTGCGCCGCTCGGTGATGCTGCCGCCGTCGACCGATTACCTTAGCGGCGAGCAGTTTGCCGAGGCCCACAACCGTGGCGAAGTCTTTGCCGCCGCCATGCTGCGCAGCATGCTCGCCCTGTGGGTGGCGCGCCTGGGCGAGCTGGGCAATTTTGGCGACAACCTGTACAACCTGCGCGAAGTGGTCGCCGAAGGCGCCAAGGCCGCCGACCAGTTGCTGACCATCGCCATCCGCGCCCTGGACTACTGCCCGCCGCTGGACCTGGAGTTCGGCGACTACCTGGCCGCCCTGCTCACCGTCGATGCCCAGGTGGCTCCGGATGACTCGCGCTACGACTACCGGCTGATCATCCGCACCACCTTCGAAGCCTTCGGTATTGTCCCGCCAGCGGCGCGCACCGACAGTGACGGCTGCTGGCACGGCTTTGCCGACAACGACCAGGTGCAGTACCGCAACAGCCACTTCGACTCGATGCTGCGCGACGACGAAGAAGTGTTCCGCTTCCTCTGGGAGAACCGTGCGGTGCTGGGCATCGACGAGCGGGCCTACACCCAGGTGGTGTCGGTGCGCCCGAGCATCCGCCTGGGCACCGACGGCCTGCTGCTGCGCGAGAGCGTTTGCGAATACATCATGAAGGCCAACATCTTTGGCGCCGAGCTCAAGAGCGTGTGCAACATCAGCCCGCGCCCGGCCTGGATCAAGACCACCGACGCCCTCACCGTCTACGGCGCCGGCACGCTGATTTTCGATCAATACGGGCGCATCAAGTACCACGTCCAGCGCCCGCTCAATGACGGCCAGTGGCAGTTGCGCCGCTTGAGCTACCTGGCGGGCCTGGACAACGGCGAGCTGGACCTGCGCAACCCGCTGGCCCAACTGCACCGCCAGCGCGCCTGGCAGGTGGGCCCGCTGCGCGAGGAGCAAGCATGAGCCCGACCAGCCTGACCCTCTATGCCTACCAGGTCGGTTTTGGCGACTGTTTCCTGCTGCGCTTCAACTACCCCGGCGCAGTGCGCCGCCATGTGCTGATCGACTTCGGTTCCATGGGCATGCCCAAGGGCGTCGCCCAGGGCCAGCGCCTGCTGGCCATTGCCGAGGACATCAAAGCCAAGTGCGCGGGCAAGCTCGATGCGGTGGTCGCGACCCACCGGCATGCCGACCATATCAGCGGCTTTGCCACCAACCGCGCCGGCACCGCCAGCGGTGATGTGATCCGCAGCCTGGCGCCGGAGCTGGTGCTGCAACCCTGGACCGAACAGCTTGAGCTGGCTGAAGACGCCAGCGCCCCCGAACAACCCGGCTTGCTCGGCGCACGCAGCATGGCCCAGACCCTCAAGAGCATGAATGCCCTGGCCAGCACCGTGGTCAAGCTGCTCGATCAGGGCAAGCACGGGCTGTCCGAGGAGCTGACCCGGCGCCTGGGGTTTATCGGCGCAGACAACATCTCCAACGCCAGCGCGGTCAACAACCTGGCGAGCATGGGCACCCGCAACGCTTATGCGTTTTTCGGCAGCGAGGACGTCCTGGCCGAGCTGCTGCCCGGCGTGCGCACGCACATTCTCGGCCCGCCCACGGTCGAGCAGAGCGCCTCGATCCGCAAGCAACGCAGCCGTGACCCGGCCGAGTTCTGGCACCTGCACCGGCAACTGCTCGATGCCCAGGTCAACCCGCCGGACGACGATCAGGGGCCCTTTGCCGACTACCCGGCGATTCGTGGCAGCAAACTGCCCATGAGCAGCCGCTGGATCGCCCGACGGGTGCGCGAAGCCCGTGGCGAGCAACTGCTGCAGATCGTCACTGCGCTGGACAAGCAAATGAACAACACCAGCCTGATCCTGCTGTTCGAAGTGGCGGGCAAGAAGCTGCTGTTCCCGGGCGATGCGCAGATCGAGAACTGGAGTTATGCCTTGAGCCACCCGGACATTCGCCAGCTGCTGGCGGATGTCGACCTGTACAAGGTCGGCCACCATGGCAGCCTCAATGCCACGCCAAAAAGCCTCTGGGGTGGTTTCAACAAGCGGGGCAAGGCCGGGACGGCGCAGCGTTTGACCAGTGTGTTGTCGACCATGCCCGGCAAGCATGGCAACCCCGAGGCTGGCACCGAGGTGCCGCGGCGGCCGTTGCTGGAGGCGCTGGGCAAGGAGAGTGAGTTGCACAGTACCGATGGGTTGGAACCGGGAGCCTTGTATGAGGAGCTGGAGTTCAGCTTCTGACGGTCAGGGCCCTATCGCTGGCTTGCCAGCGATGCTTTTGATCAGGGCTCCAACCCGATACCCCTGAGGATCACACTGGTCACCGTCTGCACCGCCCGCTCGAACTGCAGCTCCGACAATGGCTGGTGGTCATTGAGCAGCCCCACCTGGTGACTGAAATCCGCATAGTGCTGGGTCGAGGCCCAGATCATGTACAGCAAGCCCGATGGCTCCACCGGCAGGATTCGCCCATCCTCGATCCACTGGCGGATCTTCGCCTCCTTCATCTTCGCCCAGTCGTACAGCGGGTCATCCAGTGCTGCGCCAAGGTTCGGCGCGCCATGGATGATCTCGTTGGCCCAGACCTTGGAGCCATGGGGCCGGGTGCGCGAATGGTTCATCTTGGCACGGATGTAACTGCTCAGCACAATGCGTGGATCGTCGTACAGCTCGAAGCACAGGGCATCCTGTTTCCACACATCGAGCAGGCCGAACAGCACCGCCTGGTACAGCTCGGCCTTGGTGCTGAAGTAATAGTGCACGTTGCTGCGCGGCAGGTCGGCGGCCTCGGCGATGTCGGCCATGGCCGTGCCGGCGAAGCCTTTTTCAGCAAAGACCTTTTCGGCGGCAAGAAGAATATTGTCAACGTTGCGTTGACGAATGCTGAGCTTGTGCTGGGCCATGGGCGAATCCGCTGCGACTGACCCTGCAAGGCTACCACTGCCGGGGCATTCGTGCGCTGCAGGCAAAAAGGTTGTGCCGCGATGGGCATTTTTCTGCGTGTGCACAGTCGCAATACTGCACGCCTTGTTTATCAACGCCCGCACTGGAGGAACCCGCTAATGACTATTCCCGCCCTCGGCCTCGGCACCTTTCGTCTCAAGGATCAGGTGGTAATCGATTCGGTGGCCACCGCCCTGGAGCTCGGTTACCGCGCCATCGATACCGCGCAGATCTACGGCAACGAAGCCGAAGTCGGCCAGGCCGCGGCCGCCAGCGGCATCGCCCGTGACCAGCTGTTCATCACCAGCAAGATCTGGACCGAGAACCTGGCCGCCGACAAGCTGATCCCCAGCCTCAAGGACAGCCTGAGCAAGCTGCGCAGCGACTACCTGGACCTGACCCTGATCCACTGGCCATCGCCCAAGGGCGCAGTGCCCGTCAGCGAGTTCATGGGCGCTCTGGCCGACGCGCAACAACAGGGCCTGACCCGGCAGATCGGGGTGTCCAACTTCACCATCGACCTGCTGCGCCAGGCCATCGAGGTGGTCGGCAAAGACGCCATCGCCACCAACCAGGTCGAGCTGCATCCGTACCTGCAGAACCGCACGCTGGTGGACTTCATGCACAGTCAGGGCATTGCCGTGACCTCGTATATGACCCTGGGCTACGGCAAGGTCCTGCAAGACCCGGTGATCCAGCAGATCGCCGCGCAACACCGTGCCACCCCGGCGCAGGTGACCCTGGCCTGGGCCATGCAGCAGGGCTATGCGGTGATCCCGTCCTCGACCCGGCGCGAGAACCTGGCCGGCAACCTCAAGGCCCGCGAGCTCAAGCTGAGCGATGAGGACATGGGCAAAATCGCCGCCCTCGACAGCGGCCTGCGCCTGACCAGCCCCGAGGGCCTGGCGCCGGCCTGGGATTAACCGCGGTCGGTGCAGACCCGGGCCAGTTTCAGGTACTGCAGGTTGTGTTGCTGGCCAGCCGAGTCGACGTAGACCATGCTGGCCAGCACCACATCGCAGGTGTCGCTGGCCGGTTCGCTCAACTGCAGCACCCGGGCGACATCCAGGGGCATGCCATAGTGGTAGACCGGGGCCGGTGTGGCGGCCAGGGCCGTCGCCGCCAGCAACAGGCTCAGACCCGGCAGATAACGCAGGCTCATGGTGATTCTCCTGTGCACGCAAGTGGTTCGCCGCCGTGCCGGTGAACCTCGACCTTTTGAGTGTGGCGTGCCGCGGGCATTGGCGTTGCGCCGGGGGATCAACGGCGCCGAATCAGGTAACCTGAGCAGCAGACCAACGCCTGCGGACGCACCCCCACCATGGAACTCCATATCAGCCTGCAAGGCCGCAAGGGCCTGGCCGAGCAGCTTTACCAGCAGTTGCGCGACGGCATCGACAGCGGCCGCCTGGCCGCCGGCACACAACTGCCGCCCAGCCGCCTGCTGGCCGAACAACTGAGGGTGTCACGCAAGACCGTGGCCGAAGCCTATTCGCGCCTGACCTATGACAACCTGCTCAGCGGCCAGGTGGGCAAAGGCACCTTCATCACCCCGGCCACGACCCGCAGCCCCTCGCCTATCGCCAGCATCCCCCTGGCCAGCGCCGCGACCCTGGCCAAATGGCGAGCCCGCGCCAACCCGCTGGCGGACCTCAAACTGCCCACCCTGCGCTACGACTTCATCGGCGGCGCCTCAAGCAAGGTGCAGTTCCCCTTCGATGACTGGCGCCGCTGCAGCCAGTACGCCCTGCGCCAGATCCGCCACAGCAGCGCCCGCTACAGCGCCCATCAGGGCCTGCCAGAGTTGCGCGAGGCGATTGCCCGGCATATCGCCTTTGCTCGCGGCGTGCGCTGCAGCAGCCAGGATGTGCTGGTGTGCAACGGTGCCCAGCAAGCCCTGGACCTGATCGCCCGGGTGCTGATCGAGCCCGGTTGCCAGGTGGCCATGGAAGACCCCGGCTACACCCCGGCGCGCCAGTTGTTTCTGGCCCAGGGCGCCGAACTGCAGTGCGTGCCGGTCGACGCCGAGGGCATGTGCGTCGAGCAGATCGCCCAAGGCACGCGGCTGATCTATGTCACCCCGTCACACCAGTTCCCGCTGGGCATGCCGATGAGCCCGGCGCGGCGCCAGGCCCTGCTGGAGCGCGCGGCACAGCTTGGCGCGATCATCATCGAGGACGACTACGACAGCGAGTTTCGCTATGAAGGGCGGCCCACCGACTCGTTGCAAAGCCTCGACCGTCATGGCCTGGTGGCCTATGTCGGGACCTTCTCCAAGACCCTGCTGCCAGAACTGCGCCTGGGTTACTGCATCGCCCCTCAAGCGCTGCGCGAAGCGCTTTGCATTGCCAAGCAACTGACCGACTGGCACACCCCGACCCTCAACCAATGGGCCCTGGCGCAGTTCATCAGCGAAGGCTCGTTGCAAAAGCACATCCGCCGCGTGCACGAGGTCTATGCCGCGCGCCGCGAACGCATCCTGGCACGTCTGTACGGCGACCTGGCACCGTGGTTCGAGGTGGTGCCGGCCACTGCCGGTTATCACCTGAGCGCCCTGGCCAAGGGGGATCTGGATGTGGAATTTCTCATCAGCATGGCACGCAAGGTCGAGGTCGGCCTGTATTCACTGGCGCCCTTCCATGCCCGGGTACCGGTGCGCCAGGGCTTGTTGCTGGGCTTTGGCGCCATCGATCGGCTGGACATCGACCCGGCCCTGGACCGGTTGCGCGACGTCCTCGAGGCCCTGGGCTGATTGGCCTCCTGACAAAGGGCAAAATTGGCTATTCGAGCTGGCCCGACCTGGCGCTAAGGTAGCGCCATCGCCGCCTGTCGCGGACCTTACCGGAGAGCAACAATGAGCAACCGTATCGAATGGGCCAAACACGCCCCCGAGGCTTACAAGGCGATGGTCGGCCTGGAAATGGCCCTGGGCAAGTCGGGTCTTGAGAACTCGCTGCTGGAGTTGGTGCGCCTGCGCGCCTCGCAGATCAACGGCTGCGCCTACTGCGTCAACCTGCACGCCAACGATGCCCGCAACAGCGGCGAAAGCGAAGCGCGCCTGCAGACCCTGAGCGTCTGGGACGAGACCGCATTCTTCACCCCGCGCGAGCGGGCAGCACTGGCCTGGGTCGAAAGCCTGACCCGCCTGCCCGACCAGCGCGCCCCGGAGCACCAGTACCGCGCCCTGCTCGAGCACTTCAGCGAAGCCGAGGTGGTCAACCTGACCCTGGCCATCGCCACCATCAACGCCTGGAACCGTTTTGGCGTCGGCTTTGCAATGATCCCAAGCTGATCTGGGTTTGGACACAGGCTGTGGGAGCGGGCCTTGCAGTGTTTCAATCAACCCGCCGGGGTCGGCATCACCGGTGGCGTGTACTGCAAGGTAGTGCCGAGGATCCACAGCAGGAACAGCACCAGCGGCACGTGCACCAGCAACTGCACGAACGAGAAGCCGATCAGGTCGCGGGCCTTGAGCCCCAGCACGCCCAGCAGCGGCAGCATGTAGAACGGGTTGATCAGGTTCGGCAGCGCCTCGGCGGCGTTGTAGATCTGCACCGCCCAGCCCAGGTGGTACTGCAGGTCATTGGCCACCAGCATCACGTAGGGCGCTTCGATGATCCACTTGCCGCCACCCGACGGAATGAAGAACCCCAACACCGCCGAGTACACGCCCATCAACAAGGCGTAGGTATCGTGAGTGGCGATCTGTACGAAGAAGGTCGAGATATGGTGCGCCAGGCTTTGTGCATCGGCGCCCTGGACCTGGATCAGGATCGCCGCGATCGAGCCGTACAGCGGGAACTGGATCAGCACCCCGGTGGTGGTCGGCACCGCCCGGGCCACTGCGTCGAGAAAGCTGCGCGGACGCCAGTGCAGCAAGGCGCCGGTCATGATGAACAGCAGGTTGTAAGTGTTCAGCCCGGAAATCGCAGTGATCGCAGGTTTGCTCGAGAATTCGTTGTACAGCCAGCCGGCTGCCAGCGCCACCAGCAACAGGATCAGGATCGGGCTGTATTCCAGCCACTCGCCCGGGCGGGTGCGCTGGGGCGGCGGCGGCGCCGAGAAGCTCGGGTCGACGCCACAGGCTTCGGCGCTGCGGGCGCTGCTCGGGCCGGGTGCGGTGGCATAGGCCACGACCAGCGAGACCACCACCAGGGCGGCGAGCATCACCCCCGACTGCCAGAGGAAGATGGTTTCGGTGAACGGGATCACCCCGGTAATCGCCAGGATCGATGGCGGCAGGCTGGCCGGGTTGGCCTGCAATTGCGCGGCCGAAGACGACAAGCCCAGGGCCCAGACCGCGCCAAGGCCCAGATAGGCGGCTGCGCCGGCAGCACGGTAGTCCATTTTCAAATCGCTGCGGCGCGCCAGGGCGCGGACCAGCAGGCCGCCGAACACCAGCGACAGGCCCCAGTTGAGCAAGGACGCGACCATCGAGATCAGCGCCACCCAGCACACCGCCGAGCGACCGTTCTTGGGGATTCGCGCCAGGCGGTCGATGAGCTTGACCGCAGGCGGCGAGCTGGCCACCACATAACCACCGATAACCACGAAGGCCATTTGCATGGTGAACGGGATCAAGCTCCAGAAACCGTCACCGAAAGCCTTGGCAGTGTCGGTGGGCTTGGCGCCCATGGCAATGGCGGCGAGCGCTACCAGCACCACGGCCAGCGCGGCGAACACCCAGGAGTCGGGGAACCAGCGTTCGGCCCAGTTCGAACAACGCAGGGCAAAGCGGGCGGAGCGGCTGTCTTGAATATCAGCGGCCACGGAAATTTCCTTTTATTGGCTTTATCGAAACGGCACAAGGCCCCATCGCTGGCAAGCCAACCCCCACACGGTCGTCTGTACACCGAACCTGTGGGAGCTGGCTTGCCAGCGATGAGGCCAGCAAGGTCTACACGAAACTCAAATCAGAAGGTCATCTCTTTGACATCGTCCGCCACAATCAACTTGCCAGCGGTCTTCTCGATGATCTCTTCAACCGACACCCCCGGCGCGGTTTCGCGCAGGATGAAGGCGCCGTTTTCGATCTCAAGGTAAGCCAGGTCGGTCAGCACCTTGCGGATGCAACCGGCACCGGTCAGCGGCAGGCTGCAGCGCGGCAGCAGCTTGGACTCACCGTCCTTGGAGGCGTGGGTCATGGTGACGATGATGTTGTCGGCACCGGCCACCAGGTCCATCGCACCGCCCATGCCCTTGACCAGCTTGCCGGGGATCATCCACGAGGCGATATTGCCTTCCACGTCCACTTCAAAGGCGCCCAGCACAGTGAGGTCGACGTGACCGCCGCGGATCATGGCGAAGGACTCGGCCGAGTTGAAGATCGAGGCACCCGTGCGGGCGGTCACGGTCTGTTTGCCGGCGTTGATCATGTCGGCGTCCAGTTGCCCTTCGGTTGGGAATTCACCCATGCCGAGCAAGCCGTTTTCCGATTGCAGCATCACGTCCATATCGGTCGGGACGTAGTTGGCCACCAGGGTCGGGATGCCGATGCCGAGGTTAACGTAGTAGCCGTCCTTGAGTTCGCGGGCTACGCGTTGTGCCATTTGTTCGCGGGTAAGTGCCATGGTCAGGATCTCTTTATTGTTCTATCGGGTCAGGCTTTGACGGTGCGTTTTTCGATACGCTTCTCGAACGTGCCGACGATGACCCGGTCGACATAGATGCCCGGGGTATGGATTTCGCTCGGCAACAGCACGCCCGGTTCGACGATCTCTTCGACCTCGACCACGGTGATCTTGCCGGCGGTGGCGGCCAGCGGATTGAAGTTCTGCGCGGTGTTGCGGTACACCACGTTGCCGTAGTGGTCGGCCTTCCAGCCCTTGACGATGGCGAAGTCACCGGTGATGGCTTCTTCGAGGATGTACTTGCGGCCGTTGAACTCGCGCACTTCCTTGCCGTCGGCCACCGGGGTGCCGTAGCCGGTGGCGGTGAAGAAGGCCGGGATCCCGGCGCCGCCGGCGCGCATCTTCTCGGCCAGGGTGCCTTGCGGGGTGAGTTCCACTTCCAGCTCGCCGCTGAGCAACTGGCGCTCGAACTCGGCGTTCTCGCCGACGTAGGAGGCGACCATCTTGCGGATCTGGTGGTCTTCGAGCAGCACGCCCAGGCCAAAGCCGTCGACACCGCAGTTGTTGGAGACTACGGTCAGGCCCTTGACACCACGGCGCTTGATTTCGCCGATGAGGTTTTCCGGGATGCCGCACAGGCCGAAACCCCCAGCCAGTACCGTCATGTTGTCGGTCAGGCCTTCAAGAGCCTGTTCATAGGTTGCTACGCGCTTGTCCAGTCCGGCCATGCTGATCCGCCTTTTGTAGTTGTTGATCCGACAGGGGTGTCGGCGAGCGTTTGCGCCATCTTCACCCCTGGGCACTTATTTGTTAATTTTGTTTTTATGATCGTTTAATAAATTTTCCAAAACAATAGTCCAGTCCGATGAACGTCAAACAGTTGCGCGCTTTCGTTACCGTCGCCAAGTACCAGAGCTTTGCCCAGGCGGGCGAACGCCT
Organism: Pseudomonas sp. SBB6; assembly: GCF_024213215.1. Classification (NCBI taxonomy): domain Bacteria; kingdom Pseudomonadati; phylum Pseudomonadota; class Gammaproteobacteria; order Pseudomonadales; family Pseudomonadaceae; genus Pseudomonas; species Pseudomonas sp. SBB6. The sequence continues at coordinate 72,088 of NZ_JANAVH010000005.1, read as the reverse complement.
GCACCTGTCGCAGCCGGCCTTGAGCCTGACCATCAAGGCCCTGGAGGACAACCTCGGCGGCGCCCTGCTCAGCCGCACGACCCGCAGCGTCAGCCTGACCCCGGAGGGCGAAGTGTTGCTACCCCTGGCGCGGCAACTGCTGGCCGACTGGGACAACACCGAAGAACTGCTGCGCCAGCGCTTTACCCTGCAGCTTGGACGGGTGTCGATTGCGGCCATGCCGGCCTTTGCCGGTAACCTGCTGCCAGCGGCGCTGAAGGTGTTTCGCCAGCGCTACCCACGGGTCAACGTCACCGTGCACGATGTGATCAACGAACAGGTGCTGGAACTGGTCCGCCACCGACGCGTCGAACTGGGCATCGGTTTCGAGCCTGAAGCCAGCGAGCCACTAAGCTTCAAGCCGCTGTACCTGGACCGCTTCGTCGCCGTGGTACCGGCCGACTCGCCGCTGGCGCAACAGGCCCAGGTGAGCTGGCGCGAACTGCTGGCCGAAGACTTCATCGCCCTGCAACGCCCCTCGGCAGTGCGCTTGCTGCTCGAACAGCACCTGGCCGCTGAACACGGCAAGCTGGCGGTGGCGTTCGAAAGCCACCAACTGTCGACCATTGGCCGTATGGTTGCCAACGGCTTGGGCGTGAGTGCCGTGCCGGCGCTGTGCATCGGCCAGATGCAGGAGCTGGGCGCGCGTTGCGTGCCGCTGGTGGAGCCGAGTATAGAGCGGCGCATTGGCGTCACGATGTTGGCCGACCATAAACTCTCGGCAGCGGCCCAGGCGCTGCTGGACGTATTGCTTGAACATATCCGCCCACAGGAGGTGACATGCGTACCGTGAAACTTGCCGAACACAACGTCCCGGCCATCGGCCAGGGCACCTGGTACATGGGCGAAGACCCGGGCCGGCAGCCCGCCGAAGTCGCCGCCTTGCAGCACGGCATCGAGCTGGGCCTGAGCCTGATCGACACGGCCGAGATGTATGCCGAAGGGGGTGCGGAAAAGGTCGTCGGCAAGGCCATTGCCGGGCGTCGCGACCAGGTGTTTCTGGTCAGCAAGGTGTACCCGCACAACGCCAGCCTCAAAGGCATTCCGGCAGCTTGCGAACGTAGCTTGCAACGCCTTGGCACCGATCATATCGACCTGTACCTGCTGCACTGGCGCGGCCAGTACCCGCTGGCGGAAACCGTCGAAGCCTTCGAGCGCTTGCGCGTCGAGGGCAAGATCGGCCGTTGGGGGGTGTCCAACTTCGATGTCGATGACCTGCGCGAGCTGTATCAGGTGAGCCGCGATTGCGCCGTCAACCAGGTGCTGTACAACCCGGCCCAGCGCGGCATCGAATACGACCTGCTGCCCTGGAGCCACAAGCGCCAGCTGCCGACCATGGCCTACTGCCCGCTGGCCCAGGCCGGGCGCTTGCTCAAGCACCCGACCCTGGCCGAGATTGCCGAGCGCCATGGCGCGACGCCGGCGCAGGTGAGCCTGGCCTGGGGGATTCGCCAGGACGGTGTGATCGCCATTCCCAAGGCGGTGAACCTTGAGCATGTGCGCCTGAACGCGGCGGCGGCCAACCTGGTACTCAGCCATGAAGACTTGCGGGCGATAGACCGGGCCTTTGCGCCGCCGACGCGCAAGCAGCATCTGTCGATGGTTTAAGGTACTTCTCAGCACCTCGTCGCTGGTGACCCAGGGTATCGGCTTCATCATCGTGGGTTATCCGCCGACGAACCAGGAACCAGCGGCACATTTATCCAGGTACGGGTAACCATCGACGAAAACCGGCGCCGCCCCTACCCGTCAGCGGACTCCAGGAGAAGTTCCAGGGGGGCGCAGGTAGCCCTTCACTGTCATCGATAACCGCCTTCCCCCGCGCCCCCGCCTTCCACTCGATAATCAGCGTCGACATCGGCTGCCAGGCAAGCACCAGTCCCCGGGCCTCGGAAACATCAGTGGCCACCCACATCGCAGCGGCCGCCACCATGAAAGCTTCAATATGCTCGGCCGTCACACGGTCGCGGTAGGGTGAAGTCAACAGCCAGCGGCAAACGCTTACATAGTAGGTCCAGTCCAATGCTGGATGATTCCGATAGGCCCAGATCATGAAGCGCCGAAACAGCTCAAGGCCTTCTGGCGGATCGACTTTCAAAAGTCCCGGGCATATATCGAAGAGTGTGTGCCAGTACGGCAACAAACCTGCGTCCAGACGCACGAAACTGCGGGCATTGCAGGGGTAGTCCGGAAATGGCAGCAAGCCCCCCCTGCTACACGAGGAACGGTAACGAACGCCCTTTGAAGCTGCCAACACGGGGACAGTTCCGGAGTTCAAAGCGCGAGGCATCTCGTGCTTCCCTCCAGAAGTAATGGTTGTGCACGCAAGCTTGCGAGACAGCGCCCGGTCACCAGCCCATCTTGTGCAACGTGCCGCACCAAACGGTTGCGAATTCTTGAAAACCGCTCAATAGCGATCGACAGCTTCCTGACTTCCATGCCAGGGCCCTCCAGCCAACAGTCCCGATTTTTTAGTGCACGTGACGTTGCCGGGCCACCAACGTCCGGAGTATCAGACGTGGCAGACAGCGGGCATGCGCGCACTCTCCTGGGAACCAGGCGTAAACCGGCCCCAGCAAACAACCGCAGGTACGATCAGCGTGGAGACGCGCGAGGATTGGCCGAAGGCCATGAATAGCGGGGAGGAGGCTCGAAGCGTAAATCACGGAAAAAACGCCGACGGGACACCCTGGACAATAACCCTGCCAGTCCGATCAGAAAGAGCACGCTGAGGAAGTTGGCCACGCAGCATGGGCAAACATACTGGCCGACCCCACTGTTATCGGACATCAAGGCGATGCCCTTGTTCTCAAGCGCTGAGGTATCTGTGCTGGTAGTGCAAAAACCACCCCCTATGCTGTTGAGTCCCAGGCCAAGCATTTGCCCGTGGCCCAGGCCACAGCAAACTACATTGAACAGGACGCTGAAATACAGCGCCCAGGCAATAAGGGGACGTCGCGATGGAGGCAGGTTCATGGCGGCGACTCTAGCACCGAAATTCACCCGGTAGAAGCCTGAAGCCCAGGGAAAGAACCCCTTGCCTGCGACATTCTACCGCACCCCCTGCGGGCTCCAGCAGAATAGGTGTACGGGGTACCCGTCTGCGGCAGATTGTCGCACTGAAGGTTTTTTTTCACGCTTGCTAGCATCCACTCGTTGAATGCAGACAAGCCATTATTCTGCACTTGCAAGTTCCGGCTCTGTGTTAACAAAAACAAATCACTCGAACACCCAGGAGTTACAAATGTTGCAACAACGGATGCTGAGCCAGGTCAACCATGGGCCACTGAAAGTAGCTTCCTTGCACGATGTTCTTCAGTACCAGAACAGCGACATTACCTTGAAATTCTGCAAGGAGTGGGACGTCAGCCGAAGCGAGGCGGATGATATTTTTACAGAGACCAAAAAATTCCTCTATCTTGCCGCACATTGCCAAACCGAGTGCTTTACAGTTTCCATCTACCAACCGCTTCAAGTTATTGATGAAATGTGGCACACGTTTCTTCAATTCACCGACCAGTATTACCACTTCTGCGAGCATTACATGGGAGGCTTCCTTCACCACTTCCCCTTTACCAGGACCATGTTGCAGCAGGAAATAAAAAGTGTCTCGCTGGCCGGCACAAGCTTTGAAAAATACAAAAAAGAAGCGTTCCTGGCACAAATCAACAAAACCAAGGAAATTCTCGGGGACGAGACCATCATCAAATGGTATGGGGAGTATGCGCACCACTACAGCATTGACCGACTCAATGCACTTCGCAAACCCCTGGCGGCAAGCGAAACCAGCCGGCATAGTGAAAACCTAATCTCCGCTGAAGTACTCGCCATGCCCAAGGAGCAGATTCTCAAGTTCATCATGGATAGACAATCCATTGTCAGTGTCACCTGTGGATGCTCTGGCAAAGGCTGCGGCGCCGGTTGCGCGTGCAACTCTGGGCACGTCTGACACGCGTCAAGCCCGCCGACGGCGGGCTACTGATATCCAGGCAACCGTATCATCAGGGACGATCATGACCCCACTTGAAAAACGCATATTACAAGGAAGCACATACAGGCAATTGCTTGTGGCTTCATTAACCTTGCTTGCCTCTTTCCTATTCATCTCTTTCGGCCTTCTGGTCAAGTACGCTGTTGATCATCCAGCGTTCTTCGCCAGCACCACGGGCATTGTGACATTTTGTGGTTACTTTCTGACCATCCGTCTGGCTATGCCGCTGACCTATGCGCTCATTGAACTATTCGTACACAACTATTGCGTCGAATCCGAAGCTGCGCTACGGACTGACGGATTCGCACACATCAGCTATCTTTACGCCGAAGACCTGGAAGCCGGTAGCAAACGTGAGCTGGTCGCAGTCTTCGACTCAGCAATGGGCTCTGTTGGCAACTACATCAGAACTGTATGGAGCGACAGCTTACCCATCATCTTCCAAACCCTGTTCATTATTGGCTCTGTCTCTATCTACCTGGGAAGTGCTACCGCCATGGCCTTTTCAGCGGTCGTGGTCGCTTATGTCATTATCGTTATCAAGATGACCAGCGCTCGTTTTCCCTTGATGCGCAACGTTGCACTGTCTCAAAAGAAAATGACCGCAACACTTCATGAGCTGTGCAGCGTACACCTGGCGGGAAAGGTATATAACACTGTTGGGAGAAGCCGCCACCGTTACCGGGCTTCGCTGGAGCGCTACACCAGCGCCCAACGCAACATCAGAAATGAATTCTTCAGATTCGGAGCACTCACCGCCGTACTTTCAGTTACCGGCAGCAGCATTGTTCTCGTTACCGCTTCATCGAGTTTTTTTGCCGGTGAGATTTCCCTCGGCAGTCTCATCATGTTAGCGACCTTTCTCTTCCAGGTCTTTCTACCGCTCAACCGAATGGGCGTCCTTTGGCGTACCTTGAACAAGGCGCGCATTGACTTTCAATTACTGGACGAGGCGCTATCGAGTTACTCACGGCATGGCCCACCCACTATTGCCCCCCCCCCGCCTTGCACGGGGCTGTCCATCCAGTTGAACGATATTGGCAAACGCAAGGGCAAGCACATCATTTTTTCCGCGCTGAATGGCGAAATCTCCTTCCGCCCTGGCCTGCCTACCCTGCTGTGCGGCAAAAATGGAATTGGCAAAACATCGCTTGCTCGCATGATTTGCGGCGTTGACAAACCGGAGAGCGGCACCTTGTACTTCAACGCCATTGCCGTCAACGAAAATGAGTATGGTTGCAGCCGTAATGGCGTCACGTTCTGCGCGCCGTCCTTCGCGTTGCTGAATGACACCGTTCAGCACAACATCACGTTTTTCCTTGAGACGTTCAACGAAAGGACATTTCATGACCTGGCTGACAAACTAGGGTTCGACAAATGCCTGACGTCTGTTATTGGCGAACAAGGACGAAACCTGTCAGCCGGTGAGCAGCAAAAGCTCAACATCATCATATCATTGCTCAGTGAAGCAAAACTCCTGGTCCTGGATGAGCCCACTACCCATCTCGACCCAAACGCTGCCGCAGCATTTAAAGAAATCATCTCGGCATGCGCCACGACTGCCCATGTGCTCATCATCACTCATGATCATGACTTTATTAATGCATTCCCAGGCGCCGAGATCCTGAATGTCGGTGAGCACACCATCAGCCCTTCCAATACCACCACACCACAGGCTCTTCGTCATGGATGACATGCATTTCGGACTGGACGACATTGACACATTTATCCAAACCGCCTTTCAACAGGAACCTTACATTTTCAAGTCGGTCAGCGGCTATGACTTGCTCGACTGGCAAGACATCAACCATCTCCTCGAACAGGATTTCTTGGACTACCCACGCATTCGCCTTGCCAACGACAGCAATCCAGCCATACGTGGTTATAAAGGGTTTTTGACCTATAGCACCACCGTGACCGGCGAGCTCTCTGCGCACATTAATCGCTACAACTTGCTCAAAAACCTGCAATCCGGAAGCACGCTGATCATTGACAGGTGCCATGCCTTTCTCCAACCCGTCAGGGAGGCGACACACTATATCAGTGAAAAACTAAGGTGCCGCGCCAGTGCAAATGTCTACTGTGCCTGGAGCTCAACACCCAGTTTTGGCAAGCATTTCGACAATCACGACGTTATCGCAATCCAGATTGAGGGAAGCAAGAGGTGGGATATCTATCCCCCCACACTCCCCTATCCACTACTTACCGACAAAAGCTTCGATCATACGCCCCCACACGGTGAGCCGATCATGTCTGTCACACTCTCACCCGGCCAGGCTATCTATCTTCCTGCAGGGTACTGGCATAATGTCTCAACCGTGAGTGATCGTTCGCTGCATTTATCGTTCCCCATCGTCAGGCCCAAAAAAATTGATGTGATCAAAATGGTTCTTGAATCCCTTGAGAAATACCCTCAACTCAGGGCACCTGTATCATACTGCAGTAACAGCATGGAAAATGCTGAAATCCACGAACTCATCAATGCCTGCCTTTCAGAGATAAATATCGATGACTGGGAGTCTGCCATCGTTGACGACTGCATGCAGGGAAGATATATTAAATTCAACCTGCCCAGCATAAGGACTCGAGACTAGGAATGTCAAAAATCAACGTATCAACTGCCGACCAGGTTCACATCCGCGAACAGCTAAAACACTATTGCCTGAGCCAGTTCGATCTGCACTTAGGTCAATTTGACGCCGACTTCTTTGCTGACTTTATATCTAAACAGATAGGCCCGATCTTCTTTAATGCCGGCATCGAGGAAGCGATTAGAACGCACGCTTTTTTTAGTGAGCGGATACAAGAAGAAATCGATTTGAAGAGGATACTTTGAAGATCGCCTCCCGCCTTCAGCTTATGAGAAAAGAGTGGTATCACGCCTTCTACGCTCTCGACATCCAACAGCTTGACTACTTAGAGGCCGAATGGTTCTTCTCGACCAATGGAAGCAAGCTGATGTACAAAAAAAATCAGTTGCAAAAGCTTGGTTTGCTCAAACGCCAAAACCCCTCGGCTTTTTCGGCTTTGCACAGGGAGGAGCGGGAGGTGGTGACTCGGGAACTCGGTAACCTTGCGACGGTCAGTGGCGTTGCCATCGTCAAGGGCGCGGAAGGTACAAAATGCGTCAGCTTTATCGAGAACTGGATAAAGATCAATGACGCCTGGAAACTGCAGTTTCTAACGTTCGAAGAGGATCAATTTACCTTGGACGCACATTAGTTCCTCTCCTTGAACCGAGTCCCTACCCTGTTTCATGATGCATGGGAGTTCTCGATACCCATCGAGAACGATGGGCTGCGTAGCAGCCCCAATCAATGGAAATCCCGGCTACGCACATCCAGCCCCTGCAACAGCGGGCTGAGATCCTCCAGGCGCTGGGCAATCAGGTGGCGCACCCCGCTCTCGCACTCCAGGCGCCCAGTCACCCGCAACAGTTGCGAGCCCACCAGCACCCGGCGCTGACGCTCGGCCAGGTCGCGCCAGACCACCACGTTGACATTGCCGAACTCGTCTTCAAGGGTCACGAAGGTCACCCCGCTGGCCGTCCCCGGGCGCTGGCGCCCGGTCACCAGCCCGGCCACGCTGACCCGGTCGCCGTGTTCGGCCTGCTCCAGCGCCTGCGCACTGCGACAGCCCAGGGCCGTGAGGCGGCGGCGCAGCAAGGTCAGCGGGTGCGGGCCGAGGGTGGTGCCGACACTGGCGTAGTCGGCGAACATGTCTTCGCTCAGCGACGGCTGCGGTAAATCCACCGGTGCTTCCAGCGGCGCCTCGATGCCGACGAACAACGGCAGTTGCGCCTGCACCGCCGCCACGCTCCAGCGCGCCCGGTAGCGGTCGCTGGCCAGGCCACGCAAGGCCCCGGCATCGGCCAGCAGCTCACGGGCGCGGGCATCCAGGTGCGCCCGTTGGCACAGGTCACTGACATCGCGCCAGCCGCGCTCGGCCCGGGCCTGTTCGATACGCTGGGCATCCTGCTGACGAAAGCCGCGCACCTGGCGCAAGCCCAGGCGAATGGCCAGGGCCTGCCCTGCCCCCGGCTCCAGGCTGCAGTCCCAGTCGCTGTGGCAGACATCCACCGGGCGGATCTCGATACGGTGACGGCGGGCGTCCTGCAAGATCTGGTCGGGGCTGTAGAAGCCCATCGGCCAGCTGTTGATCAGCGCGCAGGCAAAGATCCCCGGCTCGTGGCACTTGAGCCAGCAACTGGCGTAGGTCAGCAAGGCGAAGCTGGCGGCGTGGGACTCGGGGAAGCCATAACTGCCAAAACCCTTGATCTGCTCGAAGATACGCTCGGCAAATTCTGCGCTGTAGCCGTTGTCGAGCATACCCCGGGTCAACCGCTCGCGGTGCGGCTCAAGGCCACCGTGGCGCTTCCAGGCGGCCATGGCCCGGCGCAACTGGTCGGCCTCGCCCGCCGAGTAACCACCGGCGACCATGGCCAGCTCCATCACCTGCTCCTGGAACAACGGCACGCCGAGGGTGCGCTCGAAGACCTTCTGCAAGGCTTCGGACGGATAGTTCACCGGCTCAAGGCCCTGGCGCCTGCGCAGGTACGGGTGAACCATGTCGCCCTGGATCGGCCCGGGGCGAACAATCGCCACCTCGATCACCAGGTCGTAGAAGTTCTTCGGCTTGAGCCGCGGCAGCATGGCCATCTGCGCCCGCGACTCGATCTGGAACACGCCGACGGTGTCGGCGCGGCCGATCATTTCGTAGGTTGCCGTGCAGTCGGCCGGAATGCTGGCCAGGGTCAGCTGGCGGCCACGGTGGCGATACAGCAGGTCGAAACAGCGGCGCAAGGCGCTGAGCATGCCCAGGGCGAGGATATCGACCTTGAGCAGGCCGACCAGGTCGAGGTCGTCCTTGTCCCACTGGATCACCGTGCGATCCTCCATGGCGGCGTTTTCCACCGGCACCAGGCTGTCCAGCGGCTGCTCGGAAATCACGAAACCGCCCGGGTGCTGGGACAGGTGGCGGGGAAAGCCGATCAGCTCGCCGGTCAACGCCAATACCCGGCGCAGCAGCGGGCTGTCGGGGTCGAAACCGGCTTCGCGCAGTTGCTCGGGCGGCGGCAAGCGGTCGCTCCAGCGCCCGCAGCAATCGGCCAGGGCGTTGATCTGCTGCGCCGGCAAGCCCAGCACCCGGGCGATATCGCGCACCGCACCGGCGGCGTGGTAGGTGCTGGCCACCGCGGTGAGCGCCGCGCGGTGGCGGCCATAACGGCGGAACACGTACTGCAGCACCTCTTCGCGGCGCTCGTGCTCGAAGTCGACGTCGATGTCCGGCGGCTCGTCGCGCTCGCGGGACAAGAAGCGCTCGAACAGCAGATGGCTTTTCAGCGGGTCCAGTTCGGTAATGCCAAGCACGTAACACACCACCGAGTTGGCCGCCGAGCCGCGCCCCTGGCAGAGAATGCCCTGGCCCCGGGCGAAGTTGACGATGTCGTGAACGGTGAGGAAGTAGCTTTCGTAGTTGAGCTCGGCAATCAGTTCCAGCTCATGCTCAAGGGACTGGCGTGCGTTGTCGCCGATACCTTCGGGCCAACGCCAGCGCTGGCCCTGCTCGCACAGATGACGCAGCCAGGCGCTGGCCGTCTGGCCTTCGGGGACCAGCTCGCGGGGGTACTGGTAGCGCAACTGGCCAAGGTCGAAACGGCACCGCGTGGCAATGCGCAGGCTTTCTTCAAGCAGGGCTTGCGGATACAGCTCGGCCAGTTGCGCCAGCGGGCGCAGGTGCCGCTCGCCATTGGCGAACAGCCGCTGCCCGGCCTCGGCAACGCTGCAGTGGTGGCGGATGGCGGTCATGCTGTCCTGCAGGGCGCGGCGGCCACGGGCGTGCATGTGCACATCGCCACTGGCCACGGCGGCGATGCCGAGGCTGGCGGCCAGGCCCAGCAGCTGTTGCAGGCGCCGCGGGTCATCCGGGCCACGGTGCAGCTCGACCGCCAGCCACAGCCGCTGGGCGAACACTTCGCGCAACCAGCGGCCGGTGGCCAGGTCATCCTCGGCGGCGTCCGGCAGCCACAGCGCCAACAGGCCCTCCAGGGGCTTGTCGAAATCTTCGCGCAGCAACTGGTACTCGCCCTTCTTCGCCCGTCGCCGGCCCAAGGTGATGAGCTTGCACAGGTGCTGGTAACCGCTGAGGTTCTCCGCCAGCAGCACCAGCTTGGGGCCGTTGTGCAGGCGCACTTCGCTGCCGACGATCAGCGCCAGGCCCGTCGCCCTGGCCGCCTGCCAGGCGCGGACGATACCGGCCAGGGTGCACTCGTCGGTGATCGCCAGCGCCTGGTAGCCATGCTGGCGGGCGCGCTGGAACAGCTCCTGGGCACTGGAGGCGCCACGCTGGAAGCTGAAGTTGGACAGGCAGTGCAGCTCGGCATAACCCGGCGTGCTCATGCGAACCAGCCCTGCAGCCACAACGGGCCGTCTTCACCGAGGGTGCGGTAGGCCCAGCCCTGCAAGCCGCTGGCGGTACGCACCCGGTAGTAGTCGCGGCGCACATCGCCGCCGTCCCACCAGCCGGACTCGATGCGCTCGGCGCCGGTCAGCAGCTGCACGCCGATGCCGGGCAAGGCCTGGGGCTCGACCAGCAGCCAGCCCGGACGCGGCGCACTCGACACTGGCGGCGCCTGACGCGGCCCGTTGCCGCTGTACCAGGCGCATTCCGGGCGGTGATCGGCCTGGGCCGTGAGGCCGCGCACCGCCTCGTCGCCAAGCCGTGCACGCAGGCGTTCGCGCAGTTGCTCCCAGGGCTGGTTCTGCTGCGGGCGTGGGTCGAACAATTCGCTACGTTGCGGCACGAAGGCCGGCAGGTCTTCGGCCAGCAGGCGCAGGTTGCGCACCGGCGCGGCAATTTGCAGTTGCTCAAGGCGGCCACGGGCCAGTTCGAACAGCAGCGAAGGGTCGCGCTCGGCCGCCAGCAGGCCGACCGGCACACACGTATCGGGCCCTTCGGCATGTTCCAGGTGCAGGGCAAAACGCTGCACGCCACTGTCACGCCCGGCGAGGAAGGCGGCAAGGTCGTTGATCAAGCGGCGCAGGGGGAACAGCAAGGCCTGATGGGATTCGACATCGAAGTTCAGCTCCAGGCGCGCATCGAAACGGTCCGGCGGCACATAGAATTCCAGGGCCATGGGCCGCCGCCCGAGCAGGCGGTCCAGGTGCAGTTGCACCGGCGCGGCAAAGCGCCGGGCCAAGGCGTCACGGGGCAAGGCCAGGACCTGGCCGAGCTGGCGCAGGCCCATGCGGGCAAAGGCGCTGGCGGCCTCGGCGGGCAGGCCGACACGGTCGATGGGCATCTGCTCCAGCGCCGCGCGGGTTTGCTGCGGGCACTCCAGAGCCAGGCCATCGTGAACATTGGCGAGCATGCGCGCCGCCACCGGGTTGCTGGCCAGGACAATACGGTGACGAAAGCCCAACGCCCGCAGCTCGGCGCGCAGCCGCGCTTCAAAGGCCGGCCAGGGCCCGAACAGGCCGAGGCTGGATTCGACTTCGAGCAACAGCACCCGCGGGTAATGCAGGCTGACCTGGGAGCTGAAGCGGTAGGCCCAGGCGGCCAGAAACTGCTGCAGCTGCTCGATGGCCGCCGGGTCGTGCTCGACGCAGGTAAAACTGCCGGCCAGGGCCTGGGCGGTGGTCAGCGACTGTCCGGCGCGCAGGCCCAAAGCGGCCGCCGGTGGGTTGACCGCCTGCAAGACCCGGCGCTGGGCCGGGCCGCTGAGCAGCGCCAGCGGCGTGTCGGCGTCGTCGCGGGCGCGCAGTACGGCGTCGAGTGCCAACTGCGGCAGCAGGATACAGGCCCAGAGCATGATCCATCAGCCTCGCCCGGGGCAGGCAATCGGCGTGGCCGGGGCCAGGCCACCGCGGCACTTGAGCACTCGCCACTGGGCCGGCAGGGCATCGACGGCAATGCGCAGTGCCGCCGGTGACGGGTTGAGCGCAGCCTGTTGCGGGCGACAGGCAAAGGCCAGGGTCTGGCCGCTTTCGGCAGCGACCTGCAAGCGGCGCAAGGCGCGGTCATCCGCTTTATGCGGCCAGCACAGCACGGCGCTGCAACTGCCCGAGCGCAAACACTGCTCGGCGGCCCAGAGCACCTCACTAGCCCCCGCCTGGACCACCGCCAACCACTGCAGGTTGACCCCCGCCGCCTGCCAAGCCGGTGGGTAGGGAATGAACGGCGGGGCAATCAGCACCACCCGCTCGCCGGCCTGGGTCAGGCGCGCCAGGCTGGGCCACAGCAGTTGCAGCTCGCCACAGCCTTCGGCCGCCAGCAACAGCTCGGTCAGCGCCCCGGCCGGCCAGCCGCCACCGGGCAGCGCCGCGTCCAAGGCGGCATGGCCGGTGGGCTGCAGGCCCTGGGGCAAGGCCTGCGGCCGGCCCTTCCAGACCCGTTGCTGGTCGAGCAGGCCGTCGAGGCTGACCACCGCGCCCATCAGCCGCGCCTCACCAGGCCGCAGAACACCCCTTCGATGACGAAGTCGTGCTCCGGGCCGACCTCGATGGGGGCATACGCCGGGTTGCGCGGCAGCAGACGGTAATGCCCGCCAGCGCGTTCGAAGCGCTTGATGGTCACCTCGCCGTCCAGGCGCGCGACGATGATCTGCCCGTCACGGGCGTCGGCCTGCTGCTTGATGCCGACCAGGTCGCCGTCGAGGATGCCGTCGTCGATCATCGAGTCGCCCCGCACCTTGAGCAGGTAATCGGGGGAGCGGCTGAACAGCTGCGCGTCGAGCATCAGTTGCTCGTGGATATCCACGTCCGGGCCGATCGGCCGGCCGGCGGCGACCTGGCCGAGCACCGGGATCTCCAGCACCTCGGGGCGGCGCAAGGCGCCGGCCAGGCGAATGCCACGGGCCTGGTTGGGGGTGACCGCGATGAAGCCGGCCTCGGTCAGCGCCTGGATATGCTTGCGCGCGACACTGCGCGAGGCAAAACCGAAGGCCGTGGCGATATCGGCCAGGCTCGGCGGCTGGGCCTGATCGGCGATGCGCTGACGAATGAAGTCGAGGATAGCGCGGCGTTTGGGCGATAGTGTATTCATGGAGTACATTTGTACTCTTTTCCTGCGTATCTGACCAGCCCCGCTGATCCGGTTATCATGGCCGGCCACCGCAGCGGAAGCCGACCATGCTTGATGCCCTGTTGTTCGACCTCGACGGTACCCTGACCGATACCGACAAACTCCACCTGCTGGCCATGCAACAGCTGTTGCTCGAAGAAGGCCGGGTGTTCACCGAAGCCGAGTTCGATGCCCACGTCAGCGGCCGGGCCAATGCCGACCTGTGCCGTTACCTGTTCCCGGACCGGACGGTGAGCGAGCACCAGCGATTTGCCGAGCGCAAGGAGGCGCGTTTCCGCGCCCTGTCACCCACCTTGCAGCCCATCGCTGGCCTGCTGCGCCTGCTCGAACATGCCGAGCGCCGGCGCATCGGCGTTGCCGTGGTCACCAACGCGCCGCGGGCCAATGCCGTGCACATGCTCGACGCCATGGGCCTGAATGAACGCTTTGCACATGTACTGGTGGCCGAAGAGCTGGCCCGGGCCAAGCCCGACCCGCTGCCCTACCTCACCGGCCTTGAGCGCCTGCAGGCACGGGCGGCGCATTCGCTGGCGTTCGAGGATTCGCTGCCGGGGGTGAAGGCGGCCAGTGGCGCGGGGATCTTCACCGTCGGGCTGTCGACCAGCCAGCGGCCTGAAGCTTTGCTTGAGGCCGGTGCGCAGCTGGTGGTGAAGGATTTTGAGGATGAGCGGCTGTGGGCGTTGATCGGGCGGATGTCTGGCTGAAGACTGCGGTGCACCCATCGCTGGCAAGGCCAGCTCCCACAGGGTCCCGGTGCATACAGGTCTCTGTGGGAGCCGGCCTTGCCGGCGATAGCTTCACCACCGTTCATCAGCCCTGCACTCACCCCTGTCGAATCCCCAGCCCGGCAATCGACCATGAGTACATCCCCAGCGGAGCGTACCCCATGGACAACTATCAAAACCCCCAGGTGGTCTCGCGCAGCGAATGGCTCAGCGCCCGCCGCCAGCTGTTGCTGCATGAAAAGGCCCTGACCCACCAACGCGATGAACTGAGCAAGGCCCGCCGCGCCCTGCCCTGGGTACGGGTCGAACAGGACTACCGCTTCGAAGGCCCCGAGGGCCGCCTGAACCTCGCCGAGCTGTTCGCCGGCCGCAGCCAGCTGCTGGTCTACCACTTCATGTTCGGCGAAGGCTGGGAGGAAGGCTGCCCCGGCTGCTCGTTCCTGGCCGACCACTTCGACGGCGCCAACCTGCACCTGGCCCATCACGATGTGTCGCTGGTGGCGGTATCCCGTGCACCGTACGCCCAGTTCCAGGCGTTCAGGCAACGCATGGGCTGGAAGTTTCCCTGGGTCTCGTCCCATGCCAGCAGCTTCAACCAGGACTTCGGCGTCGGCGGCAAGGGCAGCGATCAGTACAACTACGAGCCGTATTCGGGCGAGGAAACCGAGCTGCCGGGCCTCAGCGTGTTCTACCGCGACGCCGACGGCACGCTGTTTCACACCTACTCAAGCTTTGCCCGCGGCCTGGACATTCTGGTCGGCACTTACAACTTCCTCGACCTGATGCCCAAGGGCCGCAACGAGGAAGGCACCATGGACTGGGTGCGCCACCATGACCGTTATGAAGGTGCCGTCCAACCCCCACACTGCTGCCATGAATAGTCGAGGTACCTGGTATTTTTGTCAGTAGTCAGCACGCCCTGCCGGTGCTCGAATGCACCGAGACCTGTCGACCGACAGGCACCACCCCGGAGGCAGGGCGTATGGAACTGTTTATCGATCACACCGGTTTCGAACCTGATGATGGAAAGGATCCCTGGAATGATTGGTTTGAGAATTCAGATGAGCCAGCACTGGATCTGACGACCCATGAAGGCAACAGCTACGCTCACTTCAGGAATTTCCAGGGCAGCCTACAAGGCGAGATCATCAGCAAGAACCTCCTGGGCCTTACCCCGGGGCAAGTGTACAAGGTATCGCTGCGGGTAAAGCGCAACCGCCGGAGCTCGAAAACCCCGACCCTGACTTTCGCTCTGGATGACGCGTCGCTCATGGGCAGCTTTGCGGTGATCGAACCTTACTGGCGTACCGCGAGCTGGACCTTCCAGGCCTCTGAACACCAGCACCGGCTAACCTTGAGCGGCCACGACGACAGTGGTTACAGCGATGACGACGGCGCCGACTTCAGTTTCGATGACATCTGGATCAAGCCCGAGACAATCACGGAAAACTTCGATAGCCAGCCTGACCAATTGATTGGCCTGGGCGAAAGCCTGGAACTGCCAAGCCTTACCATTCACCCGTTGTCAGGCCCTTCGGATACCAAGCTAACCGGGATTGTGAACCTGGCTTCGATGCCCGGCATGCGCGAAGGCCCCGCCATTGTCCTGCAGTACAAATCGTACAACCAGAATAGCCGACCTGTACGAATCGACTTGAATGCCCCCTGCGACAAGATCAGCTTTATCTGGAGCATCCCCTACGGTACAGGGCATGTCAGCTTTCATGATGAAGAGCACCAGGTGCTCAGAGAAATATCGTACAGCAGCCCAGCCAACCATGAAATCAGCTTCCAGGCACCTGCCGGACATCGCATCGCCTCGATGCACTTCAACGGTAGGTATGAATCGTACCTGGACTTTTTCACCTTGTGGCAGACCCCCGCCCAGGAACGCCCGCTCCTGTACATCGACCACAGCAACTTCGAACCACACCCCAGCCAAGACCCCTGGAATGGCTGGCGCAAGGGTCCCAACGGGCAGGCACTGGTCCTGACCAGCGACCAGGAAGACAACTTTGCCCAGTTCGAAAACTTCCAGGGCAGCCTGCTCGGCGTGGTGCTTGGCAAAAATATTCAGCGGCTCACTCCCGGTACCGACTACAGCCTGTCGATGCGGGTACGGCGCAGGGGCCAAAGTTCGAAAACTCCGACGCTTTCCTTTGACCTTGACCATGCGCCTATCGATGGCAGCTTTGCCGTGACCGATAACCAATGGCTGAGGCTTCACTGGCAATTCACCGCCTGCAAGGAAACCCATCGGCTCGAGCTGATCGCTCGCGACGATATCGGTGACGGCAGCGACCCGGGTGCGGATTTCTGCTTTGACGATATTCGTATTCAGCCGGCGGTCGTTCACGAACACTTCGACGGTGTGCTTGAACGAAGGATGGAGGTCGAAGAAAGTGTTGAACTGTCGACCATGCGCATTACCGTACTGCCAGGTTCCACCCCACCCTTGCTGATACGCGACAAACACACCAATGAAGTTCCCGGCATGCAGACGGAAGGCGGATTGCGGCTTATATCCAATCAAGTCCAGCCCTATCCACCAAGATACCAGCAGGTACGCCTTGACCTGACAGCACACTATGCAGCCGTCAAATTTGCCTGGACGTGGCTCAAGGTACCTGCACAGGTAGATTTCTTTGATGCGCAGGGCGAATTGCTGGAACACCGCGAAATCGACGCATCGTTGGAAAACCGCCATTTCTGGGTCGAATACCGTGCACCGACAGAAAAGTCGATCGCTCGAATCGAGCTACGTACCCTGACGGCGTCTTTTGTGGACTCCTTCACCTTCTGGAGCACCTAGCCACCTCGGGAGCCTTTGCCTTACAGTGGCGCGGATAATTTCGCGCCACTGCCAAGGTTTGCCTTGCATGATCATCCAGCCGCAAAAACCCTCCATCCGCGTCCTGCTGTTCTCGCTCAAGGGCTCGATCATCCCGGCGATCTGGCGCAAGGTGCTGTACACCGTGTTGATCAGCTCGGCGGTGGTGGCCACCCACGGCACCCTGTTCGAGTACAAGGTAATCCTCACTGCCACGCCCTTCACCCTCTGGGGCCTGACCCTGGCGATCTTCCTCGGCTTTCGCAACACCGTGGCCTACCAGCGCTTCTGGGAAGCGCGCACGCTGTGGGGCGAGCTGCTGATCGTCAGCCGCAACCTGACCCGCCAGACCCTGAGCCTGCTGCCCGACCTCGACGCCGGCCAGCGCCGCGCCCTGCTCGACCCGCTGATCGCCTTCGCCTACGTGCTGCGCGACCAGTTACGCGGCAGCCCGGCCAGTGCCGACCGCCAGCGCCTGCTCGACACGTCTACACGCACTGCCCTGGCCAGCAGCGACGCACCCGCCAGCCGCCTGCTCGGCGTGCTCGGCCAGCGCTATATGGCCCAGGCCCGCGACGCCGGTGCCGGCGAGGTGATCCAGGCCAACCTCGATCAGCAGCTCAACCGGCTGTCGTACGTGCTCGGCGGCTGCGAGCGGATCAAGAACACGCCCATCCCCTACCCCTACATCCTCATGCTGCACCGCATCGTCCATGTCTACTGTTTTTTGCTGCCGTTCTGCCTGGTCGACAGCATCGGCTGGTTCACGCCTTTTGCCGTGTGCGTGCTGGCCTACACCTTTTTCGGCCTGGATGCCCTGGGCGACCAGATTGCCGACCCGTTCGACACCCAGCCCAACGACCTGGCCCTGGACGCCATGTGCCGCAATCTGGAAATCGCCGTGCGCGAGCTCGAAGGCGCAGCGGCGCCGGCGCAATTGCAACCGGTCAAAGGGGTTCTGTTGTAAGCGCAGGCTCGTCGCTGCGCGCGGCGTAGCGCTGGGCCAACACCGCACAGACCATCAACTGGAGCTGGTGAAACAGCATCAAGGGCAAGATCATCGCGCCGATGCCACCGCCCACGAACAGCACCTGGGCCATCGGCACGCCGGTGGCCATGCTCTTTTTCGAACCGGCAAACAAAATGGTGATGCGGTCTTCGAGGTTGAAACCCAGCCAGCGCCCCAGCGCGCTGGTCAGCCACAGCACCAGCGCCAGCAGCAGGCAGCAGACCAGCGCCAGGCCCAGCAACCGCGACGGCGGTACCGCATGCCACAGGCCGCTGACCAGCGCATCGCTGAAGGCGGTGTAGACCACCAGCAGAATCGAACCCTGGTCGACGCTCTTCAACCAGCGTGCATTGCGCGTCACCCAGGCGCCGATCCAGCGCCGTGCCAGTTGCCCGGCCACGAACGGCACCAGCAATTGCAGGACGATCTTCAACACGGCGTCCAGGCTCGAACCGCTGTCGCCCTCGATGCCCATCAGCAACACCACCAGCAATGGTGTCAGGACAATGCCCAGCAGGCTTGACGCCGCCGCGCTGCAGATCGCCGCCGGTACGTTGCCACGGGCCAACGAGGTAAAGGCGATGGCCGACTGCACCGTGGCCGGCAAGGCGCACAGGTACAGCACGCCCAGGTACAGCTCATCGCCCACCAGTGGCACAAACACGGGCTTGAGCAGCCAGCCCAGCAACGGGAACATCACGAAGGTGCAGGCAAACACCAGCAGGTGCAGGCGCCAATGCCCGGCACCGGCGGCGACCGCCTCGCGCGACAGCTTGGCGCCATGCAGGAAGAACAACAGGCCGATGGCCAGGTGGGTCAGCCAGCCGAAGAGCACGGCACTGCTGCCTTCGCAGGGCAACAGGGTGGCAATGAGGATGACCCCGAGCAGCGCCAGGGTGAAATTGTCGAACAGCATCCGCAGGTACTTCATCGCCGCTCCGGGCTTGTTATTGTGGCGCTGCAGACGTTAAGGTCTTTGCCCGACTTTCACTAACGCCAGCGCCCCGCCAGTGTCGCCAAAAGGACAACCGCCCGCCGTCGCCCCGCCGTCACTGGAGCAGCTGACCGAACTGCCGCGCCCGCTGTATGGCCATGCGCAGGCGCTGCCCAACGTGGTGCTCGGCTACCGCCATGCCCATCCGTGGGGGCAGTTGTCCTATGCCATTCGCGGGGTGCTGGAGGTGCACACCGACCAGGGTTTCTACCTGGTGCCGCCACAGCGGGCGGTGTGGGTACCGGCGCTGGTCCAGCACCGGGTCAGCTGCGCCGAGGACACCTGCCTGCGCAGCCTTTACCTGGAGCAGGCGCCGGCAGGCTGGAGCGATCCGCAGTGCCGGGTGATCGCGGTCAATCCGCTGTTGCGCGAGCTGATCCGGACCTTCAGCGAACTGCCGGTGGAATACGACACCGCGGGCCCGGACGGGCGCCTGGCGCAGGTGCTGCTCGATCAACTGGAGCTCGCCGAACAACAACAGTTGATGCTGCCGCTGCCGCTTGACCATGACCTGCGCACACTGTGCCGCCACCTGCAGGCACATCCCGATTCGCCTACCGGGCTGACCGCCTGGGCGCAGCAGGCCGGCGTGTCGGAGAAAACCCTGAGCCGCCGCTTTCAACGTGAAACCGGCTTGAGCTTTCGCCTCTGGCGCCAGCGCATGCGCCTGCTCAGCGCCCTGCCCGCCCTTGAGCGCGGCGAGCGGGTCACCGACGTGGCCCTGGCCTGTGGCTATGAGTCGCTATCGGCGTTTATCGCCGCCTTCGGCAAGCAGTTCGGCCTGCCGCCGGGTGAGTTCTTTCGCGCGCGAATCATCAGCAGCGAACACTAAGCGCCTGCGCATCGAAATCCCCGAGCCAGCCTGATACCCTTGCGCCCATCCGTTTTGCCTCTTGCCAGAAAAGGAGTTCCCATGGCAACGCTCACCGTCCGCGACGAGTCGGTTTCGGGCGAAGTCTTCGACGATTTCGCCCTGCACTTTGCTACCGACACCATCACCGTGCGCCAGTTGATCCGCGAGCGGGTTCACCAGGAAGTCCAGCTGCGCAACAACGAAACCGGCCACAGCCGGCGCCAGCGCCTGGTCAGCCCCGAGCCGCTGGAAGCCGCGCTCAACGGTGAGGCTCCCATCGAGCGTGCGAATATCGACTGGCGCAAGCAGGTCGACATCGCCTGCGACGCCTTCACGCGCAATGGCTTTTTCATCCTCCTCGACGAACGTCAGGCCGAAAGCCTCGACGAAGTCCTGACCATCCGCCACGACAGCGTGGTCAATTTCATCAAACTGACCCCGCTGGTAGGAGGCTGAACCATGGCCCTGGAACAACTTCAGGCGTTTCGCCACGACCGCCCGCAAACCGAGCTGGGCCCGGTCGAGCACATCGGCCCGGACGGCTACCCGCTGCTGGCCGGCTCCGAACTGCGCCACGAGCATGAGGTGATCGGCGAGTTGCTGCCGCTGCTGCAGAAGATCCACGGTCGCCCCGATGCCATGGTCTTTGCCTTGAGCAAACTGCCGGCAGTCATGGCCCTGAGCCCCGACCCGGCGTTTCGCACGCGCCTGGTGGTGGCGCTGATCGAACGGGTGGTGGCCTATAACGGTGAGCTGAGCACGGCCAGTGCAGGTCATGCCTTTTCCCATGTCTTTGACTACGGCGTGCTGCCAGCGTTGATGACCTGGCTGATGGAGAACGGCGCCGATGTCGGGCAACTGGCCGAGCCGGTGCTGCAATGGTTTACCAGCTACCGCTTTGCCTATTACGGCACCCTGCCGACCCTGACGGTCACTGACTGGGTCATCGAGCAGCACTTCAAGCACATACCCGACGACCTGCGCGACCTGCTGATCATGCTGCGCAGCCAGTGCGCCGACCTCGGCCACTACGGCAACTTCGGCGAACAGCTGATGGCCAAGCTCGACCCGCTGCTGGGCAACGGCGCCTGGCAGGTGCTGGCGCCCTGCGAGCACTGGACTCAATTAGCCCTGGAAGACCTCGAACAATTCAGCCCCGAGGTGCGCGAAGACTGGTTGGCGCTGCTGCGTCAGGCCGCTGCGGCGACCTCGGCGCGACCGTCGGCGAAATGGCTGAAGAACGCCCAGGCGCTGCTGCACAAGGTCGGTGAGGCTGCACTGCGCGAGGCCCTGCTGCGCTGGTTTGCACGGGTCGATGCCGGGCGCTGCGGCGCACTGCTCAACGTCGGTTGGGAAAGCAGCGATGACCGCGCGCGCATGCACGATGGCAACGCCACGGTGCTGCGCGGCCTGTTGTGGATGAGCGCGCCGCTGGCCGACAGCGAACTGACCCGGGCCATCGCCCGCCTGGCCCTGAGCGCCTACCGCAAGGTGCGCGGCATCGGCCCGCGGGCACCGAAGGTCGGCAACGCGGCGGTGTTTGCCCTGTCCTCGATCCCCAGCAGCGAAGCGGTCGGGCAACTGGCCCTGCTCAAGGTACGGGTCAAGTTCGGCACGGCGCAAAAGGAAATCGAAAAAGCCTTCACCAGCGCCGCCCAGGCCCTGCAGTTGCCGCGTGACCAGATCGAAGAACTCGGCGTGCCGACCTACGGCCTGGAACAGGTCGGCCTGCGCCGCGAAAGTTTCGACGACGGCGCGTTTGTCGCCGAGCTTAAGGTCGATGGCAAGAGCGCCACCCTGAGCTGGTTGCGCGCCGACGGCACACCGCAGAAATCGGTGCCGGCCAAGGTCAAGGCTGATTACAAGGAAGAGCTCAAGGAACTGCAAGGTGCGCTCAAGGACATCGGCGCCATGTTGCCGGCCCAGGCCGAGCGCCTGGACAGCCTGTTCCTGCTGGAAAAACACTGGCCGTTCGGCCAATGGCAGGAGCGCTACCTCGACCACCCGTTGATCGGCACCCTGGCGCGGCGGCTGATCTGGGTGATCAGCGAAGCCGGCCAGCAGCACGCCGTGGTGTTCACCGAGGGCGAACTGCAAAGCCTCGATGGCAAGACCGTTACCCCGTCCAGCGAGGCCGAAGTACGCCTCTGGCATCCGATCGGCCGCCCGCTGGATGAGGTCCTCGCCTGGCGCGAGCGTATCGAAGCGCTGCAGATCACCCAGCCGTTCAAGCAGGCCCACCGCGAGGTCTACCTGCTGACCGAAGCCGAGCGCAACACCGCCACCTACTCCAACCGCTTCGCCGCGCACATTCTGCGTCAGCACCAGTTCCACGCCCTGGCCGCCGCCCGCGGCTGGCGCAACAAGCTGCGGCTGATGGTCGACGACAGCTATCCGCCGGCCACCCGCGAGCTGCCGGCCTGGGGCTTGCGTGCCGAGTTCTGGATCGAGGGCGTGGGTGACGACTATGGCGTCGACACCAACGAAGCCGGCGCCTTCCTGCGCCTGAGCACCGACCAGGTACGCTTCTACGCCATCGACGCCGCGCAACGCAGCGCCCATGCCGGTGGCGGCGGCTATGCCGTGAACCGCTGGGACAACGCCGACGACGCCGCGCCCTTGCCACTGGAGCAGGTCCCGGCGCTGGTGCTCAGCGAAGTGATGCGCGATGTCGACCTGTTCGTCGGCGTCGCCTCGCTGGCCAACGACCCGCTGTGGGCCGACGGCGGGCCGGACGGCCGCTACCGCGATTACTGGCACAACCATTCGTTCGGCGAACTGGGCGCCACCGCGCAAACGCGCAAGCAGCTGCTGGAAAAACTGCTGCCGCGCATGACCCGGCTCAAAGACAAATGGGCCCTGCACGGGCGCTTCCTCGAAGTCACCGGCAAGCTGCGCAGCTACAAGATCCACCTGGGCTCGGGCAACATCCTCATGCTGCCAAACGATCAGTACCTGTGCATCGTCCCCGACGCCAAGGCGCGTCAGCAGACCACGCCGCAGTACCTGCCGTTCGAGGGCGATGCCCTGCTGTCGATCATCCTCTCCAAGGCCCTGCTGTTGATTGACGACGACAAGATCAGCGACCCGACCATCACCCGCCAGCTGGCCTTGAAGTAGCTTGTCTGTCCGCCGCTGGCCCACCGGCGGCGCCTTATTCACCTGCCAAAGGATCGCCCGTGATCGCTCAACTACTGATCTGTGCCAGCGCCGCCATCGTCCTGCTACTGGGCACTGTGCACCTGGTCTATACCTTCGCCAGCAACAAGTTCCAGCCACGTGACCCGGCGCTGGGTGAACAGATGCAAAAAATCTCCCCGGTGATTTCCCGGCAGACGACGGTGTGGCGTGCCTGGGTGGGTTTCAATGCCAGCCATAGCCTGGGCGCCATGCTGTTCGGCCTGGTGTATGGCTACCTGGCCCTGGCAGCACCGCAGGCGCTGCTGCGTGACGGCTTTCTGCTGGGACTGGGGGTTGTGTTCCTGGCGAGCATGGCGCTGCTGGCGCGGCGCTACTGGTTCAACATTCCCCTGATCGGCATCAGCCTTGCGCTGCTGCTGTTTGTTGGCGCCGTCATGCTTCAGGCCCTGCCGCTATGAGGCTGTTGCTGCTGGCTCTGATGCTGGTCGGCACGGCTTGCGTGGCCGATGATGAAGACTATCCGGACCCGCTCTACGGCTTTGTGGTCGGGCCTTATGCACTGGTCGGCAAACAACCGGACAACGGCGCCACGTATTCGGGCCGGGCCACCCTGCGCTATCTGGACGGTCAGCTGGTGCTGGCGAGGACCATCGACGGCAAGACCCGGACGGCCATCGGCAAGGTCGAGGTCGCGGCCATCGCCCGCGCGAAAGTGCTGCGCTTCACCTGGCCCGGACACTACTCGACCTGCCTGGCCCACAGCGACCTGGACAACAACGCGCGCCTGACCTGTTACTGGCAGCGCGACGGCGTCGAGCACAAGGAGCCCGGCATGGAAAGCTACTTCCCGACCGCCACCTGGCCGGAGAATCGCCAATGAACACCGACCGGCAACGCCCGAGCGTCGTAGTGATCGGCGCCGGTATCGTCGGCGCCTCGATTGCCTATCACCTGAGCAAGCATGCCCAGGTGACGGTGATCGACAAGGGCCAAGCAGGCCTGGGCGTCACCTCACAGGCCTTTGGCTGGCTCAACACAACGGCGCCACAGCCCGGCGAATTTGCCCAACTGCGCGGCCTGGCGATTGCCGAGTATCACCGGCTGCAAAACGAGCTGGGCACGGCGCCGATCAACTGGACCGGCGCGCTGTCGTTCAGCCAGGCGCCGTCGCCTGCTGACGGCGTCGAGCCGATCGACCCCGCTCGCGTGCAACAGCTTGAGCCGCATTTCAAAGCGCCCCTGCAGCAGGCGCTGTTTGCGCCCCAGGAAGGCTCCATCGACCCGCCAGCGATGACCCGTTTGCTGCTGGAGCGCGCCCAGGCCAACGGCGCCAACGTGCTGACCGACACCCAGGTGCTGGCCATCGAATGCCTTGACGGCGCCGTCGCGGCACTCGTTACGACTGGCGGGCTGATTGCCTGCGAGCGTCTGGTACTGGCGGCCGGCACCGAGTGCAAGGCCTTGCTGCAGCCCTTGGGCGTGACATTACCGCTGCACCCGTCGCCGTCGATCCTGATCCGCCTGCGGGCACACGAGCGACTGGTGCACACCCTGATCGCCAGCAACGAACTGGAAATCCGCCAACCGACGCCCGAGCGGGTCCTGGCCGCCGAAGACTACCTCGATGCCGATGGCGAAAACGGCCCCGAGGCTATTGCCCAGCGGGCGCTGAATACCATTCGGGACAGTTTGCACCGAGGCCAGGGCCTTGAACTGATCAGCACCGAGGTTGGCTGGCGGCCCATGCCGGATGATCGCATCCCGATCATCGGGGCCTTGCCCGCTGTCAGCGGGCTGTACCTGGCGGTGATGCATTCGGGCGTGACCCTGGCAGCGGTGGTCGGTCGCCTGGTCGCGCAAGAGCTGATCGATGGCCAGCCTGCGCCCGAGCTGCAAGGCTGCCGGCCTTCACGCTTCAGCCTGTAGCCGCCTTCGACAACCAGCTTTTGAACGCTGCCATCGCCGGGCTCTCGGCCTTCGACTGCAGGCGCGTCAGCCAGTAGCTACCGGTGCTGATGCTCAAGGCAAACGGCTGGCGAATGGCATCGCTGGCCAGCAGCCGTTCGAACATCAGCGGCGGTGCCAGGGCCACGCCGGCGCCTTGCAGGGCCGCCTCCATCATCCCCAGCGACGAATCGAAGACCATGGTCCGCGAAGGCTGCACCGCGCCCGACAGCCCGGCGGCCTGGAACCATTCGGCCCATTCATCGCTGCGGTAGGAGCGCAGCAGGGTTTGTTGCAACAGATCGGCAGGCGTGTGCAACTGCAGCGCAATCGACGGCACACACAGCACCGACAGCGGCGCCTCCAGCAGCGGCTGCGCATCGATGCCATGCCAGGCGCCGGAGCCAAAGCGAATGGCATAGTCCAGGCCTTCGGCGGCGACATCGACGCGGTTATTGTTGGTCGACAGGCGCAAATCGATAAACGGGTGCAGGGCCTGGAACTCGGGCAGGCGCGGCAACAGCCAGCCGACGGCAAAGGTGCCCACCGCGCCCACGGTCAGCACCTCGCGATAATGGCCGCCGTCGAAGCAGTCGAGCGTCTG
Organism: Pseudomonas sp. SBB6; assembly: GCF_024213215.1. NCBI lineage: Bacteria > Pseudomonadati > Pseudomonadota > Gammaproteobacteria > Pseudomonadales > Pseudomonadaceae > Pseudomonas > Pseudomonas sp. SBB6. The sequence goes on along the minus strand of NZ_JANAVH010000005.1, from coordinate 46,877 downwards.
GGCGATGCGGTCGAAGCATTCACGCAGCACCGGCAGCAAGGTCTCGCCTTCGCAGGTGAGCATCAGCCCGCGCGGCAGGCGCTTGAACAGGGTGACCTTGAGCTGGGCTTCGAGGCTCTTGACCTGATGGCTGACCGCCGCCTGGGTCACGCACAGCTCGATAGCCGCACGGGTGAAGCTCAAGTGCCGGGCCGAGGCCTCGAACGCGCGCAGGGCGTTCAGGGGCAAGTGCGGTCGGATCATGCAGACTCCCAAATTTTTCTAATGGCTGCTGCGAAATATCATCGTTTGTGGAGCCTGCGCAGAACGCCTAGATTGGCGCTCCCTGCTGCAGCCAGGCTCACAACAGTCCACTTATGGAAAGGTTGCCGATCATGCACCAAAAAACCAACCTCAAGCCAGGGATTCTGGCCGCCCTGGCCCTTAGCCTGGTCACCGGGCAAAGCCTTGCCGACACGTCGCTGGCATCCACGGTGAACGCCGTCGTGCGCCCGCTGATGCAGCAACAGGCAATCCCCGGCATGGCCGTGGCCATCAGCGTCGATGGCCAGCAGCACTACTTTAACTACGGAGTAGCGTCGAAGCAGAGCGGCCAGGCGGTGAACGCCGACACCCTGTTCGAGATCGGTTCGGTGAGCAAGACCTTCACCGCCACCCTCGCAGGCTTTGCCGAGGCCCGCGCCAAGCTGAGCCTGGGTGACCCGGCCAGCAAGCACTGGCCCGCGCTCAAAGGCACGGCGTTCGATGGCATCACCCTGCTCAACCTCGGCACCTACAGTGCTGGCGGCCTGCCCTTGCAGTTCCCTGATGAGGTCAAGGGCGAGGCCGACCTGCTCGGCTACTATGGCCACTGGAAGGCCGACTACGCGCCTGGCACCCACCGGCTGTACTCCAACCCCAGCCTTGGCCTGTTTGGCTACCTGACGGCAAAAAGCCTGGGTACGCCGTTTGCCGAGCTGATGGAGAAACAGCTGCTGCCGCAACTGGGCCTGCAGCACAGCTACCTGCAGGTGCCTGCTGCACAGATGGGCAACTACGCCCAGGGCTACAACAAGCAGGACCAGCCGGTGCGCGTCGGCCCCGGGCCACTGGATGGCGAAGCCTACGGTTTGAAAGTGACGGCGGTGGACCTCTTGCACTACCTGGACCTGAACATGCAGCCGCACAGCCTGAGCAAGCCGTTGCAACGGGCCATCGCCACGACGCAGACCGGCTACTACCAGGTCGGTGAAATGACCCAGGGCCTGGGTTGGGAGCAGTATGCCTACCCGGTAAGCCTGGAACAGCTGCAAGCCGGCAATGCGCCGTCCATGGTGCTGCAAGCGCAGCCGGTGACCTGGCTTAAACCGGCGCGGCCACTGCCGGCCAACACCTTGTTGAACAAGACCGGTTCGACCGATGGTTTTGGTGCCTACGTGGCGTTCGTGCCGTCAAAACGCATCGCCATTGTGCTGCTGGCGAACAAGAACTACCCGATTGCCGAGCGGGTGAAGGTGGCGCATCGGATCCTCACGGCTTTGGATCAGTAAGATCGCGGGTCAAGCCCGCTCCCACAGGTTTTATGTGGGAGCGGCGGTGCGACGACTCGACTTGACCCGCGATGAGGCCAGTTGACCTCACGGCAACCCGTTGCGCCCATGCAAGCGATAGCCTTCACGTTCGCTCAGGCGATCGTAGTAAGCCTCGACGGCCGGCAACGCCGGGCGCTCCAGCGGCGTCTGCAGCCAGCGGTTGACCGACAGGCCGATGGGAATGTCAGCCAGGGAGAAATCCGCGCCACTGACATAGGCTCCAGTACGCTCCAGCTGACGCTCAAGGAGGGTCATGTTGCGCGCCCAGTTGCGGCACCCCGCCGCCAGCGCTTGCGGGTCCTGGTGGGTCGCGGCCTTGCGCACCAGCGAGACAAAGGCATAGCTCCATGAACCGTTGAGGTCGGTGGCCTGCCAGTCCATCCATTGATCGACCCGCGCCCGCGCCCTGGGCTCGGTCGGGTACAGCTGCTGACCGCCATACTGGCCGGCCAGGTAGCGGATGATGGTGTTGGACTCCCACAAGACGAAATCACCGTCGACGATCACCGGCACCATGGCGTTGGGGTTCAGCGCCAGGAACGCTTCATCCTCGGTCGAGCGAAAGCCCGAGCCCCAGTCTTCGCGCTCGAACGGCAGCTGCAATTCGGCGCAGGTCCACAGCACCTTGCGCACGTTGATCGATGAAGCCTTGCCGAGTATCCGTAGCATCACTCACTCCTGATGGTCGTGTTGTCCCAGGTGTTGCAAAAACAGGCTGAACAGCTCCGATTGGGACGAGACCCCAAGCTTGCTGTACAGGTTGCGGCGGTGCACCTTGACCGTCTCCTGGGAGATGTCCAGGCGCTTGGCGATGGCCTTGCTGGAGTTGCCGCGCAGCACCAGGCGGGCCGTTTCCAGTTCGCGGGCCGACAGGGTGTCGCTGCCAAAATGCTCCAGGGCACGCTCCACCGGCGTCGAATGCTCTGTGACCTGCTGAGGATGCTGCTGGTGCCAGTGCTGACGCATCAGCGCCAGCAGCCACGGCGCCAGCAGGGTCAACTGGCCGATGGCGGCAGTGTCGTAGCGCTGATTGGCGCCCAACGAAATGGCCAGGACCTTGCCCGCGTCGAGGTTGAGGATCAGCTGCAGCTCGTCCTCGCCGACCAGGGCGCGAAAGTAGTTGTTGAAGTAGTCGCTCTTGCGAAACTCGTCCGGCGCCACCTCTTCCATGCGGTACACGCCATCGGCCAGGCCGTCGCGCATGGCCTGGATGAACGGATCGAGCAGGTACAGGCCGCCCAGGTACAGCGGTGCCGCCGCAGGCGCATTGCGAAAACCACGGTCGAACTCCTCCAGCACCACAGGCGCACCCTCACGCTCCACCAGCAAGGCCAGCGCTGTGTCGCAAGGCAGCAGTTGATCGAGCAGCACGATCAACTGGTGCCAGAACCCCGGCCTGCCCAGCTGGTCAATGACCCGGGCCAGGCCATGGTGATGGGCGGCGGCTTCGAATAGCAGGTTCACCGGTAACTCCTTGGGGGTAACGATTGGGGGGAATCGCCAGCGGCAGGTCGAGTTCCTAGACTCTGCACACCGGCACGCAGTATTGCCGTTGCTCGAGCACTTGTCATGCTGTGCGAGCAATGGCCATTGCGGGCCCTTCGAACCTTTCAACAGGAGCTGTGAATCAATGCGTGTACGTGATCTGGGCATTCGAATCGGCGTGGGCAACCCTGGCGCATTCAACGCCATCACCGATGTACCGGGCGTGCGTGTCGGCCATCACACCGTGCAGCGCGGCAGCGGCGACAACGCGGTCAACACCGGGGTCACGGTGATCGAGCCACGGGCCCGGGCCGCCAGCCTGCAGCCGTGCTTTGCCGGCGTGCACGTGCTCAATGGCAATGGTGATGCCAGCGGCCTTGAGTGGATTCGCGAGGCTGGCCTGCTGACCACCCCGATTGCCTACACCAACACCCACAGCGTCGGCGTGGTCCGCGATGCGCTGGTGGCGGCCGAGCGCGAGATGGGCAAGGCCCGCACCTACTGGTGCATGCCCACGGTGCTGGAAACCTACGACGGCGTGCTCAACGACATCTGGGGTCAGCATGTGACTGCCGAGCATGTCCACGCAGCGCTTGGCGCGGCGCAGTCGGGGCCGGTGGCCGAAGGTTGCGTCGGTGGCGGCACCGGGATGATCTGTCACGAATTCAAAGGCGGTATCGGTACCTCTTCGCGGGTACTGGACAGCGCGGCCGGCGGCTGGACCGTCGGCGTGCTGGTGCAGGCCAACTACGGTGTGCGCGGCGCCTTGCGGGTAGCCGGCTACCCGGTCGGTCAGGTGCTGGGGGAGGTACATTCACCCTTTAGCGCACCGCGCACTGTCGGTGAGCCGGGCATGGGCTCTATCGTCATCACCCTGGCCACCGACGCGCCGCTGCTGCCGCACCAGTGCACGCGCCTGGCGCAACGGGCCAGTGTCGGCCTGGCGCGGGTCGGCGGCGGCACCGAAGACTCCAGCGGCGACATCTTCATCGCCTTCTCCACCGGCAACAGCCTGCCAGCGGCCAACTTCGGCCACCCAGGGGCGCCGACCAGCACGGTGCAGATGGTCAACAACGACCATATCTCGGCGTTGTTCAGCGCGGCGGCCGATGCAGTGGAGGAAGCCATCGTCAATGCCCTGCTGGCGGCCACCGACCTTGAGGCCCATGGCAGCAAGGTGCTGGCCCTCAAACCCGAGCAATTGCTCAAGGCCCTGCACGCCGTGGGTTGGCGGGCCGCGCCAGATACTGCTGACAAGGCCTGACAGCGAAAGGCACTCGTTGCTGCGACAATTTGTCGGTATGGTGGTGTTCTGAAGATGGACGTTTACCCGCTCACAGGAAACCCAGAATGCCCCAACGCGAAGTCATCAATGCATCTGTCAGCCCAAAAGGCAGCCTGGAAACACTGTCTCAACGAGAAGTACAGCAACTGAGTGAAGCCGGTTCCGGCAGCCTGTACACCCTGTTCCGCCAGTGCGCGCTGGCAATCCTCAACACCGGCGCGCACGTCGACAACGCCAAGACCATCCTCGAGGCCTACAAGGACTTCGAGGTGCGCATTCACCAGCAGGACCGCGGCGTGCGCCTGGAGCTGCTGAACGCGCCGGCTGATGCCTTCGTCGATGGCGAGATGCTCGCCAGCACCCGCGAAATGCTCTTCAGCGCCCTGCGCGATATCGTCTACACCGAAAGCGAACTGGCCAGCCAGCGCATCGACCTGGAAAGCTCCCAGGGCATCACCGACTACGTTTTCCACCTGTTGCGCAACGCCCGTACCCTGCGCCCGGGCGTGGAGCCGAAAATGGTCGTGTGCTGGGGCGGTCACTCGATCAGCACCGAGGAATACCAGTACACCAAGAAGGTCGGCCACGAGCTGGGCCTGCGCAAGCTGGACGTCTGCACCGGCTGCGGCCCGGGCGTGATGAAAGGCCCGATGAAGGGCGCGACCATCGCCCACGCCAAGCAGCGCATGAGCGGCAGCCGCTACCTGGGCCTGACCGAGCCGGGCATCATCGCCGCCGAAGCGCCCAACCCGATCGTCAACGAGCTGGTGATCCTGCCGGATATCGAAAAACGCCTGGAAGCCTTCGTGCGTGTCGGCCACGGCATCATCATCTTCCCCGGTGGCGCCGGTACTGCCGAAGAGTTCCTCTATCTGCTCGGCATCCTCATGCACCCGGACAACCGTGGCCTGCCGTTCCCGGTGATCCTCACCGGGCCGAAAAGCGCGGCGCCGTACCTGCAGCAGCTGCATGCCTTCGTACGTGCCACCCTCGGCGAAGCGGCGCAGGCGCATTACCAGATCATCATCGACGACCCGGCCGAAGTGGCCCGGCAGATGGTCGACGGGCTCAAGGAGGTCAAGCAGTTCCGCCGCGAGCGCAATGACGCCTTCCACTTCAACTGGCTGCTGAAGATCGAAGAGGGCTTCCAGCGTCCCTTCGACCCGACCCACGAAAACATGACCGGGCTCGCGCTCAGCCGCGAACTGCCGCCGCACGAACTGGCCGCCAACCTGCGCCGGGCGTTTTCCGGGATTGTCGCCGGCAACGTCAAGGACAAGGGCATCCGCCTCATCGAAGAAAAAGGCCCGTACGAAATCAAGGGTGACAGCGCTGTGCTCGAGCCCCTTGGCCACCTGCTGCAAGCGTTCGTCGACCAGCACCGGATGAAGCTGCCGGGTGGTGCCGAATACGTGCCCTGCTACCGCGTCGTGAGCTGATTCAAGCCCCTCCCCCGTTTGCGGGCACAGCCTGTGCCCGCAACATTTGCTGCTATTTTCCTACCCCGCTCAGTGAACCTGCCTGCAGAAATATGGTCTTTCAGCTGGCGGCCTGCGCGCACGCCGCCTCTTCACCGGCCCAGCCATCGGGCTTTTATTGTTTATTTCACGCGAAGACCATCATGCCTATCTCTCGTCCTGTTGCTGCGGCGCCCACGCTGTTTTCCTCCTCCAACCCGGGCGCGCGCCGCCTGCTGACGGCCAGCCTGATAGGCGCCCTATTGGTCCTCGCCACCCCGCTACAGGCCGAGGAAGCCACCAGCAGCAACGAGCGCTGGGTCAGCGACAGCCTGGCCACCTACGTGCGCAGCGGCCCCACCGATGGCCACCGTATCGTCGGCAACCTCAAGTCCGGGCAGAAGGTCACCCTGCTGGCCACCCAGGGCAACTACAGCCAGGTGCGCGGCGAGTCCGGCGACACCGTGTGGATCACCAGCAGCGACCTGCAGGCCGTGCCCGGCCAGGCCGAGCGCCTGCCGCAACTGACCGGGCAGGTGACCCAGCTCAGCGAGCAGTTGAAAACCATCGACGACAGTTGGAAGACCCGGGTGCAAGGCATGCAGGAGACGCTTGATTCGCGCAAGGCGCTGATCGACGAACTGGAAGCGCGCAACAAGGCGCTGAATGCCGAGCTTGGCGATACCCAGTCGGAACTGCGCAGCACCCAGGCGCGTCTGGGTGACGAGAACAAGCAGGTGCTGATGCGCTATATGGTCTACGGCGGCGCCATCGCCGGTGCCGGCCTGCTCGCCGGCTTGATCCTGCCGGCCTTGAGCCGTGGGCGCAAACGTAATGATCGGTGGTTCTGAGGGATAGTCCTGGGACGCTCAGCGCCCCCTGTGGGAGCTGGCCTTGCCAGCGATCGGCCGCGCAGCGGTCGTGATCCGCAGCGTCCAGCCAAAGGTCATACCCGCCGCTGCCAGCAGAATCAACCCTGAACCCGCCAGTTGCCGCGCGCCTAACGGGTGCCCCAGGGCCAGCCAGTCGACCAGGATCGCCACCACCGGGTAGATGAACGACAAGGCGCCGACCAGGCTGGTGGGGATCTTCTGGATAGCGCTGTACAGCAGGGTCGACATCAGCCCGGTGTGGACGATGCCGATGGTGGCCAGCCAGGCCCAGGTAGCGGGCGCACGCGTCAACCCCGGCACGTGCGCAAAGGGCGCCAGCAGCCCTACACCGACCAGCATCTGGATCAGCACGATCAATTGCGGCGCCACACCGTGTAATCGCTTGGTGATAACGGCGGCAACCGCATAGAAAAACGCCGCGCCCAGCGCCATTAACACGCCCAGACGGTAGTCACCGGCGACAGCATCCGCGCTCGATCCGGCCATGACGATCAGCAGCATCCCCGCGAACGCCGCCAGCAACCAGCCGGCTTTGTTAGCGGTCATCTTCTCGGCGAACAACAGCATCCCCAAGCCCACCAGCATAAACGGCTGGGTGTGATAGACCACGGTGCTCACAGCGATCGAGGCATGCCCATAGGCACTGAACAGCAACACCCAGTTCAGCACCAGCGCCACCCCACCGACTGCCGCCGCCAATGCCTGGCGCCGGCTAATCCTCCCTCGCCGCAGCAAACCCAGCCCGGCACAGGCCAGCAGTAATGCCAACGCACCGAACAGGCAGCGCCAGAACACCACGGCGGCCGCAGGCTGGTCTGCGGCCAGGACGAACCAGCCAACCGTACCGGAGATCAGCATGGCGGCGGTCATCTCCAGGGTGCCGCGTGTTTTCAGGTGCATGGCGAGCTGAATCCTGTCATATCGAACAAAGGTCCGTTATGCTGAACAGATGAAAACCGTTCGTCAAGACGAACAATTGACCGGTATAGCGAACAAATGATCGAAGCACACTCCCCCATCCTCCTGCTGGCCAGCGCCATCCGCCGCGAGCGTGAGCGCCTGGGCCTGTCAGTGACCGAACTGGGCAAGCGCGCAGGCCTGGCCAAGTCCACCCTGTCGCAGCTGGAGTCCGGGGTCGGCAACCCCAGCCTGGAAACCCTCTGGGCCCTGGCCAGTGCGCTGCAGGTGCCGGTCAGCCGGCTGATGGGCCAGCCGCGCCAGCATGTGCAGGTGATTCGCGCCAATGAAGGCGCCGCCAGCCACGCCGAGCAGGCCAATTACGCCGCCACCTTGCTCGCCGCCTGCCCGGCGGGGGCTCAGCGCGATATTTACCGGGTGCGGGTGCAGCCAGGTGAGCCACGGCTGTCAAAACCGCATCCACCGGGTACCCTTGAGCATGTGATCCTGTGCCACGGCCGCGCCCGAGTGGGCCCGGTCGAGCAGGCGGTGACGCTGGCGGCCGGCGACTACATGAGCTATTCGGCCGATACCCCGCATCTGTTCGACGCGCTGGACGCCGACACCCTGGCCGTGATGCTGATCGAACACGCCTGAACGAGGACTGCCCATGAGCGAATTGCTGTTGCGCCGCCTGTACTTGCCGGCGCCGATGGGCCAGGTGCTGATCGTCAGTGACGGCCAGCAACTGTTGGCACTGGAATTCGATGCGCCCGAAAAACGCCTGCTGCGGCTGCTGCGTACCCGCTTCGGCACAGGCGTACAGTTGCGTGAAACCGCGGGGCTGGCGGCGCTCGCCGATGCCGTGCAGGCCTACTGCACGGGCCAATTGCAGGCGTTTGATGCAGTGCCCATGGACGCTGGCGGCACCCTGTTCCAGCAGCGCGTCTGGGCGGCGTTACGAGCCATCCCGGTGGGCAGCACCCGCACCTACGGGCAGATCGCCGCACAGCTCGGCAACCCCGCAGCCGCGCGGGCGGTGGGCCTGGCCAATGCGCTGAATCCGGTGAGCCTGGCCATCCCCTGCCATCGGCTGGTCGGCAGCAACGGCGCGCTGACCGGCTATGGTGGCGGTATTGAACGCAAGCGCTGGTTGCTGGAGCACGAACGTCGCAATTCAGACGACGGCTGATGTTGGCTGTACCGGCCTCATCGCGGGTCAAGCCCACTCCCACAGGTTCGGCGTACACAGATTTACTGTGGGAGCTGCAGGCGCCCTACTAACAGTATTTACATAGGGTTCAGAGGGCGCTTTTTATTTATCCAGTCAAAAATCCCAGCGCGTGGTCAGCATCAAGTTGCGCGGGTCACCATAAGACATCGAATTATAGAAACCGATGTTGGTGTAATAACGTTTATCGAACAGGTTATTGGCATTGACTGTTGCCGACAGGCTGTCGGTGATCTGGTAGCGGGCCATCAGGTCCACCAGCCAGAACGGATCCTGGGCGAACTCCTGGTCGATGTCCTTGGGCTGATTGTGCAGCACCTGCCAGCCCTTGCCCTGCCAACGCGCACCACCGCCGACGGTCAGCCGCTCCAGTGCGCCCTTGAGCTTGTAGCTGGTGTAGAAGCTGACCTGGTCTTGCGGCTCCCAGGTCGAAACCTTCTGGCCATCGTCATCGCGAATCACTTTATGGGTGTAACCCGCCTGCAATTGCCAGCCCGGCGCCAGCTCACCCGAGACTTCGGCCTCGAAGCCCTTGGTCTTGGCTTTCACGCCCATCCAGGCGAAGGCCACGTCGGGGTTGGTCGGGTTGCCGTTGTACTGGTTGTCCTCGACCGTACGATTGCTCTCATGGATCTCGAAATAGGCAAGGCTGGCGTTGACCCGGCCGTCAAGGAATTCACCCTTCAGACCCAGTTCGTAGTTCTGCCCTTCGTCCGGGTCCAGCAGGCGGTTGGTACGGTCACGGAACCAGGCGTCCTGGGGCATGAAGATATCGGTATAGCTGGCGTACAGCGAGTAGGTGTCGTTGAGGTCATAGACCGCGCCAAGGTACGGCACCAGGCGGTCGTTTTCCTTGTTGTTGTCCTCGATCCCGTCGTAGCTGTAGTTGACCAGGCGCCCGCCGAGCAGCAGGGTCAGGTCGTCGGTCGGGTGCAGGCGTGCTGTGAGGTAGGTGCCGTTCTGGCGCACCTTGTCGTCGGTGCGCGCCGCCACCGGGCCCCAGTCGGGTTCGGCAATGTCGCCGTCCCAGTTGGGGAAGTCCTCGATGTTGTTGTTGCCATGGGTGACATTGCGGTAGTCGTTGCCCTTCCAGCGCGAAGCGGTGAAGGAGTTGCCGATCACCAGTTCATGCTCGCGGCCGAACAACTGGAACGGCCCGCTCAGGTACAGGTCGAGGGAGTTGCTGACGGTTTCGCCGGTGTACTTCTGTGCATAGATACCGGCGGTGCCGTCCTTGCGCGGCTGGTAGCCCTGGATCGAGCCAAGCGGCGCGTGGTAGCCGTTGATCTTGTGATCGAGCTGGGCCTTGGCCACCCAACCGCTGTCCAGATGATGTTCGAGGCTGGCGAACACCGTGCGGGTGTACTGCTCCCAACTGCTCCATTTCGCCGCGTTGTTGAAATGGTGCGAGACATTGTTGGTGTCACCCTTGCCATCGAACAGCGGCACGGTGCCCGACCAGCTGGAGCCTTTGGGGTTGTTGTCCTGGTAGTCGGCGCCGACGGTCAGCAAGGTGTCGGGGTCGAGGTCGAATTCGAGAATGCCGTAGTAGACACTGGTCTTACGCTGGTAGTGATCAAGGAACGAGTGCTTGTCCTGATAGGCCGCCACCGCCCGGCCACGCACATTGGCGCTGTCGGTCAACGGGCCGCTGACGTCCAGCTCGCTGCGGTAGTTGTCCCAACTGCCGGCACCGAGGGTGAAGTGGCCCTTGAACTCGGCGGTGGGCTTTTTGCGCACCAGGTTGATGGTCGCGCCGAGCGAGCCTGCACCGGTCAGCAATCCGGTTGCGCCCTTGAGCACTTCGACGCGGTCGTAGATGGCCATGTCGCTGAGGCTGTTGCCGGCCGAATATCCAACGTTGCGCGAAGTCGAGGGAATGCCGTCGTACTGGAAGTTGTTGATGGCAAAACCGCGTGCGTAGTAGCTGTTGCGCTCGGTGTCATAGGCCGAGACGGTGATGCCCGGCGTGTGGCGCATCACGTCGTCGATGTTGTTCAGGCCAAAATCATCCATGTGCTGGCGAGTCACCACGGTGATCGATTGCGGCGTTTCACGGGGCGTCAGTACCAAACGCGTGGCCGTGGCGATGGTGCCGGGGGTGTAGGAATGGCTCTCCTCGGTAATGGTACCCAACTGGTTGCTGGTAACCTCGGTGGCGCTGAGGTTGATCGCGCCCGCCTCGCTCACTTCCCGTACCAGGCTGTAGCGCCCGTCCGCTTCCTTGATCACCGCCAGGCCCTTGCTGGCGAGCAAGGCGCGCAGGCCCTCCTCGACCCCGTACTGGCCATGCAGGCCTTCGCTGCGCTGGCCCTGGGTCAGCGCCGGGTCAAACGACAGCACCACTCCAGCCTCGGCGGCAAAGCGGGTCAGCACCTGACCCAGATCATCCTGCGCCAGGTCGTAGGTACGCGTGGCCGCTTCGGCCTGGGCCATGCTCAAAGGCAACAACAGCGCGCAACAGCGCAGGGCGTGGTGAATCCGGCGGGTTCTCATTCGATGCGTTCTCTTCTGGTTGGCATTCAGGCAGTGGGCCTGCCTCCCATAAGTCGAACGACAAGACGAATTAATATCATTTGCATGAAAAATACTTTAGCTAACGGGCCTGCACCGTCACCCAGTACGGCGTGCGCAGGCTGACCCGCACCGGCAGCGTGCTTTCCAGGGCGCGGAAAATCTGCGCCTGGTCGTCGAGCCTGAAGGTGCCGCTGATGCGCAGCCCTACCACCTCCGGCGCACAGCGCAACCAACCGCGGCGGTAGCGCGCCAGCTCGGCGACAAACGCCCCAAGGTACTGCTCGTTGGCGATCAGCAGGCCTTTGCTCCAGGCGTCCAGGTTGGTTTCCAGTGGCGAACTGAGCACCAGCGCCGGGTTGGCAAAACGGCATTGCTCACCGGCCTCAAGCAGCGCACCGCCACCCTGCTCGCCCGGCAGCACCCGCACGCGGCTTTCGAACACGGCCAGGCGCGTGGTGGTTTCGCCGGCCAGCACCGAGAAGCGCGTGCCCAGTGCCTGCAGCGTGCCGTGGCGGGTTCGTACCAGGAAGGGTCGATTGGCCGGGTCCTTGGCGGTAGTGACCAGCACCTCGCCGTCGCGCAGCACCAGCAAACGCTGCTGGCTGTCGAAGCGCACATCCACGGCGCTGGCGGTGTTTAGCTGGATCTGGCTGCCATCGTCCAGGGTCAGGCTCAGGCGTTCGCCGGTGCGGGTGTGGTAGTCGGCGAACCAGGGGCCTTGGCGCCCCTGCTGGTAACCGGCCCAGCCCAGCCCGCCGGCACCGGCGACCAGGACCAGCCCCTTGAGTACCCCGCGACGGCCCATCGCCGGCTGCTGGCCGGCCAGCTCCAGCATGCGCCCGGCCAGGCGCGTGGGCATTTGCTGCAGGCGTTGCTGCACCCGCTCGACCTGCTGCCAGGCCCAGCGGTGCTGCTCGTCGGCCTGCATCCAGGCGTGCCAGGCGGCTTGCTCGGCGTTGCCGGCGCTTTCGTCACCGAGGCGCGCACGCCAGGCGGCGGCCTGCTCGAGGGCGGCGAGTTGGCGCGAGTCCAGGGCGGCCATCAGTCGGCCTCGTGCTGCAGGCTGTACAGCGTGCAATGGTGCAGGGCCTTGGCGATGTCGCGGTTGACCGTGACCACCGAGATGCCGAGGGTTTGGGCGATGGCCTTGTAGGTCATGCCATCGAGTTGCGACAGCAGAAAGGCCTTGCGCACCCGGGCGCCGAGGCCGGCGAGCATGGCGTCCAGCTCGCAGAGGGTTTCCAGCAAGATGGCCCGGCCTTCGGCAGAGATATCCAGGGCTTCGGGTTGCTCGGCCAGCGCTTGCAGCCAGGCGCGCTCCAGCCGCGCGCGGCGAAAGTGGTCGATCATCAGCCGCCGGGCGATGGTCGCCAGGTAGCCACGAGGTTCACGCACGGCGTGCAGGCGGTCACTGGCATCGTCGGCGCTGAGCACGCGGACGAACACGTCCTGCATCAGGTCGGCGGCCAGGTCCTGGCATTCCACCCGCGGGCGCAGCCAGCCGGTCAGCCAGCGGTGATGAGCCTGGTAGAGGTGGCTGACCTGCTGGCGCAGGGCGGGGTTGGAATCGGTCATGGCGACTCGACGAGCAAATGAGAATTTCTATCATTCTATGCGAATGATAGAAGGCGTTGGAAGAGCGCCGCACTCAAGCTGGCCCACCGGCCGCATCGCTGGCAAGCCAGCGCCCACAGGTCTTGCACAAACCCTGAGAGCGGCGCCGACCCTGTGGGAGCGAGCGCGCAGCGCTCGCAATCCCGGTGAATTTACGTCAGCCTGGTTATCATCTGCGCTCTTTCAGGAAGGAACCGCCCCTCATGTCCCTCGTCACCACCTACCTCACCGGCCTGCGTCAGGCGCTGCCGAGCGAGTCACTTGAGCAGTTGAACCTTGCCCACGGCGCTTCGGCCGAAGGCCTGCAGAAGCTCACTGAGCGTTACCCGCTGTGCCCCGCCAGCCTGCTGGAACTGCTCGGCCATATCGACGGGACCCATTTCCGAGACTACCCAGGCGGCACGGTCATCGTCCTGATCCTCGGCTCGGACGTGTTCGAGTACCCCTACTTCCTCAGCGCCGCCGCACAGATCCTCGAAGACGCCAGGGGTTACACCGACAGCATTCGCGGCATGTACGGCGATGACCTGGACGAATACCCGGAAGCCGTCGGCCCGGGCATCGACATCGACCTGGGCATGAACCAGCGCCTGTGCTTCTCCCACTGCATGAACAACGGCGGCACCTCGAAGCTGTACATCGACTTCAATCCCGCCGCCGGCGGCACCGTCGGCCAGGTGCTGCGCTACCTGCACGACCCCGACAGCTATGAAGTGATCGCCGACAGCTTCGATCAGTACCTGCAGCAGTTGATCGACAGCGACTTCGCCTTTGTTGAACGGGAGATCTGAGCGCCATTACCCATTCAGGGTTACTCCATCAACGTGATTACCGCCCACGCCGTCGCGCCGCATACTCGGTTCCAGCCCTACGCAAGGAACCCCGATGAAGATCGAACTGATACAACTCGCCGGCCGCGACGGCGATACCGCCTACAACCTGCAACGTACCCTTGAGGCCATCGCCGGCTGCGCGGCCGACAGCGACTTGCTGGTGTTCCCGGAAACCCAGCTGATGGGCTTTGCCAGCGCCGCGCAATTGCCCGAGGTCGCTGAAGCCGTGGATGGCCCCAGCGTCCAGGCCGTGCTGCAGGCAGTGCGTGAACGCAATGTCGCGGTGGTGATCGGTCTGGCCGAAAAGGCCGACGGCCGCTACTACAACACCTCGCTGCTGCTGACCCCCGAGGGCATCGCCCTGCGCTACCGCAAGACCCACCTGTGGCCCTCGGAGCGCGGCCTGTTCATCCCCGGCGATCGCTACGCCACAACCACCTGGAAAGGCCTGCGCATCGGCCTGCTGATCTGCTACGACATCGAGCTGCCGGAAAGCAGCCGCGCCCTGGCGCAACTGGGCGTCGACCTGATCGTGGTCAGCAACGGCAACATGGACCCCTACGGCCCGGTGCACCGCACCGCGATCATGGCCCGCGCCCAGGAAAACCAGGCCTTTGCGTTGATGGTCAACCGCGTTGGCGCTGGCGATGACGGCCTGGTGTTCGCCGGCGCCAGCGCGGTGGTCGACCCGCACGGGCGCCTGCTGTTCGAGGCCGGGCGCGAGGCCTGCCGGCAGGTCATCGAGCTGGACCTGCAACAACTCGAACACGCCCGCCGCGCCTACGACTACCTGGCCGACCGGCGCCTGCAACTGCCCGGCCAACGCATCGAGCACCCTGACGGGCGCCGCGAACTGCTGATCCCCTGAGCGCTATCCCTTACAACAAGAGCCCGGAGAGCCCCATGAAGTCGATCCGCCCTATCCCCCTGGTACTCGCCGCGCTGCTCAACGTCGCCGTCGCCCAGGCCGCCGAAAGCAGCGCACCCAGCGTGCATATCTACAACTGGTACGACTACATCGCCCCCAACACCACCAAGGAGTTTCAGCAGGCCTCGGGCATCGCCCCGGTGTATGACGTGTTCGACAACAGCGATGTGATGCAGAGCAAGCTGATGGCCGGGCGCAGTGGCTATGACGTGGTATTTGCCAGCGGCGACCTGCTGCCCAACCTGATCAAGGCCGGGGTGCTGGCCGAGCTCGACCGCAGCCAGTTGCCCAACTTGCCGCACCTGGACCCACAGATCCTCGCCAAACTGCAGAACAACGACCCCGGCAACCGCTTCGCCGCACCATATTTGTGGGGCACCACGGGCCTGGGGTATGACGTCGACAAGGTCAAGGCGCGCCTGGGCGATGCCGCACCGCTCAACTCCTGGGACCTGATCTTCAAGGAAGAAAACATCGCCAAGCTGGCCGACTGCGGCGTGGCCATGCTCGATGCGCCCAACGAGATCATCCCCATCGCCCTGCATTACCTGGGCCTGCCCTACAACAGCAAGAACCCCGAAGACTACCGCAAGGCAGAAGCGCTGCTGCTCAAGGTACGCCCGCACATCGCCTACTTCGACTCCTCGCGCTTTATCTCGGACCTGGCCAACGGCAATGTCTGCGTGGTGCTGGGCTGGTCCGGCGGGGTGTTTGACGCAAGACTTGCCGCCGACAACGCCAAGAATGGCCGCGACATCCGCTACGCCATTCCCCGCGAAGGCGCGCCACTGTGGCTGGAGAACATGGTGCTGCTCAAGGATGCGCCCAACCCGCAGCAAGGCCTGGCCTTCATCAACTACATGCTGCGCCCCGAGGTGATAGCGGCCTCGACCAACTACCTCGGCTACCCCAACGCCAACAAGGACGCCGCGCCGCTGGTGGAGGCGAAGATTCGCGACAACCCCTCGGTGTACCCACCCCAGGCAGTGCTCGACACCCTGTTCGCCCTGGAGCCGCTGCCTCTGAAATTCGAGCGCATCCGCACCCGGGTGTGGAGCAAGGTCAAGACCGGGAGTTAGTGTTAGCGTAGTGAACCGCACGCTCGCCCAAGGACTCGCTGCATGATCCGCTTGGCATCCACTGAAGACCTGCCCGCCATCGATGCCCTGATTGAGGCGGCCTACAGCCCCTACATCGTCCGCATCAAGGCCAAGCCGGGGCCGATGCTGGAAGACTACGCACAGTTGATTGCCCGTCGGCAGGTTCAGCTGCTGGACGTTCAAGGACGCGTTCTTGGCCTATTGGTGTTGATTGTCGAAGAGCACGCGCTGCTGCTCGATAACGTGGCGGTACACCCCGAGGCGCAGGGACGCGGCTATGGTCGCCAGCTTATCGAGCATGCCGAAACCCAAGCCCGTCAATTGGGGTTGCCGCAAATTCGCCTGTACACCAACCAGGCCATGGCGGAGAACCTGGGGCTGTATCAGGCGCTTGGTTATCGTGAAACCCATCGCGCCGTTGATCAGGGTTTCCAGCGGGTGTTCATGGAGAAGACCATTGGCAACCGCTGAGCCTCAATCCTCCAATGGTTTGGGCGGTGGCAAGGGCTTGGCGGGTTTTGCCGGCTTGGCCGCTTTGCCATCCTTGCCCGGCTTGGCCTCTTTAGCCTTTGTGGCGTCAGTCTTAAGATCGGCAACAGTCGGCGGCACGATGGCTTTCTCTGCCGCCGGCAACTGATCAACCGCGTCGAAAATCGCCTTGGGTTCAAGGGTGCCGGGGTGTTCTATCCGGTGCTGCTCACCATCCTTGCCCACCAGTACCACCTGGGTGACCACCGTATCCCGGGCACTGAACTTGAACTGGCGGATCAAGGCCATGGTGGCCTGCTGATCGAGGTCTTTGCCATCGCGCTTGCCCATCATGCCGGCGACGCTGTACAGCACCAGGTTGCGCTCCTGGAAGGCAGCCTTGGTGGCCGGGTCTTCCAGCGCTGCATTCAACGCGCGAAGGGTCGGGTCGGCGGTACTGGGGGCAAGCACAACCAAGGCGCGGGCCTTGTACAGATCCTGGCCCAAGGGGTCATCACTATCGGCAGCGAGGGCGGGACCGGCAACAATGGCCAGCACGGTGGCGAGGGTCAGTGACCGGACAAGCATGCGCATCTCCTTTCAAATTCCATGCATCAAAGACTACAAATCGCGACGAAAGATCCGGGTTGCGAGCCTAAACTACAGGGCCAGATGAGTGGGCAAGGCAAAGGTAACTTCCGATTACCAAGTGCGACCTTGGATGCACACCGAAAGGTCTGTCATCCGATTCTGAGGATAGCTGAAGGCCGCCTGCCATGCCCGACGACCACCCTGGAAAAAGGCCTGAACCATGAGCATTGCCGACACCCTGCTGTTGTTGCTGATCCTTGTTACCGCCCTGGGTTGCGGGTTGATGGGCGGGTTGTTCTTCGCCTTCTCCAACTTCGTCATGCAGGCCCTGGAGCGCATCCCGGCGCAGAGCGCAGTCACGGCCATGCAGTCGATCAACCAGGTGGTGCTCAACCGCCTGTTCCTCTCGCTGTTTCTCGGCACCGCCATTACCTGTGCGATTCTGCTGACCTGGGCCTGGTTGCGCTGGCCATTGCCGGGCAGCCTGTGCATCGGCATCGGCAGCGGCCTGTATTTGCTCGGTAACGTGCTGGTGACCATGCTCTTCAACGTGCCACGCAACCAGAGCCTGGCACGCCTGGACCCGGCCAGTAGCGAGGCGGCCAGTGCCTGGCCGACCTATGCGCGGGTATGGAACCGCTGGAACCATGTGCGCACCATTACCGCCCTGGCGGCGACGGCCTGGTTGATGGTGGCCTTGTTGCGGGTGGTGTGGACTCAATAGGCAACACATCGGCGCCGAACAGATGGCCTTGTGATATCCTTGTGCCCGCCTCGCGTGGGCATCAGGATTTCAAACAGTAAGGATTATCTGTGAAAGACTTCGTCATCAGCGTCAACAACATCGTGCTCTACGTCTCCCTGGGCGTTCTCTGGCTGCTCGGCCTGGGCACCATGTTCATGCATAGTTTCTGGTCCGGCCTGGGCGCCCTGGTCGGCGGTACGCTGCTGTGGTGCATCGTTTCCGGCTTCTGGTTCGTGCAGTCGGCAACCTATGAAGAGTTGCGCAAGCTGAACGCGAAGAACGCATAAGCGCAGCGGTTCATCGCTGGCAAGCCAGCCCCACAAAATCATGCATGACCCTGTGGGAGCTGGCTTGCCAGCGATCGAGTGCAAAGCACTCGCAAACACCTAGAACAAGCCCATCTGCCGATCGATCAACGCCGTGAAATCGTCCTCCACGAACGGCAGGATCGCATCCGCCACCGGCTGCAACTGACGGGTCAGGTAGTGGTCGTAATCGATCGCCGAATGCCGCGTCTCCAACGGTTCCGGCCCCGCCACGGTAATCACGTAGCTGATCCAGCCGCCATTCTGATACTGCCGCGGCCTGCCCTGACGGTCATTGAAGTCATCGGCCATGCGCGCTGCCCGCACATGCGGCGGCACATTGCGCTGGTAGTCGGCCAGCGGCCGGCGCAGGCGCTTGCGGTAGATCAACAGCTCATCCTGCTCACCCGCCAAGGTCTTGCGCACGTATTCACGCAAATACTGTTGATACGGCTGACGCTTGAAGATCCGCTCGTACAGTTCCTGCTGAAACTGCCGGGCCAGCGGCGACCAGTCGGTGCGCACGCTTTCCAGGCCCTTGAAAATCATCTCCTCGACGCCCTCGCCACGTTGCACCAAGCCGGCATAACGCTTCTTGCTGCCCTCCTCGGCGCCGCGAATGGTCGGCATCAGAAAGCGCTTGTAGTGGGTCTCGTACTGCAGCTCCAGGGCGCTGTCCAGGCCATAACTGTCGCGCAGGTGCTCGCGCCACCACTGGTTGACCTGCTGCACCAGCTCGCGGCCGATGCGCGCCGCATCCGCCTCGTCATGGGCCCCCTTGAGCCAGACAAACGTGGAGTCCGTGTCGCCATAGATCACCGCATACCCCTGGGCCTCGATCAGCTCACGGGTACGGCGCATGATCTCGTGGCCGCGCATTGTGATCGATGAGGCCAGGCGCGGGTCGAAGAAGCGGCAGCCACTGGAACCGAGCACACCGTAAAAGGCGTTCATGATGATCTTCAGCGCCTGGGACAGCGGCGCATTGTGCTCGCGCTTGGCCACCTCGCGGCCCTGCCAGACCCGCTCGACAATCGCCGGCAGGCAATGCCGGGTACGGGAAAAGCGCGCACCGCGAAAGCCCGGCACCGAGGTCGCGTCGCCCGGCTCGCGCAGGCCTTCGATCAGCCCCAGCGGGTCGATCAGGAAGGTACGGATGATCGACGGATACAGGCTCTTGTAGTCGAGCACCAGCACCGACTCGTACAACCCCGGCCGCGAGTCCATGACAAAGCCGCCGGGGCTGGCCTCCTCCGGGCGCTCACCCTGGTTGGGCGCGACGAAGCCCTGGCGGTGCATCAAGGGCATGTACAAATGACAGAACGCCGCCACCGAACCGCCGCTGCGGTCGGCCGGCAAGCCGGTGACCGTGGCACGCTCCAGGAGGAAGGTCAGCAGCTCGGTCTTGGCAAAGATGCGCGTGACCAGTTCGCAGTCCTTGAGGTTGTAGCGGGCCAGGGCTGGCTTGTCCTCGGCGAACATGCGGTTGATTTCGTCCATGCGCTGGTACGGGGTGTCGATGGCCTTGCCTTCGCCGAGCAGGGTCTGGGCGACGTTCTCCAGGCTGAACGAAGGGAAGCTCCAGGTCGCCGAACGCAGCCCTTCGATACCGTCGATGATCAGGCGCCCGGCGGCCCCGGCAAAAAAATGCGCGCGGCTACCGTGCTCGCGCCAGTCCATTGCTTCACCGCCACGGCCCAGGCGCAACGGCACCTTGAGCGCGGTGGCGTGGTGTTGCAGCACGCGCAGGTCGAACTGCACCAGGTTCCAGCCGATGATCGCGTCGGGGTCGTGCACAGCCAGCCAGTCGTTCAGGCGTTCGAGCAAGCAGGCGCGGCTGTCGCAGTACTCGAGGTCGAAATCCACGCCTTCGGCGTTGCCGTTGGCCGGGCCGAGCATGTACACCTGGCGCTGGCCGCAACCTTCCAGGGCAATGGAGTACAGCTCGCCGCGCTCGGTGGTTTCGATGTCCAGCGACACCAGCTTGAGCGTCGGCCGGTAGTCGGGGGCGGGTTTGAGCTGGGCGTCGAGCAGCACACCGCTGGCATCCGGCGTGCCGCTGAAACTGACCGGCGCGGTGATGAAGCGCTCCATCAGGTAACGCTCCGGCGGGCGCACATCGGCCTCGTAGATTTGCACGCCGGCGGCGCGCAGGCGCTTTTCCAGCTGGATCAACTGGCGGTGCTGGCGGCAGTACAAGCCCAGCACCGGCCGTTGTTCGAAATCGCGCAGGGCCAGCGCACGCAACTCGACGTCGCGTTCGCCGCGCAGCACCGCTTCGGCTTGCCCACGCTGCTCGACGGGGACGAACGCCACCGAGGTCTGCACCGGCAGACGCAAGCGCCGGGGGCCTTGATCGGTGGCCAGCCAGAACTCGACAACCGTACCCGCCGGGGTATCGCGCCAATGCCGGGTCAGGACAAAGCCCTGCTGTAACTCCACCGCTGCAACCTCGAAAACACCTGTGTATGCGGCGATTCTACCCGTCTGGGCCAGCGCCTGCCGAACTTAGCTCAGCACCCGTGCGCCCGGTGCGAAACCATGACCATGGGCGCGACCGGCAATCAGCAAGGCCACGGCGATCAGCGCCAGCAGCACCCAGGGGAAACTGCCCACGCCCCACTGGCTGAGCAGCACGCCGCCGAGCAGGCCGCCTGCGGCAACCGCCGAGTTCCACACCGTGACAATCATCGACTGGGCGACATCGGCGCCCTCCCCGGCAGCGTCGGCGCTGGCGGTTTGCAGCAGGGTCGGCGCGCCGCCGTAGGTCAGGCCCCAGAGCGCGACACTGAGATACACCAGCGGCGCCGACTGGCTGACAAAACCGAGCACCAGGGCCACCACGGCAAAGCCGAACAAACTCAGCAGGACCATGTTGCGCAGGTGCTTGTCGATCAACGCACCCACCACGCCGATACCGGCCAATGCGGCAATACCGAAGGTCAGCAGGACCATGCCGGTACTCGCCGCCAACCCCACCGACGCCAGGTACGGCACGATATAGGTGTACAGCACGTTGTGCGCCAGCACCCACGTGAGGATCACCAGCAACACCGCCAGCACGCCGGGGGTGCGCAGTACCTGAGCGATGCCCGGGCGTTGGCCCGGGGCGTGGCCGTCAAAGTCCGGCACCTTGCACAGCACCCAGGCCACCAGCACCAGGGTCGCAGCCGAGACCAGGGCAAAGGTCATGCGCCAGCCCAGCAGCTCGCCCAGCCAGGTACCGGCCGGCACGCCCAGCGACAAGGCCACCGGCGCGCCGATCATCGCCACCGCCATCGCCCGGCCCTGTTGCTCGGGGCTGACCATGCGCCGCGCATGCCCGGCGATCACGCCCCAGGCCAGGCCAGCGGCGACGCCGGTCATGAAGCGGGCGACCAGCGTCAGCCAGTAGGAACTGGACAAGGCCGTCACCGTGTTGAACAACAGGAAGCCGATAATCGCCAGCAGCAACACCGGCCGCCGGCGCCAACCCTGGGTCAGGGTCACCAGCGGGATGGCGGTGAGCAGCGAGCCCAGGGCATAGACGCTGACCATCTGCCCGGCCATGGCCTCGCTGATGTGCATGCCGCTGGAGATCTGCCCGAGCAGGCCGGCCGGCAGGGTTTCGCTGAGGATGGCGATAAAACCGGTCATTGCCAATGCCAGCAGGCCGCTGACCGGCAAGGGCTGCTCCAGTGCGGCGGGCCCATCCGCCGTGCAACTCATCTGAGTCATGGTGACACTCCTGTAGGAAAGATGGGCGAACCTTAAGCCTGCGGTCACTGCGGAAAAAGACGGGTACAATTCCGCTCATAACGGACACTGATGTCCGCAATCAGGAAATGCAGATGGATAGCCTCAACGGTTTCGTGGTGTTCGTGCGGGTGGCAGAAACCGGCAGCTTCGTCGGCGCCGCGCAGTCGTTGGGCGTCAGCGCTTCGGCCATCGGCAAGCGCGTGGCGCGCCTGGAGAGCCGCCTGGGGGTGCGCCTGTTTCACCGCAGCACGCGCAGCATCACCCTGACCGCCGAGGGCGGTCTGTTCCTGGAGCGCAGCCGGCGCATCCTCGCCGAGATCGAAGCCACCGAACTTGAACTGTCCCAGGCCAGCGAGGTGCCACGCGGACGCCTGCGTATCAGCCTGCCACAGGTGACCGCGCTGGTGATGCCGGCCTTGAGCGAGTTCATGGCGCAGTACCCGGCCATCGAACTGGACCTGGATTTCGACGACCGCCTGGTCGATATCATCGGCGAAGGTTTCGATGTGGTCATGCGCGGCGGCACACCCAGCGACTCGCGCTTGAGCGCGCGCTTTCTTGGCCACTTTCATCACGTGCTGGTGGCCTCGCCGGCGTACCTGGCGCGCAATGGCACGCCCGTTCACCCCGATGAACTGGCCCGGCATACCTGCCTGCACTACCGCTTTCCCAGCACTGGCAAGCTCGAGCAATGGCCGTTGCGCCAGGAGCCCGCCGGGCACGAATACGACATCCCGGTGTCGATGGTGTGCAATCACGTCGACACGCGCATCTGCTTTGCCATCCGCGACCGCGGCATCACCTGCATTCCGGATTTCACCGTACGCCAGCAGTTGCAACGCGGTGACCTGGTGACCGTGCTGGATGACTACATGGAGCGGCGCGGCAGCTTCTACCTGCTGTGGCCCTCGGGGCGGCAAGTACCGCCACGGCTGCGGGTGTTCATCGACTTCATGAGCACGCGGCTGCTGCCGGGTGCTGGCGCGCCGCAGTATTAGTCATACAAATAATCCAGCCCCTGGCCGGGCAGTTGCGGTACCTGCTGCCGCAGGAATTGGCCGAGTTTCTGCACCTGGTGCGCCTTGGGGCTGGCCTGCAGCCAGGTCAGGTAATAGCCCTCGCCGGTGGCCACCGCCTGGGGGAATGGCGTGACCAGGCGGCCGGCGTCAAGCTCACCGCTGGCCAGCAGCAGGTCGACCACGGCCACACCCAGGCCTTGCTGGGCAGCAGAGATGCCCTGATCAAGGGTGTCGAATACCTGGCCACGTTCCAGGCTGAGCGCGCTGCCCCCTGTCCGATTCAACCAGCGCCGCCAGTCACGCCGGTCCGGCGACGGGTGCAGCAGTTCGCAGCGGGCCAGGTCTGCCGGGTATCCGGGCTGGCACACCGGCACCAGCCACTCGTCAAACAGCTTGAGGCTGGCGATATCAGCGGCGAAATGACCGTCGCCGAGCAGGATCGCGCAGTCGTAGGGCTCGCGGTAGAAGTCCACCGTGTCGATGTCCATCCAGACGCTGCTCAGTTGCACATTACTGTGCTCATCATGTTGCTTGAACGCCGCCAGGTGCCTGAGCAACCAGCGCACGGTCAGGGTCGAGGGCGCCTTCAGGCGCAGATGCTGGCGGCCCTGCCTGAGCAGCCCGCAGGCGTTCTCGATGATCTTGAAACCGACCTTGAGCTCCTGGGCCAGCAACCGGCCCGGCTCGGTCAGCGCCACTTTCGGCCCGCGGCGCTCGAACAGCGCGCAGTCGAACAGGCCTTCGAGGGTCTTGATGTGATGGCTGATGGCGCCCTGGGTCAGGGCCAGTTCTTCAGCGGCGCGGGTGAACGAGCCGTAGCGTGCGGCCACCTCGAATGCCCTGAGTGCCTGCAATGCGGGAATACGTTCGGTCATGTCCAGCCAGATCATGAGTAAAACTAATAGAAGGCCACAGTAACAGGCGTTTTACAACCCTCCCTGGCCTGCCGAGAATTCTGCTCCCCCCTGACCGAGAGATCCGCCTGTGAACAGTGCCCTGCTTGCCACCTACGCTCTGACCGTCTTGCTGCTGATCGCCAGCCCCGGCCCGGTGGTGGCGCTGGTGGTCAACACCACTGCCCGCGCCGGGCGCAAGCAGGCGCTGCTGACCGCCCTGGGCACCAACGGCGCCTCGCTGGTGCTGATTGCCCTGGCGGCAGCCCTGATCTTCAGCAGCGCCGCACTCAACCCACTGGTGTTGAGCGCCCTGAGCGTGTTCGGCTGTCTGTTCATCGGTTATCTGGGCCTGAGCGCCCTGGCCGAACTGCGCCAGCCCGCGCTCGCCACGGAGCAGGCCCCGCCCCGCCAGGGCGGGCTGTGGCAAGGCTTTGCCATTGGCCTGGCGAACCCCAAGGACATCCTGTTCTTTGTCGCCTTCTTCCCGCAGTTCATCCAGGTCACCGAGCGGTTCAGCCACAGCCTGATGCTGCTGGGGCTGGTCTGGCTGGTGCTCGACCTGGGTATTCTGGGCCTGTACATCCTGGCCATCGGCCGCCTGGCCGAGCGCCTCGACCGGCGCCTGATCAGCGCCATCAGCGCCGTGGTACTGCTGGTCATCGCCGTTGCCGGGCTGGCCTACAACATCCGCCAACTGTTGCCCTGACGGGCTACGCTTTCGACTGTGGGCCCAGAGCGGTTAGAATGGCGCGCTATAACCCAGGCCGGCCTCAAGCCACACTATGGACAGTCGGATTGAACCCTGAACAGCGCAGTTGTCTCCAAGCCCACATGCATACCCGTCCGGCCCCGAACCCCAGAGGCTCTTCCTTGATCCGCTCGCCCCTTTTGCACGGCCTGCTCGCCGTCGTGCTGCCGACTTCGGCACTGGCCGCCGGCGTTCAGATCGACCCACATGCCGACCTGCTGTACCGCCAGGCCCTGACCTTCCTGGAACAGGCCGAGTCCCAGACCAGCAGCTACACCCTCAAGACCAGCACCACCGACCAGGACCTCGCCCAGCAAGGCCAGGCCCTGGGCCGCACCCTGGCACCGGCGGTGACCCTGCTGAAGAAGGCCGTGGCACTTAACCACCCGGCAGCGCAATACCGCCTGGCGCTCTACTACATCACCTATTTGCCGGCAGCCCAGATCCCTGACGCCGCCTGCCCGCTGCTCGAAGGCAGCATGACCCAGGGGTTTGCCCCGGCAGCGCTGGGCATCGAGAACTGGTGCCCGACCTTCAGCCGCGGTGAATACCGCACGGCGCTGGAGAGCGTGCAGAGCACCGCGACCCTCTACGCATCTTACTACCCGCAACCGGCCGTACGCCTGCCGTGCCATCGCGAGCAACCGCAAGGCCTGGCCATGCAGTGGGGCCGCCAGCGCGACTACCAGGCCGAGGTCTACCGCCTGCTGGCCAGCACCGACCCGGCGCAAAGCAGGAGCTACTGGCAAAAAGCGGTGGACATCAACGGCTGCATCCCGGCGCAGCGCCGGCTGGCCAGCAACCACTACTGAGGGCCCTGGCGTCGCCGCCGACAGCAAGATCGTTCAAGTCAGCGGCGCATCGCTCTGGCATGCTGTACAACCGTGTTCATTGGTTGTTGCTGCCGTCCATGTCCAGTCCACCGTTCGCCCGCCAGGCCTTTATTCGAGGCGCCATCGCCATCCTGCCGTTGTCCCTTGCCGTGGCCCCCTGGGGGTTGCTGGCAGGCTCCATGGCCATCGAAGCCAACCTCAGCCCCTGGGAAGGCCAGGGCCTGTCGGCCATCGTCTTTGCCGGCGCGGCGCAACTGGTGGCGATCGGCATGCTCAAGGGCGGCGCCAACCTGTTCTCGATCCTGCTCACCACCCTGTTGCTGACCTCCCAGCACTTGCTCTACGGGCTGTCGATGCGCCCGGTGCTGTCGGGCCTGCCGACCCGCTGGCGGCTGGGCCTGGGCTTTCTGCTCACCGACGAGTTTTTCGCCCTCACCAGCCAGTACGACAAACAACAGTTCAACCGCTGGTACGCCCTGGGGGTGGGCCTGACCTTCTACATCGCCTGGAACCTGTTCACCCTGGCCGGGATCATCCTCGGCCAGAACATCCCGCACCTGGACCAACTGGGCCTGGACTTCTCCATCGTCGCCACCTTCGTCGCCCTGATCGCGCCGCTGGTGCGCAACCTGCCCACCGTGGTGTGCGTGGCGGTGTCGTTGTTCTGCTCGGTACTGTTCAGCTTCTGGCACTGGGACATCGGCCTGGTGGCCGCCGGCCTGCTGGGCATGAGTGCAGGGTTCATCTGCCAGAAATTCAGTGGAGCACGCGCATGATCTTCGCCCTGATTATCGGCATGGGCCTGTTGGTGTTTCTCAACCGCTATGCCTTTCTGGAACCGCGCCTGCCGTTGCGCCTGAGCTCCAACGCCCGGCAATTTCTCGGCTTTGCCGTACCGGGCATGCTCACCGCGATCTGCGGGCCGATCGTCTTTCTGCCCGGGCACCAGCTTGACCTGAGCCTGAGCAACCCTTACCTGATCGGTTCGCTGGTGGCGATAGTGCTGGTGCTGTTGACCCGCAGCACCTTGATCAGCATGCTGCTGAGCATGGCCTTCTTTTTTGTCTTTCGCTGGTGGTTGAACGGCAGCCCATGAACCCTGCACCCAAGGAACAGACCCGCTTCTGGCAAGCCTCGGCGCTCGGTGACACCGAGATGCTGCATGCGCGTTATTTTCAGCAGCGCTTCGCCCCCCATGTGCATGAAGGCTACGTGATCACCATCATCGAGTCCGGCGCCCAGCGCTTCTGGCACCGCGGCAGCGAACACCTGGCGCCGGTGGGCAGCATGGTGCTGATCAACCCCGACGAGCTGCACACCGGCGCCAAGGCCAGCGAAGAGGGCTGGCGCTATCGCGGTTTTTACCCCGACAGCGAACGCATCACCGGCGTGCTCGACGAGCTGGAACTCAAGCGCGACGGCCTGCCGCGCTTTGACGCCAGCGTGCTGCATGACCCGCAACTGGCCAAAGCCTTCAGCTGGCTGCACTGCTCGGCCGAACGGGGTGCCAGCGCCCTGGAACAACAAACCGCCTGGCGCGAAGCCGTGCTGTTGCTGGTGCAGCGTCATGCCCGCGCCGGCGCGGCGCGCACGCCCGGCAACGAGCCCTGCGCCGTGGCCCGGGCCAAGGAGTTGATGGACAGCCGCCTGGCCTACCCGCCCTCGCTGGAAGAGCTGGCCACAGCGGTGAACCTCTCGCCCTTTCACTTCGCCCGGGTGTTTCGCCAAGCCACGGGCCTGCCGCCCCATGCCTGGCTCAAGCAACGACGCCTGAGCCGCGCCCGTGAACTGCTGAAAAGCGATTGCCTGCCGTTCAACGTCGCCTTTGCCCTGGGGTTTTCGGACCAGAGCCATCTGAACCGGCAGTTCAAGCAAGCCTATGGCGTAACCCCGGGCGAGTACCGGCGCGCCTGCACTCATTAACGGACTAAGCCAATGCCCTACCCGCTTGCCTACCGCTGGTTCATTCACAAAGGCCTGACCGACTGGGAACCGTGGTATTTCTGCGATACCCAGGCGTCGCTGCAACACGCACCTGACCTGACCAGGAACGCCTTCGCCGCCAGGGCCTTTGCCAAGGAAACCGGGGCGGACTTCGAGGTTTACCTGTTCGCCCGCCGCCAGGACCGGGAAGACTTTGCCTTCTTCGTGGTGCGCGACGGGGTGATTGAAGACAAGGTCATCACCGTGCATTTGTCGTTTGCCGACAAACTGGAGCTACGCTCGCAGTTGAGCTATGAACAAGTGACCCGCAGCTTCAGTGAATGGGTCGCCGAGGTGGCGCTGGCGGATGCGCTTGAGTGGATGAGCGAGGAAGACCTGCAGGATTGAATCTGGGGCTGCTCTGCAGCCCATCGCTGGCAAGGCCAGCTCCCACATGTGGGAGCCGGCCTTGCCGGCGATCGAGCGCAAAGCGCTCGCAGGGCATTCACGCCGGGCGCTGCATCAACACCAAACGCAGCGCCAGCAGTGCCAACACACTGGCCAGCAAACGTGGCTGCAATTTGGCCAGGCGCCCCTTGCCACTGAACCACCGGCTTATCACCCCGCCACACGCCCCCAACAGCACATGAAAGACCAAGGCAATCACGCTCAGCACCAGCCCCAGCAGCAGCAACTGCTGGGCCACCGCGCCTTTGGCCGGCACCACGAACTGCGGCAAGAACACGATAAAAAACAGCAGTGCCTTGGGGTTGAGCAGGCTGTTCAACGTGGCCGCAACCAACACCGCCGCCAGGGATGTCTCGCGCGGCCTATCCGCGTTGCCCGCCTTGCGCGGCTGCAACAGCTTGAAGGCCATCCACAACAGATAGACCGCGCCGCTGAAGCGGATGATGTCGAAGGACGGCGGCCAGGCGGCGACCAGCGCGGTAACACCGGTGGCGGTCAGTACGGTGAGCACCAGGTCCGCCAGGCTGATGCCCAGCGCCGCCGCCAGCCCGCCGCGCCAGCCCATGGACAGCCCATGGCTGATGACAAAGGCCATGTTCGGCCCCGGCGACAGCAGCAACAGGGTCACCGCCCCGGAAAAAATCATCAGCGTTTGCATATCGAGCATCGCACGCCCTCCTGGCTGAGTTACGAGTGTCGACAGTAACGAATCACCGGCTCAAACAAGCACTACAGTGGCGATGATTTTCTACGCAACAGTTGCCAACCTCACTGAAATGTTTGTCTGTTGTTCATGACTGGGCCACTGCGCGCCAATCGGCGCCGAAGATGGCATAATGCTATGGCGCTATTCACTTCTATCCAACAGGGATGTATCGTTGAAATTCGTGTTTGAACTGTTCAAAACCTATGCACCCGTCGTCTTGCAGATAACCATCACTATCGGTGTGATCGTGACCTTCTGCTATTGGACGTTCATCATAAATTTTTATCCCACGGGCATAACCCTGAGTGAGAGCTTGCTGTTTATTTTCGCCGCCCTGATGTTTGGTCTTTTATACAGCTTTTGGTTCTGTCTAGTGTTCATTGCACTGTACGGTGTCGTCCAATTTAGCTCGAAAAAGATCAAGACCAGTTGGGGGCTGGCGCTAATTGGCCTTCTGGCGGGTATATTACTGGTTCTCTGGGCGATCGGAGCCGGTACGCTTGAGGTGCTAGCGCCAATTTTGGGAGCTGTCATCCTTGTTATTATTTTAGTGGTGCAACCTCCCCTTCCACCGTACAGCCATCCCAACGATATTAAAGAACGTAAACGCAATAATACACTCATGACGATAATCGCCGTGATCTGCCCATTGATAGTCGGCTCAGCTATTTCTGCGAAAATCATTTCCAGCAGCTTGGAGCTCCTGGGTTTCCGACAAATGAATGTGTCCATCAGTCTCGATGAATCAAATCAAAAAATTATCCAGCGAATAGCTGCCGAATTCGACCTGCCGCTACAGGGATGTGAGTCGCAGCATCAGGAGGCTCAGATCATTCACCATGTCAACGTGCTCTGGCATGGTGTCGGTGAGCGTACACTGGTGGAGATACCAGTGTTGACGCGCGCCAACGCGAACTCGGCCTATCAGGTTGAGTTGAACCGGAGTGGTTTGAACATTGTAAGGCGGCCGTCCAACAAGACAAGCGTCCCCTTGTGCTTCTCCTTGAACAATGACCTACTTTTCGACACCTACTCTTCCACCTTGACGGGCGAAGGCAGGCGGGCCCTCGACGCTTTCACGGTTAAAATCAAGGACTACCTGAGCGTCAGTAAAACGTCCATCTCCAGCATCAGCGTTGTGGGTCACACAGACCGCACCCCAGTCCTTGCCGCAAAGGACAATAACCAGAAACTCTCTCTGCGTCGTGCCGAAAGCGTTAGCATGGCCTTGCAAGGACTGGGTGAGAAAAATCCTGAATTTATCCTCGAAGGTCTCGGTGCTCGAGCACCACGGTCCAAATGCCCACGCACACTTCCTCAACATGAACTGAGAGAATGTTTAACGGTGGACCGCCGGGTGGAGATTATCATTAAAACCAAGGCTAATTATTCCCCACCGACCTTTACCGTCCGCCTCCAGCATGCGTGGGAGGTTGTTAGATCTACCGCTCGTTGGCTCGGAATTAATTGACGCTCGCCATTTGTCTGGGAGTCACTCAAGCCAGCAACTGTATTTGCTTCATCCAACAGGAGCTAACGCCTCTTGGCTCCCGGCAATATCTGTATCTGCGTAAAGCCAGCTCTCAATTGGAACTGGCCTTGCCAGCGATCACCCATGCACCCATCGCCGATGCAGCCCCCGAGCCACCGCATCGAGCATAAAGCCCAGCACACCGATCAACAGCACCATCGCCATCAGCTCCGAGTACGCCAGCCGATCGCGGGTATCGAGGATGAAGTAACCAAGCCCGGCACTCACCCCAAGCATTTCGCACGGCACCAGCACGATCCACAAGATACCAATGGCCAGGCGCACGCCGGTCAGCACATGGCCAAGCACGCCGGGGATGATCACCTTGCACAGGGTCTCCCAGCGCGTCGCGCTCAGGCTGCGGCTCAACTGCAACCAGCGCGGATCGAGCTGGCGCACACCCGCAGCGGTATTGAGCAGGATCGGCCACAGCGCGGCGAAGGCCAGCAGGAAGTAGATCGGTTGATCGCCCACCCCCATCAGCATCACCACCACCGGCATCCACGACAGCGGCGAGATCATCCGCAAGAACTGAAACGCCGGGGTGGTCGCCGCCTCCAGGTGACGATAGCTACCCACCAACAAGCCCAGCGGCACGCCGATCAGCAAAGCCAGCAGCAAGCCGATGAGGATGCGCGTGAGGCTGACCCAGATGTGCTCGTACACCTCGCCCTGGCCCAGCAGCTCGATCAGGCTGCCGAGGCTGGCCTGGGGCGAAAAACGCGCCGACAGGCCATCGGCCTCGCCAAACACATGCACGCCCAGCCACCACAGCAACAACAAGCCGAGCAGGCCGGCAACGCCGAGGGCGCCATGGATTGCATGCTTGCCCATCAGATCGAAAACTCCTCGCTACGCTCGAAGCTCTCCGGCAAGCCGAAAGCCTTGAGCCCGCCGACGGCGGCGATGCTGTTGCGCACGAAGCGGTCGTCGACCAGATCGCGGGCGGTCTGTTGCGGGTCGAGGCCGGCGAGAAAACCCTTGTCGCCTTCGATCAAAGTGTTCTGCAGGCGGCGCACCAGTTCTTCGGTGTAGCTGGGGAACGGATAGGGCTGAAAATCGATGCGTTTCTCGTCCCACTGCGCATGCTGGATCGCACCGCTGGCGATGTAGGCGTCGCGGGCCGCGGCCGCCGGCGCCAGTACCTGGCTGAGCACCTGCGGGGTGTGCGGGGTGTATTTGTTCGGCCCGCTCTTGGACAGCAGCGCGGCGGCTTCGGCGCGGTGGTCGCGGGTCCACAGCTGGGCCTTGACGATGGCATTGACCACCTTCTGCGACCACTCTGGGCGGTTGTTCAGGTCATGCTCGTGCATGAACACCACGCAGCAGGCATGGTTGCGCCAGATGTCGCCGGTAAAACGCTGCACGCGGCCGACCTTGAGGTCTTCGGCCAGGGCGTTGAACGGCTCGGCGACGATGTAGCCGGCGATGCGCTTGCTGGCGAGCGCCGGCGGCATGTCCGACGGCGGCAGCACCACCAGGTTGACCTCGTTGGCGGCCAACTGGGCAGTCGCGGCCTTGGACACCGGGGTCAGGCCGTGGTCGCGAAACAGCTGCTGCACCACCACGTTATGGATCGAGTACCAGAACGGAATCGCCACGGTCTGCCCGCCCAGTTGCTTGACCTCGGTGACGCCCGGGGCCACGGTCAGGCCCGAGCCGCCAACGTGGTTCCAGGCCACCACCTTGGCCGGCACCTTGCTGCCGTAGCGGGCCCAGACGGTCATCGGCGAGAGCAGGTGAATGACGTTGACCTGCCCGGAAATGAACGCCTCGATCACCTGCGCCCAACTGCGCAGCAGCACCGGCCGCTCGGCCTTGATGCCCTCGGCTTCGAACAGGCCATTGTTGTGCGCCACCAGCAACGGCGTGGCGTCGGTGATCGGCAGGTAGCCGATGCGCACCGGTGCATCCGGGTCGCTGGCCGCACGCGCCTGCAGGCTATTGAGCAGCGGCATGGCGCCGCCAGCGGTCAGCAGGGCGCTGAGTTTGATGAAGTCACGACGAGTGTGGGTGAAGTCGTCCAGGCACATGGGCAGTCTCCGACGGCAGCGGCATAGGTTGAGAATCAGGTTCGGGTGTGCGGCTGGCCCGCCGAAGGGTTTTGAGTATGTCGATGCGCAGCGCGCCCAGTTCCTCGACCCGCTGCTCGCGTGGCTGCGGCAGGTCGATGGGCCATTGGCCGAGGGTGCGCGCCGGGTGGTTGCCCAGTAGCAGCACGCGATCGGACAACAGCAGGGCTTCGTCAATATCGTGGGTAATGAGGATGGCCGCAGTGTTGTGCCGGGCAATCAGTTGCAGCAGCAGTTGCTGCATGTCGGCGCGGGTCACTTCATCCAGGGCGCCGAAGGGTTCATCGAGCAACAGCACTTGCGGTTGGCGTGCCAGGCAGCGGGCCAGCGCGGTACGCTGGGCCATGCCGCCGGAGAGCTGCGCCGGGTACTGCTCGCGAGCGTGCTGCAGGCCGACCGCCTCGATGGCATGGTCGATGCGCGCCCGTCGTTCGCTGGCGGCAAGCTTGGGCTGGCGGGCGAAATCCAGGCCGAAGGCGACGTTGCTTTCCAGGCTCAGCCAGGGCAGCAGGCTGGGGTCCTGGAAGGCCACCGCCAGGCGTGGGTGCGGCCCCTGCAGCGGCTCACCCAGCAGGCTGACGCTGCCGGCGCGAGCTTGCTGCAAACCGGCCAGCACCCGCAACAGGCTGGATTTGCCGACACCACTGGGGCCGAGGATGGTGATCACCTCACCGGGCGCCAGTTGCAGGTCGAAATCTTCCAGCACGCTTTGCCAGCCGTGTTCACGCGGGTAGCCGAGGCTGATACCGCGGGCTTCGAGCAACACCTCGGTCATGCTGCCGGCGCCTGGCGTTGCAGCTCGGCGCGCAGTTGCACCAGGCTCGGGGTAACGATGGGCACGAAGGCCGACTCGCGCCAGCGGCGGGCAAAGCCTGCGCCGTAAGCGGTGAGATAAGCCTTGCCGCCGCTGGCCTGCAACTCAAGCTGCACGGCATCGGCTGCGGTTTCGGCGAGGGTGATGCGCAGCTTGAACAAGGCCGCCGGTTGGGTCAGAAAGCGCCCGTCGAGCAGGCCCTTTTTCAGTTCGGTCACGGTGTTTTCCAGGCGCTCGCGCAGTACCTGCAGCGCCTCGCCAAGGAACGAGCGCATGCCTTGCAGATGCGCCTCCACCTCACTCAATGAACGGCGCGCCAGGCCGATGGCCATGCCGCATTGCAGGCCCAGGAACGACGGGCGCACCGCAGGCAGAAACTGCTTGGCGTTTTCGTGCAGCAGCCAGTCGCGGCTGACCGGCACCTGCTCGAAACTCAAGGCGGCGGTGTTGCTCGACTGCAGGCCCAGCAGTTGCAGGTCGTCGGAGCGGGTCAGCCCGACAGCAGTGTCGGGAATAGCCAGGACGAATGGCGAGGCGCCCTCCTCTTCAATGGCTGCCGCCACCACGAAGCCCCCCTTGCGCAGGTTGGTCACCCAATGCAGGCGCCCGGCCAGGGTCCAGCCCTGGTTGTCACGCAGGCCCTTGACCTGCAGCGCTTCGATACCCGAGAGGTACTTCATGGCGTTGGAGAGCCCGGTGGCGCCGGCCAGTTTGCCACTGAGCAGGTCGGCCAACAGGCGCTCGCGCAGCCCGGCGTTGGGGCTGTGCAGCAAGTATTCGACAAAGGCGCGCTGGCCCCAGAAGACGAAGGCCGCCGCCAGGGAATGGCTGGCGACATTGGCAAGCGTCTCTACCGCGTCGGCGACCGTGCCGCCGCTACCGCCCAGAGCCTGGTCGATGCCGACGCGCAGCACCTGCGCCGCCGCCAGTTGCCCCAGTACCGCCTGCGGGTCGCCATGGCCCTGGTCGAGGGCTTCGGCCTGGGCATCCAGCCACGTAACCAATGCGGGATCGAGCATAGCGTTTACTCCATTAAAAATGCGCCAGCCTGCGCCGGCGCCGAGGGTTCGTTATGCCGAAGGCTGCCAGCGGTACTTGCTCAGCTCGTCATTGAGCGGGGTTTGGGCGAACACATTAGCAAAGTTGCACAGGGTTGCCAGGCTTACACCGAGGATCACCTCCAGGGCATTGCCTTCGCTGTAACCCGCTTCGCGCAACGCTCCGTAGCCGGCCTCGCTGACATTGCCGCGGGTGGCGATGACTTCGCGGGTGAACGCCGCCAGGGCTTCGAGCTTCTCTTGCGGCAGCTCGCTCTTGGCGCGCAGGGCATCGACCACCTCTTGCCCCAGCTTGGCCTTGTTCAGCGCCACGGCAGTGTGGCCGGCCACGCAGAAGTCGCAACCGTGGTGGGTGGCAGCCACCAGTTGCACCACTTCACGCTCGGCCAGACTCAGCTCGGCCTTGCCATTGAGTGCCGAGACGGTGACATAGGTTTCCAGCGCCGCCGGGGCGTTGGCCAGCACGCCGAGCAGGTTGGGGATGAAACCGGAGGCCTTCTGGGCGTTTTCCAGGTAAGGACGGGCAGCCTCTGGGGCGCTTTGCAGTGTATGGACAGTGACGCGCGACATGGAGTGGACTCCTGCAGACTAGGGGTGTGCCACAAGTCTGTTGGTTATAAGAATTACCTGCCATATTCTGCAGTCGCTATTACTTGCTCCTGAGTCTTTTCATTAGATGATTTCGTCCAGCCCTGTAGTCGATTGGTTATTAGAAAGCCTTGAGCTAGACGCCAGCCTGTTCCATGTCGGGCGTTATTGCGGCGCTTGGCACGCCAGCACCCACGGCCTGGCGCGGGCCAGTTTCCACCTGATCGTCCAGGGCCATTGCTGGCTGCATATCGACGGCCAGGCCGAGGCCATGCGCCTGCAAGCCGGCGATGCGGTGTTCCTGCTGCGCGACTTCAACTATCGGCTGTCCAATGCCCAGGACTGCGAGCTGGCCCAGCAGCAACCGCGCCAGGTCATGCAAGCGCTGGACAGCGCAGCCACTGACGGCGTCGGCCTGGTGTGCGGGTTCTTTCATTTTCAACCGGGCCTGTCGTCGCTGATCATCGACAGCCTGGACGACTGGATCATCCTGCGTGCCGGCGACCCGGCATCCACAGCCGCACGTGCACTGTTCGAACTGATCCTGGCCGAGTGCCAACGGCTGCCCGCGCCCTCCTCGGCGCTGCTCGAACGCCTGAGCCACCTGCTGTTTTTGTACGTGCTGCGCCAGCGCGTCAGCGACGACCAGGGCATCAGCGGCCTGGTGGCCCTGGCACGTCACGCCAACTTTGCCAGCCTGCTCGAGCAACTGATCGAACACCCCGACCAGCCCTGGTCGCTGGAAAGCATGGCAGCCTGCACGGGGCTGTCGCGTTCGGCGTTCTTCAAGCGCTTCAGCGAACTGGCCGGGCAATCGCCGGGGCAAGTGTTGCTGGCCCTGCGCATGCGCCATGCCTGCCAGCTGCTCAAGGCCAACCACACCGTCGAGCAGGTGTGTGCGGCGGTGGGTTATCAGTCGATTGCCGCCTTTACCCGTGCCTTCAGCAAGGCCGTCGGCGTGCAGCCGGGGGCGTATCGGCGCCAGCATGAAGGCCGCTGAGGCAAACAGCGTGCGGTAATCGAACACAAGCAGGCCTTACCCCCTCAAGTCCGCCAGCAGCCACTCCGATAGCAGACCCACCCACTGCCGTTACAGCGGCAACGCGTGGGGTGATAACAACTAAAGGAGTACTGCCTGCATGTTCGCCGACCTGAAAATCCGCACCGGTATGTTCTGGGTGCTGTCGCTGTTCAGCCTGACCTTGCTGTTCTCCACCGTCAGCGCCTGGCGCGCGGCGGTGGGTAGCGACCAGCAGATCAGCGAACTGGACCAGACCGCGCACCAGTCGGACCGCCTGAACAACGCCCTGCTGATGGCGATCCGCGCCAGCGCCAACGTGTCCTCGGGCTTTATCGAACAGACCGGCGGCCACAGCGAGAGTGCCAACAAACGCCTGAAGCTCTCGGAGGAACTGCTGGGCAACAGCGCGCAGTTGATCAATGAGTTGGTCAGCAACGCCCAAGAACCGACGCTCAAGTCCCTGACCGTGGCGCTGCAAAGCACCTTTGGCGAATACGCCAAAGCGGTGGCCGGGCAGCGTGAAGCCACCCGCCAGAACGACCTGCAGCAGTACTTCAAAGTCAACATCGACGCTGGCAACGCCATGGGCCGCTTGCAGGCGCTGCGCCAACAACTGGTGGCGGCGCTGAACGAGCGCAGCCAGCAGATCATGCTCGAATCCGACCGGCGCCTGAGCAGCGCCCAGGTGCTGAGCGTGGCGCTGGGGCTGCTGACCTTGCTGCTCGCCGCCCTGTGCTGGAGCTTTATCGCCCAGCGTGTACTGCGTCCGCTACGCGAGGCCGGCCAGCACTTCCAGCGTATTGCCAATGGCGACTTGAGCGTGCCGGTGACGGTGCACAGCAGCAACGAGATCGGTCAGCTGTTCAGCGAACTGCAGCGTATGCAGCACAGCCAGCGCGACACCCTGGGGCAGATCACCGGCTGTGCCAGGCAACTGGCCGAGGCTGCCGGTGCACTCAATGGCATTACCGAACAGAGCTCGCACAGCCTGCGCCAGCAAGACCAGGAGCTGGAACAGGCCGCCACCGCCGTCACCGAAATGACCACGGCCGTGGAGGAAGTCGCGCGCAACGCCGTGTCCACCTCGCAAGCGGCCAGCGCCTCCAACGAACTGGCCGAACAAAGCCGCCGCCAGGTCAGCGACAACCTCGACGGCACCCAGGCCATGGCCCGAGAGGTGCAGACCAGCAGCGCGCACCTGGAGCAACTGGCCGGGCAGATTCGCGACATCGGCCAGGTGCTGGAAGTGATTCGCTCGGTGTCCGAACAAACCAACCTGCTGGCGCTCAATGCCGCCATCGAAGCGGCCCGTGCCGGGGAAGCCGGGCGCGGCTTTGCCGTGGTCGCCGACGAGGTGCGCACCCTCGCCTACCGCACCCAGCAATCGACCCAGGAAATCGAGCAGATGATTGGCCGCGTGCAGCACGGTACCGAAGCGGCAGTGACGTCGATGCAGGCCAGCACCCAGCGGGCGCAGTCGACCTTGGGTATTACCCAGGCCTCAGGGCAGGTACTGGAAGGGATCTACAGCGCCATTGGCGAGATCAACGAGCGCAACCTGGTGATTGCCAGCGCCGCCGAGGAGCAGGCGCAAGTGGCGCGCGAGGTGGATCGTAATTTGCTCAACATCCGCGAACTGTCGACCCGCTCGGCGGCCGGGGCGCAACAGACCAGCGAAGCCAGCCAGGCATTGGCGGGGCTGGCCGGGCAACTGACGGCACTGGTGGCGCGCTTCAAGGTTTAAGCAATAAGCGCCCACAGGGTCGGCATACACCGATCCCTGTGGGCGCCGGCCTTGCCGGCGATGGGCTGCAACGCAGCCCCAACACTCTCAGACATCCACAAGAATCCTGAATCCACCAAAAATCACCCGCTTACCATCAAACGGCATCGGGTTCTGCTCAGGCTGCAAGCGCGGGTCCTGCATCATCTTCTGCATCCCCGCATCGCGCACTTCGCGTGACGGCCAGAGGACCCAGGAAAACACCACCGTCTCGTCGTCCTTGAGCTTCACGGCCATGGGGAACGAGGTGAGCTTGCCCTCGGGAACATCATCGCCCCAGCACTCGATCACCTTCAGCGCACCGCATTCCTTGAACACCACAGCGGCCTCTTCGGCGTGTTTTTTGAAGGATTCGCGGTTGGCGGTGGGCACTGCGAGGACAAAACCGTCGACATAGGACATGGGCTGAACTCCTGCATGAGGGGGGTACAGGGTGGTCGATCAGGCAGGCGCGCAATCGACAGGCCTATCGCCTGAGGCGACCAAAGGTCATCGATCTGCACAACCTCTTCCCCTGCCCCATTGCGGTGCAAAGCCACTACAATAGCCCACCGCAAAAACAGGCTGCCCCCCCATGGATATCGAGCTGGCCCGTACCTTCCTTGAAATCGTTCGCAGTGGCAGC
The DNA here is from genome assembly GCF_024213215.1 of Pseudomonas sp. SBB6. Taxonomy (NCBI): domain Bacteria; kingdom Pseudomonadati; phylum Pseudomonadota; class Gammaproteobacteria; order Pseudomonadales; family Pseudomonadaceae; genus Pseudomonas; species Pseudomonas sp. SBB6. The sequence goes on along the minus strand of NZ_JANAVH010000005.1, from coordinate 9,134 downwards.
CTGGTGTCCGCCGCCGAACGCCTGCACGTCACCCAGACGGCTATCACCGCCCGGGTACAAAAGCTCGAACAGCAACTGGCCTGCCAGTTGTTCATCCGCAGCCGCAGCGGCGCCAGCCTCACCGCCGACGGCGAAGCCTTCGTGGTTTACGCCAATCAGCTGGTGCAAACCTGGGAGGCCGCACGCCGCGACCTGCCCTTGCCCGAGGGCTGCCACCAGGTGCTGCACATCGGCGGCGAAGTCAGCCTGGGCAACCCGCTGGTGCTCGGCTGGGTCAGCGCCCTGCACCGGGAAATGCCCGGCCACGCCATTCGCAGTGAAGTCAGCGACGGCGAGTCCTTGCTGCACAAAGTGGAAATGGGCGTGCTCGACGCCGTGCTGGTCTACCAGCCCACCTACGGCCCGGGCCTGCAGGTGGAACAGCTGATGGAAGAAAAACTGATCCGCATCCGCCGCAAAGACCAGCCCGAACCTTACGTATACATCGACTGGGGCCAGGCCTTCCGCCGCCGCCACGACGCCGCCCTGCCCGAATGCGCGCGCCCGGCGCTGAGCTTCAACCTCGGGCCGCTGGCGCTGCAGTACATCCTCGAGCACGGTGGCAGCGGCTACTTCCGTACCCGCGTGGTGCAGGCGTACCTGGACAGCGGCGTATTCGAACGTGTGCCGCAAGCGCCGGAGTTCACCTACCCCACCTACCTGGTGTATGCCCGCGAGCGCGACAGCGAGGCGTTGCAGCAGGCGTTCAGGGTGCTGCGCGAAGTGGTGGCCGGTGAGAGTGACTGGTCACAGCGCTGGGATCCGGTGATCTGAGCGCGTCGCTTCACTGAGCAACTGGCGTTTGAGCCCGGCAATCAAATCCGTCTGGGTGATCACCCCCACCAGCGCCTCCCCTTGCATCACCGGCAAGCAATGCAGCCCCTGCTCACTGAGCAACGGAATCAGCGCCACCGCGGGCTCATCACTGCGCACGGTAATCACCGGCCGGCTCATGATCTGCTCCAGCAGCACCTGAGGCCGGCGCCCAAACAACCCGCGCCAGCTGAAACGCCCCTCGGCCATGGCCGGCCCGACCAGGTCGCTCAAGCTGACAATCCCCACCAGACGCCGCGCCTCATCCAGTACCGGCAAGGTGTGCAAGTGGTGGCTCGACAACACCTGCCAGGCCTGCTGCAGGGTGGTCTGCGGGGTCGCCAACTGCACATCCCGCGACATCACCGAGGCGGCGGTAATGCCGCCGAGGCTGCGCTTGAGCGCGTGCTGCTCGGTGGCCATGATGATGCGTTCGAGCTCATCGCGGGTGACGTCGACAAACTCGCCGAGCTCTTCCAGCGCCTGGTCGAGGTCCTCGCCACTGACCCCGACCCGCTCACCCGGCAACACATCGGCGGTGTGGTGCAGGTCTTTTCGCGGCGTGGCGGTTTTCGGGTAGCGCACGCCGGTCAGGCGGTTGTAGATCACCGCTACGGCCACCAGTACCAGGGCATTGAGCATGATCGGCTCGAACACCTGGTCGCCCATTGCCGCCAGTGATGAGTCCGCCAGCACTACACTCACCGCCACCCCGCCACCCGGCGGGTGCAGGCAGCGCAGCAGGCACATCAGCAAAATCGCCACGCCAAGGGCCAGCGCCGCGACCCACAAGGCCGAGCCAAAACAGTGATGCAACACCAGCCCCACCGCTGTCGCGCAGGCATAGCTGCCAACAAAGGGCCAGGGCTGCGCCAGCGCGCCGGAGTGCACGGCAAACAGCAGCACCGCCGAGGCCGCCAACGGCCCGAGCAAGTGCAGCGCCACCGTCGGGCCAAAGGCCAGGCTACAGGCGAAACCAGCAAGAAACAGACCGAGCAGCGCGCCGACGCCTGCGCGTAGCCATTCTTTCGGGGGGATGTTCAGAGGGGCCGGCAGCAGCCGGCTGAACCAGTTGTTCAGACCGCGGGTAGACATGGGTAAATCGGGCACCTGGGCAGTAAAAAAAGCCCGGCCAACGTGGCTGGGCTGAGTATTGCGAGGGGCAATACCAATAGGCTCCGTCCGTGGAGATGGAATTTTTTGAGTGTTGCGTTGGGGGGATTTTGCCGGGGTTGCGGTGGGGGGTGGTAATTCAAAAAAGTGAGGGGTGGGTGCAGTTTTTTTGAGGGATGGGCAGCAACAGGCCGGTATCTACCGATCCGCGCCGGCACCTTGGCCCAGTCGGCGAGCAGGTTGGGAGACGATGCCAAAGTGATAGGTGAGTAGTCCGATTGCGGCCACGGTGCCCAGCGCGACGAAGGCTGCGCTATAGCCGAAACGATGCGCGATCCAACCGGCGAGTGCGTGACTCATGGCCGCGCCTATCCCTTGGATCGCCATCACGGCACCAAGCCCTGCATTGACGTGTCCAGTGCCGCGCAGGATGCACGCGACAAGCCCAGGCAAGGCGACACCCAGCAGACCCGCCCCGATTCCGTCAAGGGCCTGTACCGGAATCAGTGCCCACGGGGACGCCCAGAAACCGGCGATCAGCCCTCGCAAGGGTAAAGCCAACAGGGCGGTAATGATCAGTACCCGATACCCGTGCCGAGAGGCATACCATCCAGCCCAAAGCGCCACAGGAACCATCACCAGCTGCGCGACGATGACGGTCGATGCAGTGAACACGCTGGGGTCCGCCAGCCCGCGCGTGACGATCGACTGCGCAAACAAGGGCAGCATCGCGGCATTGCCCAGGTGGAACAGCAGCATCGTGATCGCGAGCAGGCCCAGCTCGCGCGAGTCCGTCAAAATCCGCAACATGGAAGGCGAAGGACTGCCACCTTGCGCAGGCTGGTTGCAAGTGAGGTCTGCACCACGGGCCCGCTCATGATTGATGTCCTGCGGATGGATCTTGCACAAGCAAGCAAGCGCCGCGCACGCCATCAGGGCCATCAACACGAATACGGCTGACAGCCCCCAGCGGTAGCCTGCCAGCCCGGCCAATGCAGCCGCGACCACGTTGCCGGCATGGTTCCAGGCCTCGTTGATGCCAAGCTGCCGAGACAGGTCCCTCTGATCCACGATGCCCAAGGTAATACCCATGATGCCGGCGCCCATCAACGCCCCCACGGCACCGGTCACCAGCTGAGAGGCGACCACGACGCCGAACGACGGTGCCGTCCATAGCGCCGCCGTGGCGAGCATGAGCATGACGGTGGCACTTGCCAGTAGCAGTCGCTTGTAGCGCGAAGCGTCGATCCAGGCTCCCATCGGCGTGGTCGCCAGCATGCCTGCGACGCCGCCGATGGCCATCACGTAGCCAATGTCATCGGCTCGCCAGCCTTGACTGGCCAGAAGCACACCGAGGAAGGGCCCCAGGCCGTCACGGACGTCGGCCAGGAAGAAGTTCAGGCCGGACAGCCAGCTCCGCGAGCTGGCGTGCGTCGGGGTTATGGAAGGCGTTGCCATCGTCACATCCTTACTGCGCACGGTCGTAGAGCGGCTCCAGGGTGGACAGCGAGGTGCCCATGCTGACGGCTTCCAACGCGGTGCCAAACGCATTGCGCGTGCCCAGCCCGGATGCCGCGAACGGCGCCCCCGTCTGCACCGAAAGGCGCAGGCTTTCTGGCGGGAAACGAACGATGCTGCCATCGCTCAGGATGACGCCGTTGGCCTCGCCCCGCGGACCGGTGAGCACGGCCTCCACCTGGCCTTCCACCTGCTGGGGCTGCAGGCGCTGGGCGCGCAGGTGGGGTGGCAGGACTCGGCCTTCGCCGACCGGCGGCGGCTGGTCGTACACGGTGCGCCCGCTGTCGGTGTGGACGATGGCGTCGGCCTTGACCGTGCCCCGCGCTTGCGCCCGTCCGATGATGCGCACGGCGTCCCCCACCTGGACCGCCGCAGTGAGCGCATCGGCCATGTGCGGCGCGAACTTGACAATGGTTCCGTCGCTCAGGCGCAGGCCGTCGACCTCACCGTAGGGATTGATGAGCATCCGCTGGACCTGACCTTCCACCACGTACTGGCCCATCAGGCCAGGGGCGGCCATGTCTTGATGCGGTGTCGCAGGCAGATGAGCGGCTGGGTCGGGCGGCATGGCCTGTGCGCTGAGGTTGCACAGTCCGAATACCAGCGCAGCAGACGTGGCGATGAAATACGTAGACATTGGAGAAGCTCCTTGGCTTGGGAAACAACACCCAACCTGTAGTGCAAGCACCATGCCTAATAATATTTACAACGAAATCAACTACTTATATCAATAACGAGCCATGTACCGTCCGATCCCGTGACGCCCGGGTGTCACAGAATCGGACACCGGCTGGCCTGCGCAGGGGTCAGTCCAGCTCAAACTCGGCCAGCTTGCGGTAGAGCTGTTGGCGAGACAGACCGAGACGCCGCGCCGCCTCCGCGCGGTTACCAGCCGTCGCAGTCAGGGCACGCACAATCATCTCGCGCTCCAGGTGGGCAACGGCTTGTGCCATAGGTCCCTCCCAGTCGATGTCCAGGCCCGGGGTGGGCGCCGCCGCCGTCTGCAAGCCGATGTGCTCGACATCGATGACCGCGCCGTGGCTGAGGATGGCCGCGCGTTCCATGGCGTTGCGCAGTTCGCGCACGTTGCCGGGCCAAGGGTGGGCCAGCAGCAGCCGAGCTGCCGCCGCACTCAAGCGCTTGGGCGAGTCGCCGCCCAACAGGCGTAGAAAGTGTTCGGCCAGCAGCAGCACGTCGCCCAGCCGCTCACGCAGCGGCGGCAGCCACAGCGGCACCACCTGCAGGCGGTACCACAGGTCTTCCCGGAAGCGCCCCTCCTTGACCGCGGCGGGCAGGTCCCGGTGCGTGGCCACGACGATGCGCACGTCCACCGGCTGGACGCGGTTGGCGCCCACGGGGGTGATCTCGCGCTCCTGCAGCACCCGCAGGATCTTCGCCTGTGTGGGCAGCGGCATGTCGCCGATCTCGTCAAGGAACAGGGTGCCGCCATCGGCCTCGCGAAAGCGCCCGGTGCGTTCGTTGACGGCACCGGTGAACGCGCCTTTGACATGACCGAACAGCTCGCTTTCCATCAGTTCAGCCGGGATCGCAGCGCAGTTCACTGCGACGAAGGGGCCGGTGGCTCTAGCGCTGTTGCGATGCAAGGCGCGCGCCACCAGCTCCTTGCCCGTGCCCGTCTCGCCGAGGATCAAGGCGGTGGCATCGGAGTTCGCAGCCAGCCCGATGCGCTTGAAGACCTGGCGCATGGCCTCGCTGGCGCTGACCAGTTCGCGGCCATCCACAGGTTCTCTTGCACCAGGCGATGCCCCAGCCGCCTGCGGCCGGTCTGGGCTGGGGGCTGCTTGGCGCAAGGCCCGTTCGAGCGTTTCGACCAGGGCGACCCTGGTCACGGGCTTGGTCAGATGGTCGAACGCGCCCAGGCTCATCGCCTCGATGGTGTTGCCACCGCTCGCATAGGCGGTGAGCATGATGCAAGGCACCTGCGAGAGGCGCGCCGCACGGCGCAGGAACACCAGACCATCCTCTCCCGGCAGCCGCAGGTCGACGATGGCCGCATCCACGGCCTCGGTGCGCAGCCTGTGCAGGCCCGCATCGGTGGTTTGAGCCTGCAGCACCGTATGGTCCAGGTCCTGCAGCACTTCTGCAAGGCTGTCACGGAACGCAGCGTCATCGTCGACGATCAGGATTCGGGCCACGGTAGCTCCATCTCTATGCGCGTGCCCTTGGCCGACTCGGCGAGACCGACCCGCCCGCCGTGTCCCTGCACGATCTCACGCACCAGCGCCAGCCCCAGGCCGGTACCGCCTGCGCGGGTAGTGGCGAAAGGCTCGAACAACGTTTCGCGCATGTCGGCCGGAATACCGCAACCATCGTCCGCCACCCACAACAGCAATGCACCACGGCGCGTGCGATGCGCACCGAGTTCGATTTCACCGCATGCTCCCGTGTGCGCCATCGCGTTGAGCAGCAGGTTGTCAAAGACCCGTGCCATTTGTGTCGGGTCGAACAGCGCCAGCCCCTTCGCGTTATCGGACAGCTGCGGTTCAACCGCCAGTGTGATTCGTACGCCATGCTTTTGCGCCGCTTCGGCGTGGGCATTGCGCTGCGTCTCCAGCCATCCCCGCAGGTCAACCGCCTGGCGCTCGGCGCGCAACGGTTGCGTCAATGCCAAGAGGCTCGACACCAGTGCCTCCAGGCGTGCCGTTTGCGACAGCACCGCCTCCAGGGCACCAACCACACGGGCTTCGCGCCGGTCGGCCGGCGCAGCCATCGCGTTTTCCGCCTTCATGCGCATCGTGCCCAACGGATTGCGAATCTCATGCGCGAGCCCGGCGCAAACGCGCCCCAAGGTCGCCAGACGCTCGGACTGGGCCAGCTGCTCTCGCAGGTGGGCCGACTGGCGCTGCCAACGCGCAAGCATCCAGCCCAGCCATGCGCCGGAGACCACCACCAGCGCCAGCAGCAGGCTCACCGCGAGGATCAGGGTGTTGACCGTGCCTGCGGCCAACAGCGGCACGCGCAGCAGGGTCCAGGCGATCAGGCGGCGGTCATCGGTTGCCACAGGGCAGGCGGCGAACGCCACGGCTTCGCGTAAACCCGGTCGCACGTCCGCCACCAGGCCTGCGGAATCCTGCGCACGCTGGGCCGTGGAGGCAATGCGCTCCAACTCGGCACTCGGCGGATCGCGCTTGATTCCCGTGCCGTCGTAGGTTGGGAACGCGTAGGCCACCACCCCCACATCCGCTCGCCAGAAGCCACCCTCCATGCCCGGCTGATCGCGCAGTGCCAAATCAAGCACCGCCTGTGCCGCGGCCGGGGTCATGGGATAGGGCTGATCGTCTGCAGGCGGGAGCTGCTGGCGAACGCGTGCCGCCCCCGCTTGCAGCGCCTGGCAACTGGTCGCGGTGAGTTGGCGCGCATGCGCAATCTGGGGGCCGGCGCCTTGGCGGCTGAGTATCAACAGCAGCCACCCCAGCACAAGAGCAACTGCGGCAATGGATAGCCACAGGATCAACAGATCACGTCGAACGGATGATTGCAGCGACAGGTCAAATTCCCTTTGATGTGAGGCACCGCGGGTCAATCGGTGGGTGTTTTGCCGGCAACCTTGCCAGATGGGACATTGCCGTGCAAGGAAACGGTCGGTTGGCCGGCCGTTTCATAACCAGGCGTGACGTGGTTGAGCAAGGTTACGAGGTTGCAAGGGTGTGCGTAGGGGCAAGTTGTTTTCGAGTAAAAGTGCCCCGCTGCCGGGGAAGATCGTCTGTCAGGACCTCCCCAAATATGGCATTCCGCCTGATGGGCAGTGACACCTCTCTGGCCAGGGGGGATCCGACACCAACGCACCATAGGCAACACCTGATGCAAGCATTACTGCTAGAGATCCTCGACCAAGTTCGCCCCCTGCTCAGCCAGGGCCAAGTGGCGCAATACATACCCGCCCTGGCCCAGGTAGAGCCCAACCAACTGGGCATCGCCGTGCATGGTTTGGACGGTCAATTGCACTGCGCGGGGGATGCGCACACGCCCTTCTCGATCCAGAGCATTTCCAAGGTATTCAGCCTGGTGCAGGCGATCAACCACAGCGGCGAAGATATCTGGTCGCGGCTGGGTTACGAGCCTTCCGGGCAAGCGTTCAATTCGCTGGTGCAGCTTGAGGTGGAAAAAGGCAAGCCGCGTAACCCGTTTATCAATGCCGGCGCACTGGTGATCTGCGATATCAACCAGTCCCGTTACGCCACCCCAGCGCTCTCGATGCGTGATTTTGTCCGCCGCCTGGCTGGCAACCCGCGCGTTACCAGCGACCTTGTGGTCGCGGACTCCGAATACCAGCACCGCGCACGCAATGCCGCCATGGCCTACCTGATGCAGGCGTTCGGCAACTTCCATAACGATGTTGATGCGGTGCTACGCAGTTACTTCCACCATTGCGCCTTGTCCATGAACTGCATAGACGTTGCCCGGGGCTTCGCGTTCCTGGCCAACAGCGGTTACTGCCCACATAGCGGCGAACAAGTGCTCAACCCACGCCAGGCGCAACAAGTGAATGCGATCATGGCCACCAGCGGGCTGTATGACGAGGCCGGCAACTTCGCCTACCGTGTGGGCCTGCCAGGCAAAAGCGGAGTCGGCGGCGGTATTGTCGCGATTGTGCCGGGGCGCTACAGCATCTGTGTGTGGTCACCAGCACTGAACGCCTCGGGTAACTCACTGGCGGGGCTGCGGGCGCTGGAGCTGTTGAGCGAACGCATCACCGGCTCGGTGTTTTCGGCGGTACCTTGAACCGCCCGGGCGTCAAGCGTGTTCCCGATTCCCCGCCAATCCTTCTTTAACTGCCCCGGCAAAACCCGCACAATTGCCGGCTTTTTTTGACAAGGTAGTCCCTCGTGCAACGGATCGTCATTTTGGGCAACGCCGGTAGCGGTAAGTCCACCCTCGCCCGCGTCCTCGGTAAACGCCTGGGCGCGCCGGCGGTACACCTGGACAGGCTGTTCTGGGAGCCCGGCTGGGTCGAGCCCGATGCCGAGCAGTACCGCGCACGGGTGCGCGAGGCGGTGGCGCAGGACACCTGGGTGTGTGAAGGCAACTATGCACGGCGCACCTTTGACCTGCGCCTGCCGCGCGCTGACCTGGTCATCTGGCTGGATACACCGCGCTTGACCTGCTTTTGGCGGGTGATCAAGCGCAGCGTGTTGAATCGCCCTCGCCCCGACCTGGCCGACGGCTGCAGCGAGAAGCTCGATCGGGCGTTTCTGATCTTTTTGAAGTTTGTCTGGACCTTTGATCGCGGTTATCGCCCGGGGATCGAGGCGGTGCGCGAGGCCATCGGGCCGCAGGTACCGGTGGTCCACTTGCGCGGCAGTCGGCAGATTGCGGCGTTTGTCGAAGGCTTGCCCAGCAATGCCGGCTTCAGCCCAAAGGCACAGCAATCAGTGCAATGATACTGCCGTGCATGGACCGGATACATCGCTGACAAGCCAGCGCCCTTGAGAACGGCGCAAGTCCTGTGGGAGCGGGTCTTGCCCGCGATCGGGCGCGCAGCGGTCGCTATCCAGACAACACTGATGTGCTGGCTGTACCGGCCTCATCGCTGGCAAGCCAGCTCCCACAGGGATGGACTGCCCCCAAGAAGTTGGACACCAATCCAACCCTTGGGGGAGTTATGAGCAAGTACTCAGAGCATTTCAAGC
>NZ_JANAVH010000004.1:430426-588680 GCF_024213215.1 Pseudomonas sp. SBB6 | reverse complement strand
CGGGAGGCGAATTCTACAGCGTTTCAAACCGCTGTCAACTGCCTTTTTCACCGCTGCCGATCTTTCGATCGAAGCCCCTCCGGATGACCCTGGAACCGCTAACTCTTTGAAACTCAAGAAGTTTTCAGTTCCGACTGCGCCGGAAGTGGGGCGAATTATAGAGAGATTAAATCGGGCGTCAAGCGCTTATTGCAATAAAACTGTCGCAAAGGTCAAAAAGCCCGAAAACAAAGGGGGAGGCCTGACGGCCTCCCCCTTTTTATCCGAGCTTAAAGGCTCGGGAAGGCAAACTGCGACGCTTCATGGCTGGCACGTTGTGGCCAGCGCTGGGTAATGGCTTTGCGGCGCGTGTAGAAACGCACGCCATCCGGGCCATAAGCATGCAGGTCGCCAAACAGCGAACGCTTCCAGCCACCGAAGCTGTGGTAAGCCACCGGTACCGGCAGCGGGACGTTGACGCCGACCATACCCACTTCGATCTCGTCGCAGAACAGGCGCGCGGCTTCACCGTCACGGGTAAAGATGCAGGTGCCGTTACCATACTCGTGTTCGTTGATCAGGCGCATCGCCTCTTCCAGGCTGTCCACACGCACGACGCAGAGTACCGGCCCGAAGATCTCTTCTTTATAGATGCTCATCTCGGGGGTTACGCGATCGAACAGAGTGCCGCCGACAAAGTAGCCGTCTTCGTTACCGGCAACCCGGTAGCCACGGCCGTCGACCACCAACTGCGCACCAGCAGCCACACCTTGGTCGATGTAGCCAACCACCTTGTCACGGGCCGCCGCGGTAACCAGCGGGCCCATGTCCAGGCCGCAGGAAGTGCCGGCACCAATCTTCAGCGCCTTGATCTGCGGCTCAAGCTTGGCGATCAGTGCATCAGCCACCTGATCGCCAACGCATACGGCCACGGAGATTGCCATGCAACGCTCACCGCAAGAACCGTACGCTGCGCCCATCAGCGCGCTGACGGCATTGTCCAGGTCGGCATCAGGCATCAGCACCGCGTGGTTCTTCGCCCCGCCCAGGGCCTGGACGCGTTTGCCGCGCTTGGTGCCTTCGGCATAGATGTATTCGGCAATCGGCGTTGAACCGACGAAACTCAGGGCCTTGACCTCTGGCGCCTCGATCAGCGCATCAACCGCTTCCTTGTCACCATGCACCACGTTGAGCACGCCTTTCGGCAGGCCGGCTTCGTGCAGCAACTGGGCTATCAGCAGAGTCGAGCTCGGGTCACGCTCCGACGGTTTGAGGATGAAGCAGTTACCGCAGGCAATCGCCAGTGGGTACATCCACAGCGGCACCATGGCCGGGAAGTTGAACGGGGTGATACCGGCCACCACGCCCAGCGGCTGGAAATCGGACCAGGCATCGATGTTCGGGCCGACGTTGCGGCTGTACTCGCCCTTGAGCACTTCCGGGGCAGCGCAGGCGAACTCGACGTTCTCGATGCCGCGCTTGAGTTCACCGGCGGCGTCCTCCAGGGTCTTGCCGTGCTCTTCGCTGATCAGTTGGGAGATCCGCGCTTCGTTCTGCTCCAGCAATTGCTTGAAGCGGAACATCACCTGGGCGCGCTTGGCCGGCGGCGTGTTGCGCCAGGCCGGGAACGCGGCCTTGGCCGAATCGATGGCTTGCTGCACGGTTTGCTTGCTGGCCAGGGCGACCTTGTGGATAGCCTGGCCAGTGGACGGGTTGAAGACATCGGCGGTGCGCGCGTCGGCAGCAACCAGTTCGCCATTGATCAGGTGTTGAACAGTGCTCATGCAGAACTCCAGAAAGGGGGTATGCCTGGGCGCGAGATCACTCGCGCCCGCTTCTTATATATAGAGAGGAACGATCAATCGACCTGATTGATGGCCTCACCCACCGCATCGAACAGACGATCCAGTTCCTGTGCCTGGCTGTTGAAGGTTGGGCCGAACTGCAGGGTGTCGCCGCCGAAGCGCACATAGAAGCCGGCTTTCCACAGCTTCATGGCAATCTCGTACGGACGCACGATGGCATCGCCGTCACGGGCGGCAATCTGGATCGCCCCGGCCAGGCCGTAGTTACGAATGTCGATGATGTTCTTCGCGCCCTTGACCCCGTGCAGCACCTTCTCGAAGTGCGGCGACAGTTCGGCGGCAGCCTGCACCAGGTTTTCCTTCTCCAGCAGGTCCAGCGCGGCGATACCGGCGGCGCAGGCCACCGGGTGCGCCGAGTAGGTGTAGCCGTGGGGGAATTCCACCGCGTATTCCGGGATCGGCTGGTTCATGAAGGTCTGGTAGATCTCGCTGCTGGCGATCACCGCGCCCATCGGGATGGCACCGTTGGTGACCTGCTTGGCGATACACATCAAATCCGGGGTAACGCCGAAGGCATCGGCACCGAACATCGACCCCATGCGGCCGAAGCCGGTAATCACTTCGTCGAAGATCAGCAGGATGTTGTGCTGGTCGCAGATTTCCCGCAGGCGTTTCAGATAACCCTTGGGTGGCGGCAGCACGCCGGCGGAACCGGCCAGCGGTTCGACGATCAGCGCGGCGATGTTCGAGGCATCGTGCAACTCGATCAGCTTGAGCATTTCATCGGCCAGGGCGATACCGCCCTCTTCCGGCATGCCCTTGGTGAAGGCATTGCCCGGCAGCAGGGTGTGCGGAAGGTGATCGACGTCGAGCAACTGGCCGAACAGCTTGCGGTTGCCGTTGACGCCACCCAGGCTGGTACCGGCGATGTTCACCCCGTGATAGCCACGGGCACGGCCGATCAGCTTGGTCTTGGTGGCCTGGCCTTTCAGGCGCCAGTAGGCACGGACCATCTTCACCGCGGTGTCGGCGCACTCGGAACCGGAGTTGGTATAGAAGACGTGATTAAGGTTGCCCGGGGTCAGCTCGGTGATCTTCTCGGCCAGCTGGAACGACAGCGGGTGACCGAACTGGAAGGCCGGCGAATAATCGAGCACGCCCAACTGGCGCGAGACCGCCTCCTGGATCTGCTTGCGGGTGTGACCGGCGCCGCAGGTCCACAGGCCGGACAGCGCGTCATAGATCTTGCGGCCCTTGTCGTCAGTCAGGTAGCTGCCTTCGGCGGCGACGATCAGCCGGGGATCGCGCTGAAAATTGCGGTTGGCGGTGTAGGGCATCCAGTGGGCGTCCAGCTTGAGCTGGCTGGCCAGACCGACAGGAGCGTTATCAGGCAGATTCATCGGACAAGTCCTCGCAAGGCAATTGGGCAGCGACAAGTGTTGTTGCAGCTAAATTGGCATGAGCATAAGGTTTGGAAAACCTGGCTTTTCTAATCTTCAGATCAACTTTAGTTAAACATTCATTCAAAACTTGCAGTCGCAAGGATGTTACGAAGTGTTTCCATGCATCCCGGCAAGGCGCATGATGCCGGCGGCCCCCTTCAGGAGACTTGGCGCAGGACGCGCAAGCACGCCCACCATGAAAACCATCCTGTGTTTAATGACCTGCGCCCTGGTTGGCGCCGCCGTACAGTTTGCCGGTGTGCCTCACGGACTGCTGCTGGGCGCCATCGTCGCCAGTGCCACGCTGGTCAGCCGGCTGCGCTTTACTCCCAACCTGCGCTTTGGCCTGGAATATGTGCAACTGGTCATGGGTATCGCCACCGGGCTGATGTTCGAGGCCTGGGATAGCGCCACAGTGGCCAGCATCCTGCCGAGCCTGGGTTTTCTGCTGTTGTGCCTGAGTGCGCAGATCAGCATTGCCGGCCTGTGGCTGTTCAAGGGCTGCGGCTGGAGCCTCAAGGATTCGCTGCTGGCGGTTTACCCCGGCGCCCTGGCTGCGGTGTTCGACTTGCTGGAGTCGGAACGGGCTTCCAGCAAGGTGATCGTCGTGCACCTGATGCGCCTGGTGTCGATCACCCTGCTGGTCAGCCTGTGCATTCGCGCAGGTAGCGATGCACCTGCAGCCGCGAGCGCCTCGCTCACCCCGAGCCTGTTGCTGCCCCTGGCATCGCTGCTTGCCCTGTGCATCCTGCTGGGGCGCCTGCTGCTCAAGCTTGGTGTTCCTGCACCCTTCATGCTCACGGCGATCATCGCCACGGCGGCCTATGTAAAGCTTGGCTTGCTGCAGGCTTTTCACATGCCCGGCTGGAGCGTGGACTTCGCCGCGCTGATCCTCGGTGTGCTGATCGGCGCCAGGTTCAGGGAAATCAGCCTCAAGGAGCTCATCCATCACGGCAGTGCCGGGCTGATGTCCGTGGGCCTGATGCTGCTGGTCGCCGCAGCCTTTGCCGGGGTGGCGGCCAAGGTCCTGGGCAGCGACCCCTTCACCCTGTGGCTGGCCTACATGCCCGGTGCCATCGAAACCATCGCCATCGTCGCCTTCAGCGGCGGGCTGAATGTGGTGTTCGTGCTGTCTCATCACCTGGTGCGAATGCTGCTGTTGCACTTCGCCCCGGCCCTGATCGTTCAGGCCCGTCGCTGGCGCGAGAATGTCTGATCAGCGTATGTTGTGTGCCTTTCATGTCCCTGAACGCAGAGGCATCGCGTGAAACGTCCACAACCCCTGGCCCAGGTCAGCGATTTCGATATCCGCCTGTTGAAAATCTACCGCAGCGTGGTGGAGTGCGGCGGTTTTTCGGCTGCCGAGAACGTGCTGGGCATCGGCCGTTCGGCCATCAGCCAGCAGATGAGCGACCTTGAGCAGCGCTTGGGCCTGCGCCTGTGCCAGCGCGGGCGCGCCGGTTTCTCGCTGACCGAAGAAGGCCGCGAGGTGTATCAGTCGGCGCTGCAGTTGCTCAGCGCCCTGGAGAGCTTTCGCACCGAAGTCAACGGCCTGCACCAGCATTTGCGCGGCGAACTGAACATCGGCCTGACCGACAACCTGGTGACCCTACCGCACATGCGCATTACCCATGCCCTGGCCCAGCTCAAGGATCGCGGCCCGGACGTGCGCATCCAGATTCGCATGATCGCCCCCAGCCAGGTCGAACAGGGCGTGCTCGATGGCAGCCTGCATGTTGGCGTGGTGCCGCAGACCAGCCCGCTGTCGGGCCTTGAGTACCAGCCGCTGTACAGCGAACGCTCGCTGCTCTACTGCGCGGTCGGCCATCCGCTGTTCTATGCCGACGATCGGCAACTGGACGACGAGCGTCTCAACAGCCAGGACGCCATCGCCCCGACCTTCCGCCTGCCCGCCGATATCCAGGCCCATTACCAGGCACTGAACTGCACCGCCAGCGCTTCGGACCGCGAAGGCATGGCCTTCCTGATTCTGACCGGGCGCTACATCGGCTACCTGCCGGACCACTACGCGACGTTCTGGGTGCAGCAAGGCCGCTTGCGCGCGCTCAAGCCCGCCGAGCGCTTCTACGACCTGAGCCTGTGCTGGGTAACGCGCAAAGGCCGGCGCCCGCACCTGGTACTGGAAAGCTTCCTTGAAAGCCTGGCGGCTACTCGCTGAGAGCTAATGCTGGTAGGTTAGCCAGTCATAAGAGATACCCATTGCCTTGTCTGGAATCGTTCATGACCTTTGAAGTCCCTGCGCATAGCCTCCAAGTCTCGGGCAAGCCCGCCGGCCGCATTCGCCAGAAGAACGAGCAGGCCATCATCCAGGCCGCCGAGGACGAATTCGCCCGCCACGGCTTCAAGGGCACCAGCATGAACACCATCGCCCTCAAGGCCGGGTTGCCCAAGGCCAACCTGCACTATTACTTCACCAACAAGCTCGGCCTGTATGTGGCGGTATTGAGCAACATCATCGAGCTGTGGGACAGCACCTTCAACGCCTTGACCGTCGACGATGATCCGGCCCAGGCATTGAGCAGCTACATCCGCACCAAGATGGAATTCTCCCGGCGCAACCCGCAGGCTTCACGGATCTTCGCCATGGAGATCATCAGCGGCGGGCAGTGCCTGAGCGACTATTTCAGCGAAGATTACCGCGCCTGGTTCAAGGGCCGTGCCGCGGTGTTCCAGGCCTGGATCGACGCCGGCAAGATGGACCCGGTCGACCCGGTGCACCTGATCTTCCTGCTGTGGGGCAGTACCCAGCACTATGCCGACTTCGCCACCCAGATCTGCCAGGTCACCGGCCGCAGCCGCCTGACCAAGCAGGACATGGAAGATGCCAGCAACAATCTTATCCACATCATTCTCAAAGGCTGTGGCCTGACACCTCGCGACTGAACCTGCCTTATGCCTTTTACCCTGCTCGACACCTGCGAGTTACGCGAAGAGATTCGCAAGAGCCGCTTCATCACCCTGGCTGCGCCGATCAGCAGCCCAGCCGAAGCCATGAACTTCATCGAAAGCCATAGCGACCTCGCCGCCACCCACAACTGCTGGGCCTGGAAGCTTGGCGGGCAATACCGCAGCAGCGACGACGGCGAACCCGGCGGCACCGCTGGGCGGCCGATCCTGGCAGCAATCGAGGCGCAGGACTGCGACCAGGTGGTGGTGCTGGTGATCCGCTGGTACGGCGGTATCCAACTGGGCACCGGCGGCCTGGCTCGAGCCTACGGCGGTGGCGCCAATAAGTGCCTGCAGCAAGCAGAAAAACGCTTGCTGGTCAGCCGCAGCGAACTGACCTGCAGCTGCAGTTTCAGCGAACTGGCGCTGCTCAAGCTGCGCGTGGCCGAGGCCGATGGCCTAGTACTGGACGAACAGTTCACCGCCAATGGCGTCGACCTGCGCCTGGCCCTTGGCGAAGAACAGATCGAAGTGCTGCAGCGCCAGCTGGCCGACCTCAGCCGTGGCCGAATCCTGCTGGAACACGCCTGAACATTTGCCCACATTCACTGTGGGCCCGGCTGTGGATAAGCTCTGAGCATTCGGCTGTGAGCCTTTAACCACGGGGCCTGCAGAAGAACGATCATATTTTGATCAAGATCTGATGACAGTGCTTCAACTGTCGAAAAATCAGCGAGTTATCCCCAGTTATTGCCATGGCACAGCGGCCCTGACAGGCTTGTGTCCAGCGTTCACGCTTGCACACAAATACTGTGGAGCAAACTGTGGATAAGCCGTGCACCCCTGCGCCAACGGCTTGCTGGGCCACGGCTTGGCTAGACTGGTTATTCTTTGATCAACGATTGATGCCCCCTTGAAAGGAGTTCCCTATGTCCACGAACAAGACCGCCCTGATCATCGGCGCCTCGCGCGGCCTGGGCCTTGGCCTGGTGCAGCGCCTGGTGGAAGATGGCTGGAATGTGGTTGCCACTGTCCGCGACCTGGCCAAGGCCGAAGCCCTGAGCACCCTGCCCCGGGTGCAGGTGCAAACCCTTGAGATGAACAACGCCCGCCAGCTCGATGCACTGCAGGAACGCCTCGCTGCACACACCTTCGACCTGCTGTTCGTCAACGCCGGGGTCAAGGGCCCGGAGGAGCAGAACCCGGAACAGGCCAGGCTCGCTGACGTCGGCGAATTGTTCATGACCAACAGCGTGGCGCCGATTCGCGTGGCCCAGCGTTTCGCCCCGCAACTGCGCAAAGACACCGGAGTGATCGCTTTCATGAGTTCGGTACTGGGCAGCGTGAGCATTCCCGATGCGCCGGAACTGTGCCTGTACAAGGCCAGCAAGGCCGCACTGAACTCGATGATCAACAGCTTCGTGGTGCAACTCGGCGAACCGCAACTGACCGTGCTGGCCATGCACCCGGGCTGGGTCAAGACCGACATGGGCGGTGAAGGCGCCGACATCGATGTGCCAACCAGCACCCGCGGCATGGTCGATCAGGTTCACGCCCACAGTGGCAAAGGCGGCCTGCAATTCATCAATTACAAGGGCGAAAGCCTGATCTGGTGAAACCCCGCGCGGTGGGTGTAGACTCGACACCTCGCCCACCGCGGCGGACCTGGATCAGCAGACAGGGCAACACTGAGCTGGCTAACCTGAACCCACTTTCAGAGGAGCCGGCACCATGCCTGCGACCCGCATCTGGTTGAAAAACCCCCTCGCCATCTTCACAGCCAACAGCCTCGACGCCCGTGGCGGCCTGGTGATTGAAGACGGCCGTATCCAGCAAGTACTTGGCCTGGGGCAAAGCCCCGGCAGCCCCTGTGGACAAGTCTTCGATGCCCGTGAACACGTGGTGTTGCCAGGACTTATCAACACCCACCACCACTTCTACCAGACCCTGACCCGCGCCTGGGCGCCGGTGGTCAACCAGCCGCTGTTCCCCTGGCTGAAAACCCTGTACCCGGTCTGGGCCCGGCTGACCCCGGCCAAGCTTGAACTGGCGACCCGCGTGGCCCTGGCCGAGCTGTTGCTGTCGGGCTGCACCACCGCTGCCGACCACCATTACCTGTTCCCCGATGGCCTGGAAAACGCCATCGACGTACAAGTCGAAGCGGTACGCAAACTGGGCATGCGCGCCATGCTCACCCGCGGCTCCATGAGCCTGGGCGAAGCCGACGGCGGCCTGCCGCCGCAACAGACGGTGCAACAGGGCGAAGTGATCCTGGCGGACAGCCAGCGACTTATCCACAGCTACCATGAGCGTGGCGAAGGTGCGCAGGTCCAGATCGCCCTGGCGCCCTGCTCGCCGTTCTCGGTCACGCCCCAAATCATGCGCGCCAGCGCCGATCTGGCCGAAGCGCTGGACGTGCGCCTGCACACTCACCTGGCCGAAACCCTCGACGAAGAGGACTTCTGCCTGCAGCGCTTCGGCCTGCGCACGGTCGATTACCTCGACAGCGTCGGCTGGCTCGGCCCGCGCACCTGGCTGGCTCATGGCATCCATTTCAATCCGGACGAGATCGCCCGCCTGGGCGCTGCCGGCACCGGCATCTGCCATTGCCCAAGCTCGAACATGCGCCTGGCCTCGGGCATCTGCCCAACCCTGGAACTGACCCGGGCCGGGGCGCCGGTGGGCCTGGGCGTGGACGGTTCGGCCTCCAACGATGCCTCCAACATGATCCTCGAAGCGCGCCAGGCCCTGTACCTGCAACGGCTGCGCTACGGCGCCGAGGCGATTACGCCGGAACTGGTTTTGGGCTGGGCCACCCGCGGCTCGGCGCAGTTGCTCGGGCGTACCGACATCGGCGAACTGGCGGTGGGCAAACAGGCCGATCTGGCCCTGTTCAAACTCGACGAGCTGCGCTTCTCCGGCAGCCACGACCCGCTCTCGGCCCTACTGCTGTGCGGCGCCGACCGCGCCGACCGGGTCATGGTCGGCGGCCAGTGGCGGGTTGTCGATGGCCAGATCGAGGGGCTGGATGTCCAGGCGCTGATCGCCGATCACCGTCAGGCCGCCGCACAACTGATCGCGGGCTGAAAGCTCAACGGCCGAGCAATGCCAACATGATGACGGTGGCGAAGCGCACGAAGAGGGTCATGCCCTCGATCGCGTTGGTTTCGCCATCGTTGAAGGTTGCCCGGGGGAACCGCCTGGTCAGCTTTCTCCGCGTAGACAGCGCAACCTCTGTAGAATGGCGGCAACCGCACCTGATGAGATTCCACCACTATGTACGACTGGCTTAACGCTCTGCCCAAGGCAGAATTGCACCTGCACCTGGAAGGATCGCTGGAGCCCGAGTTGCTGTTCGCCCTGGCCGAGCGCAACAAGATTGCCCTGCCCTGGAACGATGTCGAAGCCCTGCGCAGCGCCTATGCGTTCAACAACCTGCAAGAGTTTCTCGACCTCTACTACCAGGGCGCCGATGTGCTGCGCACCGAGCAGGACTTCTACGACCTGACCTGGGCCTACCTGCAGCGTTGCAAGGCGCAGAACGTGATTCACACTGAGCCGTTCTTCGACCCGCAGACCCACACCGATCGCGGCATCCCTTTCGAGGTTGTGGTCAATGGCATCAGAGCAGCACTCAAGGATGGCCAGCAGCAACTGGGCATCAGCAGCGGCCTGATCCTCAGTTTCCTGCGCCACCTCAGTGAAGAGCAAGCCCACAAGACCCTCGACCAGGCCATGCCGTTTCGTGATGCCTTCATTGCCGTCGGCCTCGACAGCTCGGAGATGGGCCACCCGCCGAGCAAGTTCCAGCGGGTGTTCGACCGGGCCCGCAGCGAAGGCTTCCTGACCGTTGCCCACGCCGGCGAAGAAGGCCCGCCCGAATACATCTGGGAGGCCATCGACCTGCTGAAGATCCAGCGTATCGACCATGGCGTACGCGCCATCGAAGACGAGCGCCTGATGCAGCGGATCATCGACGAGCAGATCCCGCTGACCGTCTGCCCGCTGTCCAACACCAAGCTGTGCGTGTTCGAGCACATGAGCCAGCACAACATCCTCGACATGCTCGAGCGTGGCGTGAAGGTTACGGTCAACTCCGATGACCCGGCGTACTTCGGCGGTTACGTCACCGAGAACTTCCAGGCCTTGCATGAGCACCTGGGCATGACCCAGGACCAGGCGCGGCGCCTGGCGCAGAACAGCCTGGATGCGCGGCTGGTCAAACCCTGACATTGGAGCTGGACCTGTAGGAGCGGGCTTGACCCGCGATGAGGCCAGTGCAGCCTGCACATCGGGTAGCGCTCGATCGCGGGTCAAGCCCGCTCCTACAGGTTAATCCTGAATCTCGCTCAGCTCCTCCAGGGTCTTGCCGCGGGTCTCGACCCCGAACACCCCGACCACCAGCGCCGCCACGGCAAAGCACAGTGCCCCCAGGGCGAACACCCCGCCCTGCCCGGCCAGCGGGAACAGCAAGCCGGTGACCATCGGCCCGAGCAGCGAACCGATACGCCCGACCGCCGAGGCAAACCCCGAACCGGTAGCCCGCGCCGAAGTGGGATAGAGCTCGGGAGTGTAGGTGTAGAGCACTGCCCACATACCGAACAGAAAAAACTGCATCAGCAGCCCCGTGCCGATCAACAGCTCCACCTGCCCGCCAAACACCGCACTTTGCCCATACAGGTAGGCCATGACACCACCACCCAGCAAGGTCATCACGCAGGTCGGCTTGCGCCCCCACACCTCCACCAGCCAGGCCGCGACGAGAAAACCGGGAATCCCGCCCAGGGAAATCAGCACGGTGTAGTACACCGACTGGGTAACAGCGAAACCTGACTGCTGCAGCAACGCGCTGAGCCACGAGGTCAGGCCGTAGAAGCCCAGCAAGGCAAAGAACCAGACACTCCAGATCATCAGGGTGCGGCGACGGTACTGCGTCGACCAGAGCTCAACGAACGCCGAGAAAAAGCCCGGTGCCTGCGGCGCCGTTCGCGCCAATGGCACCGGTACGGGTAATTGCTGCAGGCCCAGCGAATTCATCACCTTTGCCTCGATGCCACGCAACACCGTATCAGCCTCCAGCAGACGACCGGATTGCTCGAGCCAGCGCGGCGATTCGGGCAGGAAAAAGCGAATGGCCAACACAAACACCGCAGGTACTGCGAGCACCAGGAAGATGTCGCGCCAGCCAATCAGCGGCAGTAGAAAATAGGACAGCACCCCGGCGGCAACGAAACCCAGGGGCCAGAAACCATCCATCAGGGCAATGTAGCGGCCGCGGCGTTTGGCTGGAATCAGCTCCGAAAGCATCGACTGGGCAATCGGAAACTCCATGCCCATGCCGATCCCCAGCAGTACTCGATACAACGTCAGGGTTTCGACCGACTGCGCGGTCGAGCACAGGTAACTGGCCAGGCCCCAGAGCACGATGCTCCACTGGAACACCGGCTTGCGCCCGTAACGGTCACCGAGCATTCCGGACAGCGATGCGCCCAGCACCATGCCGAAGAAGCTCGAACTGGCCAGTAACCCGGCCTGGGCCGTACTCAAGCCGAACTCGGCTTTGATCGAGCCGAGCAGGAAGGTCATCATCGCCAGGTCCATGGAGTCGAAGAAGAACGCCAGGGCGATGATGATGAAAATCAGACGGTGGTAACCACTGATCGGCAAGCGCTCCAGACGCTGCGCTGCACTGTAGTCCTGAGCTGCCATGCCGGTATCCCCCGCAAGTTGTCCAAACGCCAGTGTCACGGCATCTGCCTTCTGGCGAATTGTCAGCAGCGACCTCGCCAAATGCCGCAACGACGCCTGCCAGGCAGGCGCCTCTCCTCGGTTCAGCCGGCAGTCTTCAACACTGGGACCTGGGCTATGCGGTTGATGTGTGCCAAACCCGTCGCGCTGATCTGCAACATGCGCGATGTTTCACTCTCACGTATCCAGCCGGACTGCAGAAACAGCTTGAGCAGACTGCTGCCCAGCGCGCCTCCCAGATGTGGCCGGTGGTCGCTCCATTCGCTGCAGCACCGGCAACTGCTGAAGCTTCGACGTTGATGCTGGGCCAGGGCCTCGGTGAAAATCCCGTAAGCGGCGAACTGTGCACGGCCATGCGGGGTGACATCGATGTGCTGCTCGCTGCCCTCCAGCCAGCCGGCATCGAACAGGCGCTGATAGAGATCGGCCGCCAGCTCGCCGCCTAGGTGATCGCCACACAGCCGTGCCCGGCGCATGGACAACGGAATGCCACCCACCTCCTGCTCGCGACTGTCTTCGGGTGTTTTGACCTGGACACTGGCCAGCGCCTCGACAGCCGCCCCAACCTCCGGCGCGGCTAACCTGAAATAACGTTTGCGCCCCCGCGGCTCCAGCGTCAGCAAGCCACTGGCCGACAACCTGGCCAGGTGAGCGCAGGCCGAAGAAGGCGTCAGCCCTGCCATGCTGGCGAGCTCATCGGAAGGTCGCGCCATGCCATCGATCAAGGCCCAGAGCATCGCACTGCGTTTCGGGTCTGCCAACAAGCTGGCGATCTGGCTGATACTCGTTACTGGTTTCATATCTCAACTCCCTGCGAGATCATGTCTGATATCGATTGATTAACCATGTCGGCAGCATTTACTGCGAGGTGTCCGATGCCAGAACGGCAGGAAGTGGAAGTTATCAAGTCATCGTGTTCCTCCTGCAACACGAACATACAAAAGTTATTCAGGCTACTTGCGGTCAAGCACCTCACCGGCAGTCAGCCCGGGCCAGGGCCAGGCGATGTCTGAGTGAGAGGTAATACTTGCCGACCTGGACATGGAAGTATCTCTCGCTGGAAATGACTGCTGGATCCATTATAAGCCGCGTTGCGCTAACGTAATCCGGTCGATTTCCAAGGTATTGGCAACCTCAGCAATGGCCGCCAGGCACAAGACTGAAGATACGTTTGGACATGAACACCCCAACCCCCATGTTACATATCTTGCTAGCAATTGACGGATTATTATCAAGTTCAAATCGCCCGATAAAACCTACAACAAATTATGCTGAAACTCACAAGAATTGCATGCCAACCATGTAGGAGCATCACGTAATAGCAACTTCTTGGGCAGTTTAACCCAGCAGTTTCTCGAGCATTATCTGACAACGCGCTCGAAGCATATTTCGCAATAACTGCACGGGTTTGCCCAACTGCGCCCGGTGGGTGCACATCAGGTTCAGGGGCGCCGCTTCACCACGCAGTTGCGGCATTAGCAACTTGAGGCGCCCGGCCTGCACATCGTTGGCCACATCCAGCCAGGACTTGTAAGCAATACCGACACCGGCCAGCGCCCAGCGCCGGACCACATCGGCATCATCACAAAAACGATCACCGTTGACGCTCACACCGACCTCACTGGCGCCCTCGCCAAAGCGCCAATGGTCATGCACACGGCTGCCCAACTGATACAGCAGGCAATTGTGCTCGGCCAGTTGCGCCACTTCGGCCGGCTCACCGTGGCGGGCCAGGTAGACAGGTGACGCACACAGCACCCGACGGTTATCCGGGCACAACGGCAAGGCCACCAGGCTGGAGTCTTCCGGGGCGCCATAGCGCAGGGCGATGTCCGCCGCCTGGCGAAACAGGTCGGCGTTGCGATCGCCAAGCAGCAAGCGCACGTTAAGCTGCGGGTGTTCATCCTGCAGCTCGTCGAGCCAGGGCAAGAGTACGTTACGACCAAAATCCGAGGGCGCCGACAACAGCAGGGTACCGCTGACCTGATCCTGCCCATGGGCCAGGACTCGCTGCCCCTCCTCCAGGCTCGCCAGGGCGGAACGGGCATGCTGCAAGTAACCTTCACCCTCGGCGGTCAGGCGCAGATTGCGGGTCGAGCGCGCCAGCAAGCGCACGCCCAACTGCTGCTCCAGACGTTTGAGCGAAGCACTGGCCACTGCCGGTGACAGGTCAAGCAAGCGCGCGGCAGCAGACAGGCTGCCCAGCTCGGCGGCACGAACGAACAACTGCAGATCATCGATACGCATCCGAGACACTCGCCATTATCAAAAAAATATTGAAAGATTCTGTAGTTTTATCGGCTTTTAACGACAAGTGAAAGCGCCAATCATGGGTTCATTCCCTATTCGCCAAGGACCACCCCATGAAAGCCATTGCCTACTATCACTCCCTGCCCATCACCGACCCGGCAGCCCTGCAGGACATCGAACTGCCAGCCCCCGAGCCAGGCCCACGCGACCTGCTGGTGGCGGTGCGGGCGATCTCGGTGAACCCGGTCGATACCAAGGTTCGCCAGAACGTGTCGCCAGAAGGCGGCGCCGCCAAGGTGCTGGGCTGGGACGTGGCCGGGGTGGTCAAGGCGGTGGGGCGCGAGGTCAGCCTGTTCCAGCCGGGCGACAAGGTTTACTACGCAGGCTCCATCGCCCGTGCTGGCGGCAACAGTGAACTGCACGTGGTGGATGAACGGATCGTCGGGCACATGCCGAAAACCCTGGGCTTTGCCGAGGCTGCGGCGCTGCCTTTGACGGCTATCACGGCCTGGGAGCTGTTGTTCGAACGCCTGCAAATCGCCGAAGGCCAGCAGGACCAGGGCCAGAGCCTGCTGATCGTCGGCGCCGCCGGCGGTGTCGGCTCGATCCTCACTCAACTGGCGAGCACGCTGACCGGTCTCACCGTGATCGGCAGCGCCTCGCGCCCACAAACCCAGGACTGGGTGCGCAAGCTGGGCGCCGATCAGGTGGTCGATCACAGCCAGCCGCTGGCTGCCGCGCTCAAGGCCCAGGGCATCGAGCAGGTCACCCATGTCGCCAGCCTGACCCAGACTGACCAGCACCTCGATCAACTGGTCGAAGCCCTGGCGCCACAAGGCAAACTGGCACTGATCGATGACCCCAAGCAGTTGGACGTCACCAAGCTCAAGCGCAAGAGCCTGTCGCTGCACTGGGAGTTCATGTACACCCGCTCGCTGTTCGAAACCGCCGACATGATCGAGCAGCACAACCTGCTCGAGCGGGTTGCCGAACTGATCGACAACGGCACCCTCAAGACCACCCTGGGCGAGCACTTCGGCACCATCAATGCCGCCAACCTGCGCCGCGCCCATGCCCTGCTGGAAAGCGGCGCAGCCAAGGGCAAGATCGTTCTCGAAGGTTTCTGAAACACCGCGTGCGCCGCGTTTTCGCGGCGCACGCGACCGTCAGTCCGACAACTGACCCAGGTCATTCCGCTCCCCGTGGCCAGCGCTACAATGCATCAGCCAACGCCAACCTCAGGTATGCAGATATGAATATCCAGGTCAGTGCATCAGCAAAAAAGCCCGGCTGCCCATGGCAGGTTCAGCTCGACCAGCATGTGGTGAGCTTTCGCAGCGAGGCCGAGGCCCGCGCCTTCGTCAACACCCTGCAAGCCCGGCTCCAGGCCCCGCACCCGCTCAAACGCAGCGGCTGAGAGTCAAGCGCCGGGTCAGCATCGCCACGCTCACCACCGCCAGGCCGCACACGCTGATGACGATGGCCATCGGCACCGCCGTGCCATCGTGCAGCACCCCCACCAGCGCCGCGGCACCGGCGGCCACGCTGAACTGCAGGCAACCCAGCAGTGCTGAAGCGCTGCCGGCCCGGGCGCCCTGCCCGCTCATGGCACAGGCCGAGGCGTTGGGGATGATGCAGCCCAGGCTGGCAATACAAATGAACAGCGGAATCAACAACGGCCACAACGCCGTCGGGTGCAATGCACTGATCCCCAGCAGGGTCAGCCCCGCCGCCAGGTAAACCCATACCGCACGCACCAGCAAGAAGGCCGGGCCACGCTTGGCCAGCAGCCGCGCGTTGACCTGCGCCACCAGGATGAACCCTGCGGCATTACTGCCGAACAGCCAGCCATAGTGCTCGGCCGGCACACCGTAGAGTTTGATGAAGACGAACGGCGAACCGGCGATATAGGCAAACATCCCGGCAATGGCGATGCCACCGGTCAAGGCGTGGCCGAGGAAGATGCGCTCCTTGAACAGCCGCCCGTACTGGCGCAAGGCACCGGACAACGGCTGGCGCGGCTGGTTGGCCGGCAGGCTTTCCGGCAGGCCGAGCGCCACGGCCAGGGTGCACAGGGCACTGAACAGGGTCAGGGCGATAAAGATCGACTGCCAACCGTACAGGTTGACCATCAGGCCACCGAGCATCGGTGCCAGGATCGGCGCCAGGCCCATGACCAGCATCAGTTGCGAAAAGACCTTGGCCGACCCCACCGCATCGCACTTGTCGCTGACAATCGCTCGCGACAGCACCATCCCGGCGCAACCACCAAGAGCCTGGACGAAGCGCGCCACGATCAACGTGTCGAGGCTCGGGGCAAAGGCACAGGCCAGCGACGCCACGGTAAATAGCGTCACCCCGACCAGCAGCGGAATGCGCCGGCCAAAGCGGTCGGCCACTGGTCCATAGGCCAGCTGGCCAATCGACAGGCCGAGAAAGTACGCCGCGAGGGTGGTCTGGATATGCTTCTCGTCGGTGCCAAAAGCCAGCGCCATGGCCGGAAAACCGGGCAGGTAGAAGTCGATCGCCAGGGGCCCGAACGCACTCAAGGCGCCGAGAATCAGGATGGTTCGCAGGTTCATCGGAAATCCGTAGCAGGCTAAGCAAGTCCGCTAGTCTAACCGCCCTGCCGGGGTTTCGCTGACCGAGTTACGCCTGCGCGATGAATCTTTTATCCACCGCGCGGGCGTCAGAGGTCAGACGGCTTCGGCCGTGTAGCCCTCTTCGCGAATCGCCGAGAGAATTTCCTCGGCCGGCAACTCGCTCTGCACTTTTACCTGCTTCTGACCCAGATCGACCTCAACCCTGGCGTCTGCATCCTGGGCCTGAACCGCGCGAGTGACAGCCTTGACGCAATGGCCGCAGGTCATTCCTTGAACAGTGAATACTTGCATTGCAACAGCCTCCTGTGGGGTTTGAGCGCAGTCTCAAGCTTGCCACCGGGGCAAGGTCAAGTACGAGGATTGCCTGCCGGGCTGGAAATCGGCGCGCCGCTCCGCCAAGCTGCAAGCCTTAGAATCGATTTGCAGGAGTTTGAATTCATGCGCAGGGCAGCTTTGGGCCTTTTCGGCCTGATGGGAGCATTGAGCCTGATTCCCCCGGCCAGTGCCGAGGGCAATGCCGACTACAGCATTCTGACCATTTCCCGCGAGCGCCTGGAAGTGGCGACTTCGTGCGAGATTGGCGTGTACCTCGATGACCAGCTTTCGGCGCGGCTGTTTCAGGAGCAGTCGACCTCGTTCAACCTGCCGCCGGGCCAGGTCGCGGTGCGCCTGCGCCTGTTGCCGGCGCAAATGCCGGGCTGCCAGAACGGCCTGGAGAATCAGCGCAGCCAGCAACTGACATTGAGGGCCGGTGAGATCAATAAATACCGCATTGCCGTGGATCAGAATGGCCTCAAGCTGATCAGGGCCGGCCTGGGCTATTGACCTTCCCCGCATGGCAAGGTTGATGCTGGAGACCTGTCCAAGGAGGAGTGCCCCATGTCCGCATCTACCACGTTCGACCTGCCGATTGCCGGCATGACCTGCGCCAGCTGTGCTGGCCGGGTCGAGCGCGCCCTGCGCAAGGTCGTCGGTGCCGAACAGGTCAGTGTCAACCTGGCCACCGAGCAGGCCCGGGTCCAGGCCCCGGCCGATAGCCTGCCAGCGCTGCTCGAAGCTGTTGAGCAAGCCGGCTACAGCGTGCCATCCCAGACCCTCGAACTGCAGATCGGCGGCATGACTTGCGCCTCCTGCGCCGGCCGCGTCGAGCGTGCCCTGGCCAAGGTTCCGGGCGTGCAGCAGGTGACCGTCAACCTGGCCAACGAACGCGCGCACTTGCAGCTGTTTGGCCAGATCGACAGCAGCGTGCTGATCGACGCCGTCAGCCAGGCCGGTTACACCGCCAGTTTGCCGCAGAGCGCCAAGGTCAACCAGGCCGAGGCCGAACAGCGACTGCGCAAAGAGCGTTGGTCGGTGGCCCTGGCGGTGTTGCTGGCCTTGCCACTGGTGCTGCCGATGCTTGTGCAGCCCTTTGGCATCCACTGGATGCTGCCGTCCTGGGCGCAGTTCGTCCTGGCCACGCCGGTGCAGTTCATTCTCGGTGCGCGTTTTTATGTCGCCGCGTGGAAAGCCGTGCGCGCCGGCGCCGGCAACATGGACCTGCTGGTCGCAATCGGCACCAGCGCCGGCTACGGCCTGAGTATCTACCAATGGGTCACGACCAGGGACGGCATTATTCCGCACCTGTACTTCGAGGCCTCGGCCGTGGTGATTGCCCTGATCCTGCTCGGCAAGTACCTGGAAAGCCGCGCCAAACGGCAAACCGCCAGCGCCATCCGCGCGCTGGAAGCCTTGCGCCCGGAACGCGCGCTGTTGCTGGTCGACGGCCAGGAGCGCGATGTCGCCATCAGCGAACTGCGCCTGCATGACCTGGTGCTGGTCAAGCCTGGCGAACGCTTCCCGGTCGACGGTGAAGTGATCGAAGGCCTGAGCCACGCCGACGAAGCACTGATCAGCGGCGAAAGCCTGCCGGTACCGAAACAGCCGGGCGACAAGGTCACCGGCGGCGCGATCAACGGTGAAGGCCGCCTGCTGGTCCGCACCCTGGCCCTGGGCACAGAAACCGTGCTGGCGCGTATCATCCGTCTGGTCGAAGACGCCCAGGCTGCCAAGGCGCCGATCCAGAAACTGGTAGACCGGGTCAGCCAGGTGTTCGTACCGGCCGTACTGGTACTGGCGCTGATCACCCTGGTTGGTTGGCTGCTCGATGGCGCGCCGATGGAGTACGCACTGATCAACGCCGTTGCCGTGCTGGTGATCGCCTGCCCATGCGCCTTGGGCCTGGCCACACCGACGGCGATCATGGCCGGCACCGGTGTCGCCGCCCGCCATGGCATCCTGATCAAGGATGCCGAAGCCCTGGAACGTGCCTATGCGGTCAACCGCGTGGTATTCGACAAAACCGGCACCCTCACTTCCGGCAGCCCGCGCATCGTCCACAGCCAGGCACTGGTGGGCGAGCAGGCGCATCTGCTGCAACTGGCCGGCGCCCTGCAGCGCGGCAGCGAACATCCGCTGGCCAAGGCGGTGCTGGATGCCTGTGAAGAACAAGGCCTGCCTGTGGCCGCTATCAGCAACAGCCAGTCACTGACCGGCCGCGGTATCGCCGGCAGCCTCGATGGCCGCGAACTGGCCCTGGGCAACCGTCGCCTGCTGGATGAAAGCGGCCTGCAACCCGGCGAGCTGGCCGCCAGCGCCCAGGCTTGGGAAGCCGAAGGCCGCACCCTGTCGTGGTTGATCGAACGCAGCCCGCAGGCGCGGGTGCTGGGCCTGTTCGCATTTGGTGACAGCCTCAAACCTGGCGCCGGGCAAGCGGTCCGGCAACTGGCCGGGCAAGGCATCAGCAGCCACCTGCTGACCGGCGACAACCGCGGCAGCGCCAAGGTGGTGGGTGAAGCCTTAGGCATCACCGACGTGTATGCCGAGGTACTGCCCGCCGACAAGGCCGCCACCGTTGCCGCGCTCAAGCAGTCCGGCGTAGTGGCGATGGTCGGCGACGGGATCAACGATGCCCCGGCACTGGCCGCTGCGGACATCGGCATCGCCATGGGCGGCGGCACCGACGTGGCCATGCAGGCAGCCGGAATCACCCTGATGCGCGGCGATCCGCGCCTGGTGCCGGCAGCCCTGGAGATCAGCCGCAAGACCTACGCCAAGATTCGCCAGAACCTGTTCTGGGCGTTTATCTACAACCTGATCGGCATTCCCCTGGCCGCCTTCGGCATGCTCAACCCGGTGCTGGCCGGCGCCGCCATGGCCCTGTCGAGTGTCAGCGTGGTCAGCAACGCGCTATTGCTGAAAACCTGGAAACCGGCCACCCCGCCTGAGGACGATGCCCAATGAATATCGGCCAAGCCGCCCGCCGCTCGGGCCTGAGCGCGAAGATGATCCGCTACTACGAGTCGATCGGCCTGCTCAAGCCGGCCTTGCGCAGCGACAGCGGCTATCGCCTGTACCAGCAGGAAGACCTGCACCAGCTGGCATTCATCAAGCGCTCGCGGGACCTGGGGTTTTCCCTGGAAGAAGTCGCCCGCCTGCTGACCTTGTGGCAGGACCGGCAGCGCGCCAGCGCCGACGTCAAGGCCTTGGCCAGCCAGCATATCGATGACCTCAACCGGCGCATCGAGGAGTTGGTGAGCTTGCGTGACACCTTGAGCGAGCTGGTTGCCCACTGCCAGGGCGACGACCGCCCGGACTGCCCGATCCTCAAGGACCTGGCAACCGGCGGCAGTTGCTGTCACTGACGGCGCTTACTGGAGCCAGGGCGGCGCCGGTTCTTCGTCCTTGACCATACCCCGTTCGGCGTCGGCCTTGGCCGCACGCCGACGGGCTTCATCGATGCGTGCCGCGTCGATCTCGCGCATCACCCCATCAACGTCGGCGCTGTGCTCATCATCGGCGAATACCCCGGTCAGCGGGCTTTCCGGGAGCAAGTTGCCGGCCTGGTACAGCGCCCACATCTCGCGGGCGTAACGCGTCTGCTTGAGCTCCGGGGCAAAGCGCCCGAAGTAGGCGGCCATGTTGCCGACATCGCGCTCAAGCATGCTGAACGCATGGTTGTTGCCAGCGGCATCGACCGCTTGCGGCAGGTCGATGATCACCGGGCCGTCGGGCCCGAGCAGTACGTTGAACTCCGAGAGGTCGCCATGGACCAGGCCGGTGCAGAGCATCAGCACGATCTGGCGGATCACGAAGGTGTGGTACTCCCGCGCCTGTTCAGGCTCCAGGTGCACGTCGTTCAGGCGTGGTGCGGCATCACCGTACTCGTCGGCCACCAGCTCCATGAGCAGCACACCATCGAGAAAATCATAAGGCTTGGGCACCCGCACACCGGCATTGGCCAGGCGGAACAACGCCGCCACTTCGGCGTTCTGCCAGGCGTCCTCGGCCTCCTTGCGGCCGAACTTGGAGCCCTTGGCCATGGCCCGGGCCTGACGGCTGTTGCGCACCTTGCGGCCTTCCTGGTACTCGGCGGCCTGGCGGAAACTGCGCTTGTTGGCTTCTTTGTAGACCTTGGCGCACCGTAGCTCCCGACCGCAGCGGACCACATACACCGCAGCCTCCTTGCCACTCATCAGTGGTCGTAGTACTTCGTCGACCAGTCCATCTTCAACCAGCGGTTCAATGCGTTTTGGAGTCTTCATCGGTTTCTGTCGGGGGTCCTGTCTGGCCAAACACGTGATTGTTATAGGTCACAGGTCCTGGAACCTGCTTGCCGCTGAAGCAAGACCGCACTGCGTTGTAACGGCAATCCGCCTGACTTGCCATTCTTTTTCTGCCCGATGGCGACCAATCGGTCACAAAAATCGCCAATCATCAATAAATACGGGGGATTCTTCCCGAGTAACACTTTATTTCCAGAGTCCACGGCCGATGTAGTCTGCAGCAGCCTCGTACGTTTACAAGAAAAATTCTGGAGCGCGGATGAACATAAAACAAAAACTGACCTGGGCTTTTGCCGTGATCGCCGGCTTGCCAGTAATCCTGGTCGCTACCCTGGTGGTCCTCAACCTGCGCAGTGAAGCCCGCGAAGGCTTCGTCGACGGCAGCAGCCGCGAGGTCCGCCAGGTGGCCAACGCCATGCAACTGTTCTTCGAAGGCATCAGCCAGAACGTCGACTACCTGGCTGCCCAGCCACTGGTCAGCGCCACCGGCAACGAGCTGAAAAAGTACATGAGCGCAGATGCCGCACAGATCGCCCTGGGCGAACCTGACAAGAAACTCCACGACTTCTTCGCCAGCCTCGCCGCCAGTCATCCCGCCTACTCATATTTGTCCTACGGACTGAGCGACGGCGGTTACGCCATGTGGCCGGGCGACGCGAAAATGGCCAACTACGACCCACGCCAGCGCCCCTGGTACCAGGCGGCCATGGCCTCCCCGGGCAAAACCCTGCGCACCGACGCCTACTACTGGGCCGGTGACGATGCGGTGCTGGTCAGCACCGTGCGGGCAGTGCCCAACCCGCTCGGCAACCCCGGCGGCGTGGTCAGTATCGACGTCTCGCTCAAGCAACTGACCGAGATCGTCAAGCAGATCAAGCTCGGCGAAAGCGGCTACCTGATGCTGCTCGAAGACAACGGCAACGTGCTGGTCGACCCGCGCGATCCGGCGCACAACTTCAAGCCGCTGGGCAGCCTCGGCGAGGGTTATGCGCAACTGGCCAAGGCCGGCAAGGGCCTGGTCGAAGTCGAGCTCGATGGCGAGCGCTACATGGCCAACGTCTGGCCCTCGGAGCAACTGGGCTGGAACTTCATCGGCCTGATCCGCCACGACGAAGTGATGCACACCGCGACCCAGCTGACCTGGCTGGTGGCCGCCATCGCCATCGTGCTGGCGGCGGTGTTTGCCCTGGTCGGGGCCACTTTCGCCAAGCTCATCGTGCGCCCGATCCACAGCGTCACCAGCGGCCTGGAAGGTATCGCCCAAGGTGAAGGCGACCTGACCCGCAGCCTGGACGTGCGCGGCCGCGACGAAACCGCGCAACTGGCCAACTGGTTCAACCAGTTCCTGGCCGCGATCCGCAACCTGATCCAGAGCATCGGCCAGGCGGCGAACAAGATCCTCGCCACCTCCAGCAGCTCGACCCAGGTGTCCCACGACATGGCCGAAGCCGCCGGGCGCCAGCGTGAAGCGGTGGACATGGTGTCAACCGCCTTCCACGAAATGGTTGCCACCGCCAACGAAGTCGCACGCTCCTGCAGCCAGGCCGCCGACTCGGCCGACAGTGGCCAGCAACAGGCCCGCGAAGGCCAACAGCAGATCGATGCGGCGGTGCAGAGCGTCGATCGCCTGAGCCAGGAGATCGAACAGTCGGCGCAGTCGATGCAGCAGCTCGAACGCGACAGCAACGCCATTCAGTCGATCCTCGGCACCATCCGCTCGATTGCCGAGCAGACCAACCTGCTGGCCCTCAACGCCGCCATTGAGGCCGCCCGCGCCGGTGAGCAAGGCCGTGGCTTTGCCGTGGTTGCCGACGAGGTACGGGCGCTGGCCAAGCGCACTGCCGACTCCACCGCCGAGATCGACAACCTGCTCGGCAACCTGGCCAAGCGCACCAGTGAAGTGGCCCAGCAGATGCACGCCAGCCTCGAAGTATCGCAGCAGTCAGTCAGCCGCATTAGCCTGGCGCGCAGCAGCTTCGGGCAGATCCGCGAGTCGGTGGACATCATCCGCGATATGAACACCCAGATCGCCACCGCCGCTGAAGAACAGCACCAGGTGGCCGAAGACATCAACCGCCATATCAGCCAGATCCACGGCGATGCGCAGTTGGTGGCGGAGCTGGCCAACTCGGCGCGCCAGGACTCGCAGAGCCTGGCCGGTTTGTCCAACGAACTGGATGCGCTGGTACGGCGCTTTCGTACCTGACGACTACAGGCGCAGCTCGCCCGGGGTGAAGCCGAACAGGCCCTTGAGCGCGCCGATGTAGGCCGAGGTGGAACGCCAGTCGCCCGGCCCCGGTGGTGAGTCAGCCGGCACGGGTCAACGCTCGATGATCGCCGTCACGCCCTGACCGCCAGCAGCGCAGATCGAGATCAGGCCACGGCCCTTGCCGGCACTGGCCAGCAACTTGGCCATGTTCGCCAGAATGCGCCCGCCGGTGGCCGCGAAGGGATGCCCGGCGGCCAACGAGCTGCCCTTGACGTTGAGCTTGCTGCGGTCGATCGAACCCAGTGGCGCGTCCAGGCCCAGGCGGCTCGTGCAGTACTCGGGGTCTTCCCAGGCCTTGAGGGTGCACAGCACTTGTGCGGCGAAGGCTTCATGGATTTCGTAGTAGTCAAAATCCTGCAGGGTCAGGCCATTGCGCGCCAACAAGCGCGGCACCGCGTAAGCCGGAGCCATCAACAGCCCTTCTTGGCCTTTGACGAAATCCACCGCAGCGGTTTCACCGTCGACCAGGTAGGCCAGCACCGGTAAACCGCGTTCGCGGGCCCAGTCTTCACTGCCCAGCAGTACCACCGAGGCGCCATCGGTCAATGGCGTGGAGTTGCCGGCGGTCAGGGTGCCCTGGCCGCTGCGGTCGAATACCGGCTTGAGGCTGGCGAGTTTTTCCAGGGTCAGGTCGGGGCGCAGGTTGTTGTCGCGGGTCAGGCCCAGGAAGGGCGTAAGCAGGTCGTCATGCCAACCTTCGGCAAAGGCGGCAGCCATGTTCTGGTGACTGCGCAGAGCCAGCTCGTCCTGTTCCTGGCGGTCGATCTGCCAGGTCTTGGCCATCTGCTCGCAATGCTCGCCCATCGACAGGCCGGTGCGTGTCTCTCCGTTGCGCGGCAGCTCGGGTTTAAGGTGGCCGGGGCGCAGCTTGAGGAAGGCCTTGAGCTTGTCGGCGGTGCTCTTGCCACGGTTGGCCTGCAGCAAGATGCGCCGCAAGCCTTCGCTTACCGCGATCGGTGCATCCGACGTGGTATCAACACCACCGGCGATACCGCAGTCGATTTGCCCCAGGGCGATCTTGTTGGCCACCAGCAGGGCGGTTTCCAGGCCCGTGCCGCAGGCCTGCTGCAGGTCGTAGGCCGGCGTTTGCGCTGACAGCCGTGAGCTGAGCACGCTTTCGCGGGCCAGGCTCATGTCGCGCGAATGCTTGAGCACCGCCCCCGCCGCCACTTCCCCAAGGCGCAGGCCATGCAGGCTGTAGCGTTCGATCAGGCCTTCAAGCGCGGCGGTGAGCATCGCCTGGTTGCTGGCGGTGGCATAAGGGCCGTTGGAACGGGCGAAAGGAATTCGATTGCCGCCTATGATTGCGACCCGGCGCAGTGAGCGCATGCGTGCTGTCCTCTTTCTCCCCAATGGTCCGCTACAGCGTAGGTGTTTTTTGCGCATTCGAACGACCAATGGCCAATCATGGTCCACACTTTGAAGCTATTTCAGGGAGAACCGCACATGAGCGACCGCTATATCGACTTCGCCAACTCCAACTTCGGCCGCCGCCTGGTAGGAGCTGTCGGCCTGCCCAGCCCGGCCCGCCTGGAGCGCTGGGAAGCCGGCCGCCTGCGGCCGATCGAAGGCGCCCTGTTGCTCGGCGGCGGGCCGTTGGCAAAGACTGTCGAAGCCTTCGCCAAGCGCCTGACCGACGAGTTGTACAGCTTTGCCAGCCCCGAACTCGAAGCCAGCGAGTGGGTGGCCGGGCTGGGTCCCAAGCTCAAGGCAGTGGTATTCGATGCCAGCGAACTGGGCGATATCGACCAGCTCAAGCAATTGCGCGAGTTCTTCCAGCCGTTGCTGCGCAGCCTGGCGCCCAGCGCCCATATCGTCATACTCGGCCGCGTCCCGGAACAGCTCGATGAGCCGCTGGCGCGCGTTGCCCAGCGCGCCCTCGAAGGTTTCAGCCGCTCGCTGGCCAAGGAGCTGCGCGCGGGCGGCACCCTGCAACTGCTGTATGTCAACCCAGCGGCCGAAGACCAGCTCGAAGGTGCGTTGCGTTTCTTCCTTTCACCGAAAAGCGCGTTTATCTCCGGCCAGGTAGTGCGCCTGGAAGCCTGCGGCGCCGTGGTGCAGGACTGGAGCCGGCCACTGGCCGGGCGCAAGGCGCTGGTCACTGGCGCTGCCCGTGGCATCGGTGCGGCGATTGCCGAAACCCTGGCCCGCGATGGCGCCGAGGTGATCCTGCTCGACGTGCCGCCCGCCAAGGCCGACCTCGAAGCCCTCGCCGCACGTTTGGGCGGGCGCAGCCTGGCCCTGGACATCTGCGCGGCGGATGCCCCGGCGCAGTTGCTCGAAGCCTTGCCGGACGGTATCGACATCGTCGTGCACAACGCAGGCATCACCCGCGACAAGACCCTGGCCAACATGACCCCGGAATTCTGGGACTCGGTGCTGGCGGTCAACCTCAAGGCCCCGCAACTGCTGACCCAGGCGTTGTTCGACAGCGGCGCCCTGCACGACAACGCGCGCATCGTGCTGCTGGCCTCGATCAGCGGCATCGCCGGCAACCGTGGCCAAGCCAACTACGCTGCCAGCAAAGCCGGGCTGATCGGCCTGGCCCAGGCCTGGGCAGCGAAGCTGGCCAAGCGCGGCGCCAGCATCAACGCCGTGGCCCCCGGCTTTATCGAAACCCGTATGACCGCAGCCATCCCCTTCGCCCTGCGCGAGGCCGGGCGGCGCATGAGCTCGCTGGGCCAGGGCGGCTTGCCCCAGGATGTCGCCGAAGCGGTGGCCTGGCTGGCGCAACCGGGCAGTGGCGCGGTCAATGGCCAGGTGTTGCGGGTTTGCGGCCAAGCCGTGATGGGGGCCTGAGATGACCCGTCAATGGATTGAGCTGAGCAGCACCGCGGCGCTCTCCGGGCTATACCTGCGCGCCGCACGCAAACGCAAGATCAGCGGCGACAGCCTGCCGGCCAGCGGCTTGCGCTGCCACCTTGGCGTCGACCCGCAGCAGTTGGAGGCCTACCGCAAACTCTGTCACTTCGGCGACGACGGGCGCCTGCCGCCTACCTTTCCCCATGTCATGGCCTTCGCCTTGCAGATGCAGTTGCTGACCGCCGCGGACTTCCCCTTCCCGTTGCTGGGGCTGGTGCACCTGCACAACAGCATTCGTGTGCTGCGCCCGCTGGGCGGCATCAGTCGCCTGCGTTTCAGCGTATCGGTGGATAACCTGCAGCCGCACGAAAAAGGCGCCACCTTCGAGTTGATCACCGAAGCCGAAGACGGTCTCGGCCTGCTCTGGTCGCAAACCAGCCGTATGCTCTGCCGTAGCCTGAAACTCGCCGGCGAACCGGCAGCTGTCGAAGCGCCCGAAGCCCTGGCCCTGAGCGAACTGACCCGCTGGTACGCCGACAGCGATATCGGCCGGCGTTACGCCAAGGTCTGTGGCGACTACAACCCGATTCACCTGAGCGCCGCCAGCGCCAGGCTGTTCGGTTTTCCCACCGCCATTGCCCACGGCATGTGGAGCAAGGCCATGGCCCTGGCAGCCTTGCGCGGCCACTTGCCGGTCAGCGGCTATGAGCTCGAAGTGGGTTTTCTCAAACCGGTGCGCCTGCCCAGCGAAGTGATCCTCAACGCCAGCCCGACGGCGGCCGAAGGCCAGTTGCAACTCGACGGCCTTGGCGCGCTGGTGCACATGCGCGGGGCCTGGCGGTCATTGCGCTGACAGCGCCCTCTTGCGTTGCAGCGGCGCCCGCCTGAAGCTATGCCGCTTGAGGAGAGCGCCGATGAACCTGCAAGAACTGACCCAACGCCTGCACCGTATTCGCGACACCAACGACTGGCGCGGCTTTCACAGCCCGAAAAACCTGGCCATGGCTGCCAGCGTCGAGATGGCCGAACTGGTGGAAATCTTCCAGTGGCTGACTGAAGACCAGTCGCGCCAATTGCCGCCCGAGCAGCTGGAACACGCCGGCCAGGAAGTCGGCGACATCGTCCTTTACCTGTTGCTGCTGTGCAGCGAGCTGGGCCTGGACATGGAACAGGTGGTCAACAGCAAGTTGGCCGACAGCGAAAGGCGTTTTGCCAAATGAACGACCGTCATTTCGATGAACTGGCTACCCGTTTTGCCGAGAAAATCTACGGCGGCGCCAAGGGCGCGATACGCCTGGCGGTGCTTCAGGCCGACCTCGCCGAAGCCCTGCCCGAGCGCCCCTTGCGCGTCCTGGATATCGGTGCCGGCCTGGGTCATATGGCCCTGTGGCTGGCCCAGCGCGGGCATCAGGTCACCCTGGCCGAACCCGCCGCGCCGATGCTCGACGGCGCCCGCGAGCGCTTTGCCGAAGCCGGCCAGCAGGCCACCTTCATCCAGGCGCCCTGGCAGGACCTGCTCGGCCAGCTGACCGAACCCTATGACCTGGTGCTATGCCACGCGGTGCTGGAATGGCTGGCCGAACCCGAGACCATCCTGCCGGTGCTGCATCAGTTGACCCGCGCAGACGGCATGCTGTCATTGGCGTTCTACAACCGCGACGCACTGGTGTACCGCAACCTGCTCAAGGGGCATTTCCGTAAGTTGCGCAGCAATGAACTGGCCGGCGAAAAGCAGAGCCTGACCCCGCAAAAACCACTTGATCCGCGTACGCTCAAGGCGCAACTTGAAGACTTGTGGCAGGTCGAAAGTGAAAGTGGTGTGCGGGTTTTCCACGACTACATGCCCCGCGATTTCCAGGCCAAGGCCGAACTGTCCGACCTGCTGGAAATGGAACTGGCGCATCGTCGTCATCCGGCCTTCGCCGGGTTGGGCCGCTACCTGCACTGGATCTGTCGACCGCGCTGAACCGCGCCCGCCGGGAGGGTGACATGCCGTACCGTTTGACCCTGGCCCTGCTGGGCCTGGCCCTGGCCGCCTGCCAGGGCAGCAACCCTTATGTCGCCAGCTCCCGCCCGCTGCCACCGGCCCCAGCACAGGCAGCCACGACCTTCGATGCCAGCGCCTACCCCGCAGCTCCCCGCGACTACGCCCGCTACCGCAGTTGGGCCTGGCGCAATGGCCAGCTGCCGGCTGGCAGCACCTATGCCGATCCCGCCCAGCTGGCCGATGCCGTCAGCAATGCCCTCGACCAGCGCGGCCTGCGCCCGGCCCGCAATGGCCAGGAAGGCGACCTGCTGGTCAGCGCCGACCTGCGCCTGGAACGGCGCCTGCGTCAGGTTCGCGAAGATTATTCCGCCTATGACCGCTATCCCTATGGCGGCTATGGCAGTTACGGGCGCTATCACAATGGTTACGGGGTCTACACCAGCGTGCCGCTGGTGCGTACCTACGAAGTCGAGGTAATGGTGGTGCGCGTTGACCTGTATGACGCGCGCGACGGCCAGCCGGTGTGGAGCGCCAGCGCCGAAACCGCCAGCCAGGACTCCCAGGGCAAGCGCGCCGATGCCCTGCGAGAATCAGTGCAAAAGGCGCTGGCCAGCTATCCTCCCAGTTAAAGGCAATCGGAGAACCACCATGTTGCGCCGTCTCGCTTTAGTTTCGTTAATGTTGTTGCTCGGTGCCTGCCAAAGCGGCAACGTCACCCAGGACTTCGATGCCAGCCGCGATTTTGCCGCCTACCGCAGCTGGGTCTGGCAGGAACCGGGGTTGCAATATCGCCCGGATGATCCGCGGATCAAGAGCGACCTCACCGAACAGCGTATCCGCCAGGCGGTGGCCGGCCAGCTTGACCAGCGCGGCCTGCGCCCGGCCCAGGGCAATAGCCGTGGCGACCTCAAGGTCCAGGCCTACCTGATCGTCGAGAACCGCCAGCAACAGATCACCACCCACTATGGCGGCGGTTGGGGCGGCTACTGGGGTGGCTACTGGGGCGGACCGATGTACAACGAAACCCGCAGTGTCGACTACAAGGTGGCAACCATCCAGGTGGACATGTTCGACGCCCGCGACGGCAAGCTGGTGTGGCGCGGCAGTGCCGAGCAGATCATGAACAACTACCCGCCAAGCCCGGAAGAACGCAATACGGCGATCCACAACACCGTCGCCAAACTGATGGGCAACTACCCGCCCCGCTGAGTCTCACAGGCCAGTCGCCATAAAGGCGACTGGCCATTATCTTGGCTACACTCCCTTGCACTGCTGCCCCGCGCGGCCATCGGCCGGCAAAGGAGTGCTCGTGGCTTCTCGCTTTCCAGCACGACAACGTGGCGCTATCGGTTTGATCGCAGCCCTGACCCTGGGCATGGCCCTACTGTTCGTGCTCATGGTGATCGACACCGGCAGGTTGTTTCTGGAGCAGCGCAAACTGCAGCGGGTTGCCGACATGGCGGCGCTGGAGGCCGTCAATGGCAAGGGCACGTGCCTGCCCACTGGCCCGAGCGCGCAGGCCCTGGCGACCCAGGCGGCGACCCGCAATGACCATGCCCCAGGACCCGATCGCAGCCTGCAGGTGGAGTGCGGCAGCCTGCAGACCGGCGCCGCCAGCTTGCGGGTTTTCACTGCCGATGCAAGCAAGGCCGATGCAGTCCGGGTGACGGCCGGCATTACCCTGCAGACCAGTATTGCCGCCGGTATCCGCTCGCTGGTGGCCTCCGCCACCTTTGACCCCAGCACCCGCCTCAGCGCCCAGGCAACCGCGGCCCAGCCCGGTCCGCCGCTGGCCCGCCTGAACATCCGCAGCACCTTGTTGAACATCGACTCATCACGCTCGGCGCAGCTCAACGCACTGATGGGCACGTTGCTTGGCAGCCAGGTCAACTTGAGCCTGGTCCAATGGCAGGGCTTGTTGCAGGCTGACGTCAACCTGCTCAACTACCTCGATGCCCTGGCGATCAAGGCCCAGGTCAGCGCGGGCAACTACACCGAACTGCTGGGCAAGACCGTTAATGTCGGTGAGGCGCTGGCGGTCATGGCCACGGTGGCTGCACAGAACAACCCGCTGGTGGATGTCAGCGGCCTGACCCAGCTCAGTGTCCAGGCCCAGAATGCCGGGGGGATCGCCCTCGGCGATTTACTGGACATCCACAATGGCGGCTCAAGTGCCGGGCTGGACGCCAAACTGCAAGCCCTGCAACTGGTTCAGGGCATGGTGCAATTGGCCAACAGCGCCCATGGCGGCGAAGTCAGCCTGCCGGTCAACCTGCTGGGCCTGGCCAATATCTCGACCCGGGTCAAGATCATCGAACCGCCGCAATTTTCCGCCCTGGGCAATCCGGCCAAAGCCACGACAAACCCCAAAGACCCCGAGCAGATCTATGTCCGCACCGCCCAGACGCGCATCTTGATCAAGGTCGACCTGGGCCCGCTGCTCGGCGGGATCAACCTGGGGATCATCCAGGTGCTACCCAACCCCAGCCTCGACCTGGGCCTGGAAGTTGCCAGTGCCAGCAGCCATGTCACCGGCTACAACTGCGCCTCGGCTGCCAGCAAAAGCCTGACCGTGCACAACGAAGCCGCGGCGGTAAAAGTGTTGATCGGCACCATCGACAGCAACAACTTTTTCTCATCGGTCAAGCCGGTCGATGCCGCCCCGCTGGTGCTGCTGAGGGTGCTGGGCATCAATATCGGGCTGGGCACAAACTCACCGGTCTTCAGCCAGAGCGAAACCTTCACCTACCTCAAACCACCTGAGCTTGAACAGGACTCGGCCAACCACCTGCTCAGCTCGACAAACATCGTGGCCAGTGTCCGCAATACCCTGCAGAGCGTGGAGCTGACCCCGAAGGTTGCGCTGGTCAGCCTGTTGCTCAATACGGTTTCAGGCTTGATCGGCGGTTTGCTGGGGGCGCTGCTCGATCCAATCATCAACAACCTGCTGATGCTGCTGGGCATCGACCTGAACCAGGTGGTGATTGGTGCCAACCTCAGCTGCCACAGCGGTCGCGCTCAACTGATGATCTGAGCCCGTGGCAGCTCGATGCAGAACCGCGCGCCCAGCTCACCATTCTCGACACTCAGGCAGCCGCCCATGGTGTCAATGATGCCGTAGCTCACCGACAGCCCGAGGCCGGTGCCGACCCCCACCGGCTTGGTGGTGAAGAACGGCTCGAAGATGCGTTCGAGCAAACGCGGTTCGATGCCGCCGCCGTTATCCTCGACCCATAGCCGCACCTGCCGCGCATCGCACTCAAGCCCCAGGGCAATCCACGGCTGCAGGTCGCGTTGCTGATCCCGCCGGGCCAGCAGGGCATCGCGGGCGTTGACCAGCAGGTTGATCAGCACCTGCTCCAACTGATCCTGATGACCACTGACCTGCACGTCGTGCTCAGGGGGCTGCACGCGCAGCTCCACACCCTTGCCGCGCAAGCCGTCAGCCAGCAGCGACAAGGCTCCCTCCACCGCCTGCCAGGGCGCGAACAGTTGCTGCTCGACCTCCGAACGCCGGCCGAACACGCGCATGTGATCGACCACCTTCGAGGCACGCAGCACCTGGGCATCGATACGCTTGAGCTTGTCTTGCAGGTAGTCGACCTGGACATCACCGTTTTCCAGACGCTTGAGCGCGTTGACCACGGCCATGCGCATGACGTTGAGCGGCTGGTTGATCTCATGGGCAAGGCCGGTGGCCATTTCACCGAGGGTGGCCATTTTCGCGCTTTGCAGCAGTTGCTGCTGGCTGCGCCTGACGTGCGTGTTGTCGCGGCCCACCGCCTGGACTTCCTGCAGTTGGCCGTGCTCGTCGAACAAGCCGCGGTCAGACCACACCCACCAGGCATGCTCACGCCCGGGCAATTGCAGGCAGATTTCAGCGCTGCTGACCGGCTGCTCCGGGGTCAACCCCGCCAGACGCTCGACAAAGGCCTGGCGCTGCGCTGCGGACATCCACTGGCCGAGGTT
Organism: Pseudomonas sp. SBB6; assembly: GCF_024213215.1. NCBI lineage: Bacteria > Pseudomonadati > Pseudomonadota > Gammaproteobacteria > Pseudomonadales > Pseudomonadaceae > Pseudomonas > Pseudomonas sp. SBB6. Next base: position 556,315 of record NZ_JANAVH010000004.1, on the reverse strand, counting down.
CAAGCCGGCCAGTTGCGCGGCTGAACACTCCAGGTAGTCGGCCAGCGGCTGGTTGCCGAACACCAGGTTAAGGTCCGGCCGGTAGCGGCAGATCATCGCTGGCGAATCCTCGACCAGCACCCGATAACGCTCCTCGCTCTGGCGCACTTTTTCCGCAGCCTCGGTCGCCTCGCTGACGTCCAGCCAGATGCCCACCACCTCCACCGGCAGGCCCAGGTCATCACGCAGCAGGCGCGCTTCATCGAGTACCCAGTGATAGCCCCCATGATGATCACGCAGGCGATAGCGGCTGCGGCTCTGGCCTTGGCGCAGCAGCGTGCGGGTACGATCCAGCCACAACGGCTGGTCCTCGGGGTGCAGCCACTGCGCCGGTTGCAGGGGCTCGCCGGCCAGGGGCTGCCAGCCGAGCATTGGCGCCAGGCTGGCACTGCAGAACTCGGTCAGCAACGCGCCTTCGGCGTAGCGCTGGATATAGATCACCGCCGGTGAACTGGCGATCAGGTTTTCCAGGCGCGCCTGGGCTGCGCTGGCCTGCGCCTGCTGGGCCTTGATATCGCTGATGTCGAGTATGAAGCCTTGTACCCGGCGGTTGCTGCCACTGCCGTGCACCTGGCCGCACAAGCGATACCAGCGCGGCTGCGCCTGGGTATCGTGGTCCAGCAGGCGCAGGCTCAACTGCAAGGCACAGCCCTCGCGCTGCAGGTCGCCAAAGGCCAGTTGCGTCGCTTCCCGGTCTGCAGGATGCACGCGGCTGAGCCATTGATTGACCGTCAGCGCCGCAGGCACGCCCAGGCTCTCGGCCAGCGCCGGGTCCAGGTGCAGTTGGGGATCGGCCAGGTGCCATTGCCACCAACCGGCGCCCAGTTGCAGTTGCAGGCTGTCCAGGCGTTCGCTCTGCGCTTGCAACTGATGGGCAGCCAGGCGACCGAGCAGCGGTTCGACAAAGGCCGCAGCAACCAGCAGGGCATCCTGGGCCTGCAGCACTTCTTGCGGCTCGACGCAGACCAGCCAGGCCTGATTGACCTGGCCTTGCGCAAAAGCCAACAGGTAGGTGGACAGCCCCGGCAACAAGGCCTGCAACGCAGGCTCGGTGGTGCTGCTGATCATGCTGGCGGGCAGCTGGCGATCCAGCACCGGCGCCATCTGTTCATCTCGCGGCCAGTGCCGTGCATCGCCGCTGCAGGCATAGGTCTGCCAGCCCTGATCGGTTTGCACCAGCACGCTCGCCCCCAGGGCCCGCCAGTGCCGCACCAGCCAGTTGAGCTGTTCTTCAGCCACCGCTTGCAGGCGTTCGATGCTGCAGGCACGCAGTGCGCAAGCCAGATGCGCCGTCAGGTGTTGCTGGCGCTCGGCAGCCAGCGCTTGCTGACGATGCTGCAGCAGGTCGCCGATATCGAACAGCTGCAGCAACCAGCCGCCACTCTGGGCCAGCAACCAGCCACGGGTGTGCAGGGTGTGACCACCGGCCGCCTTGAAGTCCAGTTCCAGCGACTGGCCTTGCCAGTCGATCGGCTCACCTTCAAGCACCAGCAAGCTGTAGGGCTGCACATAGTCGTGCAGGCGCGCGCTGGGCTGGGTCGGCAGCGCCAGCACCGAACGCAGCGGGCCGGCCAGGCGCAATACCCTGGCCGATGCATCCAGCCACAGTTGCAGGCCTACCGCTGGTACCTCGGGCGCTTGCGGCAATGGCTCCTCGGCCGGCGCCGCGCGCCCACGCCAGCGCTCGAACAAGCCCTGGCCGCCACTCACAGTTGCAGGCTCGCTTCGGCCTTGAGGCTGTCGGGCAAGCGCGGGACTTCACCGATACCCGGCAGGTCCAGCACCGGCAACACCGAGGTCAGCTTGGCTTTGGCGTAATCGATCTTCACTGTCAGCAGCTTGCCGGGGGTGAGCGTGACACTGGCATCGCTGTTGACCTGGAAGTCCAACGACGTCGGCATCCATGCCAGTTGTTCACCGAGCACACGTTTGGCCAGAGCATTGATGTCAGCGCTGTAGGTTGCGCTGGCGGGGTCCAGTGCCACGCAGCGGCGCACCGCTTCGCTGCTGGCCTGGTTGAACGATTGCAGCATCAGCATGGGCAGTCCGTAGCTGAGCACCCCGTAGAAGACCGCGAAGAAGATCACGAATACCGCGACAAACTCGAGGGCTGCCGCGCCTTTTTGCCGCTTGCACAGGCTTGCTTGCATGATCGCGTCTACCCTGACAGAGACACCTGAAAGACAGCATAGAATCATTCACCACAAAGGGATGACCTTTCGCCAATGCAAAGCATTGTTCTGCTGCTGTGGCTTGCCTTGTGCTCTGAACAAGATCTGCGCGAACGCCAGATCGCCAATACCCTGACCCTCGGCGCCGCCGCCTGCGCCCTGGCCTATCTGTTCGTGACCGGGCACACCTGGATTGGCGCCGACGCCAGTGAAGGTGGCTGGGCGCTGGCCATCGTCATGCTCCTGACCCTCCCCGGCTACATGCTCGGCCGCCTGGGCGCCGGCGACGTGAAATTGCTCGGTGCCCTGGCCCTGGCCACCGATCGCATGCACCTGCTGGGCACGTTTATCGGTGCCGGTGTAGCCGTCGTTGCCTGGCTGCTTGGCCGTCGCTGGCTGTGGTCCCTGTTAAGTCAGAAGGTTAAGAACCGCCTGAAGCAACTGAGCGAAGAGTCGTCAAAAAAACAGCCTTTCGCGCCGTTCCTGCTGGTCGGTTTTTTACTGGCTGCGGTATGGATCCATTAGTCGAATGCTGCGTGCAAATGGATGTACCCACCTTGTACATAGCCCAAAAGTGCGACTACTTTCTAGTGTGTGCCGGATGGATCCAGGCTCAGCCTGGTCGAGGGAACATAAAGGCGAACAGCAGGGAGTTGCATGTGAACAAATCAGTCAGTGAATTAAAGGTGCTGGTGGTGGACGACCTGCCACTGATCGTCGAAGAGTTGTGCGAATTTCTCCAGAGCAGTGGTTACCAATGCGTGCCCTGCCACTCCAGTACCCAGGCTATCGAACAGTTCAGTGTCGATCAGGAGATCGCGCTGGTGGTATGTGATCTGCACATGCCCGACTACGATGGCCTGGAACTGATGCGTGCGCTCAAGGCCATTGCCGGGCCGCAGCGGCTGTTCGAAGCGATCATGCTCACCGGCCGCGCCAACAAGCAGGACGTGATCAAGGCGCTACGCGAAGGCTTTGCCGATTACTACCAGAAACCGGTCGACCTCAGCGAGCTGCTCGAAGGCGTGCAACGCCAGGAGGCTGCCGTGCTGGAACGACGCAGAAGCTACCAGCACCTGGGTGACCTGAACCAGAAGCTGCAGTTTTTGGCCGACTCGATCGATGACCTCTACCAGGACCTGGACAAGGCCCGCGGGCTCGGCGCCCACCGCCGCGCCACCGACGTCGACCCCGAAGTGGAACCCGACAACCTGCCGACCCTGTTCAACAAGCTGTCACCGCGCCAGCTGGATGTGGCGCGGCTGGTCAGCAAGGGCAAGACCAACTACCAGATCGCCTGCGAGCTGGGCATTACCGAAAACACCGTCAAGCTCTACGTGTCCCAGGTGCTGCGCCTGACCCACATGCACAACCGCACCCAACTGGCGCTGGCGCTGTCGCCCAGCTCCTCGCCCCTTCATCAACGTGTCACGGCGCACTGAGTGCAGCGCCGGTGTGAGGCGCAGGCGGCTCACCAAGTTGACCTGCGCCAGGAGGTTGTCGTCGCTGCCTTCGCGCCTTGCTCCCGCTCATGAACCCAATGCCCTGCCCAAGGCGCTAAGGCCGGGGCCGGCCAATACGATCAGCAAGGCCGGAAACAGAAACACCATCATCACCATCGACATCTTCCCGGACATTTTCGAAATCCGTTCCTGCATGCGTGTCAGCCGACGGTCATCGAGCAGTTGCTTGAGCGCCAACAGCGACTTCATTGCGCCACCGCCCTGGCTCAGCAATTGCTGGAGAATCACGCAGGTGTCGCTGAACTCGTCGACGCTGAGCAACTGCGCGGTTTTCTCAAGCTCCGCAGCCAAGGCCAAACCGGAGTCGACCCGCAGCAGAATCGCCCGCAACTCCTCGCTCAACACTGGCAACAGTTGTCGCGACTCCTGACTCAGCACACGCAAGGTTTGCTCCACCGCCAGGCCCGACTCGAAGAGAATCCTCAGCAAGGGTATGAAGGTCGAAACTTCACCGGCGATCTGTTGCTGGCGACGCACAGCGGCCCACGCCAGCAGGCGCTTGGGCAGCAGATAGCCCGCACCCATGGCGCAAAACGGTACTACCAGCCACGGTACCTGGCTGTCGCGATACAGGGTCTCCTGCAGCGCTACGCCCAACCCCAGGGCCAGGAACGGCACGCCAACCTGGCAAGCGGCAAACAGCGCCCGCTGCCGGCTCCGCCGCCAGCCCATGCGGTCAAGCAGCAGACGGGTCTCGCTATCCAGATTCAGCGAACGCTGGCCCAGCCGGCTGCTACCGATCTGTTGCAGCCAGTTGCCCAAGCGGTTCTCGCTGCCAAGCTGGCCCTGCAGACGCCGAGCAACCAGGCGCTGACGACGACGCTGGTGCAGCAACTGGCCTGCCAGCAAGACAAATGCGGCGAAGAACATCAGGGCACAGAGCAACCAGGCCATTTCAGATACTCCGTAACATGCGCCACAACACCAGGCAGCCCACCACTTGCAGGATAAAGGCGCCGAGCAGCAGGAACTGACCGTTGCCGTCCTGCCACATAGCCAGCAAATAGTTGGGGTTGCTGATCAGGAAATAGCCGGCCATCCCCACCGGCAACAGGCCCAGGACAGTCGCGGTCATGCGGGTTTCACCGGTCATGGCGCGCAGTTGACGGCTACCCTGCTCGCGCTCGCGAATCAGCTTGATCAGGTTCTCCAGCAGCTCGCTGGCGTTGCCGCCGTAGCGATGATTGATACGCAGGCCCAACGCGAACAGGCGCAGCTCATCCTGCTCATACAGTTCGGCCAGGTCGCTCATGGCATCGTCCAGGCTGACGCCCATCTGCACATTGCGCCGCACCCGCTGTAGAGCGCCATGCAAAGGGTCACGCGACGCATCGATGGCCCCCAGCACGGCATCGTTCAAGGTTCGCCCGGCCTTGAGGCTGCGCACACTGTGATCGAGCAACACCGGCAACTGTTCGATCATCCGCTGCACCCGTCGGCGATAGCGCCAGCCCAGGGACAACCAGATCAGCAACGGTGCAAGCAGCACCAGCCCGACGCCTGCTGCCCACCCCAGGATCCGGCCACACAGCAGCGCTGTCAGCAGGCCGAGCACCAGCCATATCAGCAGCCGGTCATTGCGCCGCTCGATACCGGCACGCTGCAACAGGCGGTCCAGCCAGTCACGGTTACTGGGCGTCAGCGCCGAGGTCACCTGAACCTGGCCAAGACGCTGCAGGATCCGCTCCTCACCCGACTTGCGCATGCCGCTGTAGAACAAGTGCACCGATACCCCCAGCAAGGCCAGGCAGATCAAGCCAAGTACCGCGGCAATCACGGCTGCAGTTCCGAATAGTCGCGACGCAGCTTGTCGCCGGCAGGGTTCGGCGCCTCCCGCAAGAAGCCCTCGCCGTTGTGCCGATCGAGACGGAACAGGGTATTGGTGACGTACACATCATCGCGCACCCCGACTACCTCCAACACCTCACTGACACAGCGGCGGCCATCGGCCAGACGGGTCAATTGAATGACCACATCCAGTGCCGCACAGATCATCTGCCGCAGGGTTTTCTCGGCCACCTGGCGGCCGGTCAGGCCGACCAGGGTTTCCAGACGCAGCAAGGCGTCCTGGGCAGTGTTGGCATGTACGGTACTCATTGAGCCGTCGTGACCGGTGTTCATCGCGGTGAGCACATCGAGCACTTCGACGCCACGGATCTCGCCGAGCAGAATGCGGTCGGGGCGCATCCTCAAGGCGTTGCGGATCAACTCGCTGGCCTTGATCTCGCCATGCCCCTCGGCATTCGGCGGGCGGGTTTCCAGGCGCACCACGTGAGGGTGATCGAGCTGCAGCTCAGCCACGTCCTCGATGGTCACCAGGCGCTCATGGGGCGTGATCAACTGGCTGAGGATATTCAGCATGGTGGTCTTGCCGGTGCCGGTGCCGCCACTGACCAGAATGTTGCAGCGCCGCGCCACCGCCAGCTGGATGAAGTCAAGAATGCCCTGGTCGATGGTCCGGGTGGCCAGCAGGTCAGCGCTCTTGAGCATGTCCTTGCGAAACTTGCGGATCGACAGGCACGGGCCGTCCAGCGCCACCGGCGGAATGATCGCGTTGACCCGGCTGCCGTCGGGCATGCGCGCATCGACCATGGGTGACGATTCATCCAGGCGCCTGCCCAAGGGCGCGAGAATCCTTTGCATGACCCGCTCGACATGGTGGGCATCGATAAAGCGCAGATCCGTCTGCTGCAGCAGGCCGGCCCGCTCGATGAACACCCGGTGCGGGCCGTTGACCAGGATTTCGGTGACGCTGGCATCGCGCAACAGCACTTCAAGCGGACCGAAGCCGGTCAGTTCGTCGACGATTTCCTCGGCCAGGCGCTCCATCTCGTAGCGCGACAGGGCCAGGTGCAATCGGGCGATATAGTCGCCGACCTGCTCCACCACGAATTGCGCCAGGGCCGGGCGCGAGCCTTCGAGCAGGTTGCGCCCGCTGTCCTCGATGGCGTCGATGATGTAACGATGCAAGGCACGCTTGAGCCCTTGCGGGTCGGCCCCCAGGTTGTGCCGCGGGCCGCCAAACAGTTCGTCACCGCTCATTTATGCCCCCATAACCGATTGAGCCAGCTGGCGCTGACCGCAGGGTTGCTCTCGGAGCGGCGCGCCAGCCGTTCACCGAGCGCTTTCAAATGTTGGGTGAGCTGCTCGCGCGGCGCCAGTTCGAACAAGGTCAGGCCCTGGTTCTTGGCATTCAGGCGCACCTCTGGGCTGTAGGGCAAAACCCGCAGAACCGGCAAGCCATAGCGCTTGCCCAGGGCTTCGGAGTCCGGTGCGACGCCGCGCAGGTAGCGGTCGACCAGCAGGCTGGCGTGTTCGAGCTTCATGCCCTTCTCGCGCCATTGGGTCAGTACCTCCAGGTTGCGCCGGCAATCGAGGACGTTCTGGTCGGTGTACCAGATCAGCTTGTCGCAATGGCTGACGAAGGTGCGCAGGGCTTCGCTGTCAGCCTGCCCGGTCAGGTTCACGACGATGTGCTGGAAATGCTGGCGCAAGGCGCTGAGCAGCATGTACAGCTCCGCCGCGCTGGTGCGTTCCAGCGGTTCGTCGGTCTCGGCGTAGGCCAGCAGGCGCAGGCCCGAGCTTTCACGCGTGAAGGCGCTGTCGATCAGGGTATTGTCGAGCCGACGCAGGTGGCGCAGGGCATCGCCGAAATGAAACGAGGCTTCCAGGCCGAGCAACGCCAGGCTGTCACCACGAGGCACGCCAAGGTCCAGCAGCAACGTTTGCTGACCGCTGGTTTGCACCACCCGCGCCATATGGGTGGTCAGCAAGGCGCCATCAGCGGTGCACTGGGCGCCATAGAGTACCGTCAGCCCCCCAAGGCTGGGGTTGCTGGTGACTGGCGGCAGGCGTTTGCTCAAGCGCCGCACCAACCCTGCGACTTCACTAGAGCGTGAGCCATAGGCGACAAAGTCCCGCGCCCCGGCACGCATGGCATTGAGCACCAACTGGTTGTCCATGCCATCGCCCAGGGCAACGATTGCCAGCATCGGCTTGGCTTCCAGCACTCCCTCGATCAGTGCGCACTGATTGACCACCTGCTCACGATCCAGCCCCACGAACACCAAACTGGCAAAGGTGACATCGACCAGCGCCAGCAACTCGTCAAGGCTGCCGCTGCCGGCGCCCACCACCTGCCCCAGGGGCGCCAGCGCACCTTGCAACCACTGCAAGTCGCCATCGTTGCGGGTGATGGCGAGGAAGGTCTGGCTCAGGCTTTCACTCATGGGGATAACCCGCTGCGACGTTCGAAGTCGCCGTTTTCGAGGAACAACAAGCGGCCCCGGCTCGGGTCGTAATTGCACAACCCTTGGGCGCTGCCAGCGCCATGGGCACCTGCGGCGCAGTGCACGGCAAGGCACAGAGCATCTGCTTGATTACCCGCTCGGAACGACTGCTCATTGAAGGGCATCCTTGCTTGGTCAGGGAGTGGGCTGTCTGGCTTGATTTCCGCGGATGATTTCTATGCCGCGCGACGGCGCAACGCTGGCCACCGGCTGGGCGGCGGGTACCTGGGCAAGCTGACTGAAGCGATAGAGTTTGCGATTGGCGCTATCGACTTCCTTGCTGCTGGCTTTGGGGTCCGCCCAATAGCGGGCCAGGCGCTTCTCTTCGGCGCTGCGTACGGCCAGGCGCAAACTGCCGGCCTGGGCGGCAAGCAGCAAGCGGCTGGCCAGTGCCTCGGGAACGGCAAGCACTACCGTGCGCGCAGCATGTGGCGGTTGCTGCGGCTGGCTCTTTTCATTCACTGGCGGCTGCGCGGGCTTGCCGTCATTGGTCAGGCCCAACTGTTCGCCGACACTGAGCAGACGCAGTGCGGGGAGTACCACCTGAGCCGACGCTTGCGGGTTGCGGGTCTCTTCGCGCAGAAACAGCAAGACATCGACATAGTCGCCCGGACTCAACTGCCCGGCGACACCCACCACCTCATCCACCGCTACCGCCAGCGCGCGCTCATGGGGGTGGATCATCCGTGCCAGCGGGCCACCGGCTTCGAAGCTGCCCTGCTCCAGCCAGGTTCCAGCACTCAACGCGCGCCAACTGCTGCGCCCGAGCACTTGCTCAAGGGTCTGGAAACTGCCGGGCGGAGCCACCTGCAAGCGTTCTACCACCAGGTCGTCTGCCGTCAGCGGCACATACGCGGCAACATCGCGACGCAACACCACCACCGGCTTGCGCAGTTCGTCAGCGGCGTCTTTTGCCACGTGCTCAACGGGCGTCGGTACAGGTGCAGCGACAGATGCGGCAAGCGGTTCACTGGGTGGGCGGCTAAGGGCCAGGCCCCAGTAACCGGCCAGCAACGCACCGAGCAGAAAGAAGCCTGCGAGGATGATGGTAATGCGACTGCTCATGCCGATCCTCCTTCCCCTCAGCGTTCTTTCGGCCCTTTATGTGAAATGGCCCACAGCACTGCAGTCGGAAACAACTATTTCGCTATTTGACGGTAGCGTAGCTAGGACAAAATGCCATTACCCGTCAGATTTTTTTCCGTCGCAAAACCGGCAGCACCATAAAACAACAGCTTATTGGCGCCGGCATTGGGTTATGACTTTAGTGTTAATACCTTCTTACATTTGCCGAAGTATGACCCGTTGACAATGCTGTGATGGCAAAGGGGAATCATCCAATACCCCAGCCACCTGCGCCTGCGGCGCAAGGAGAAATGCCATGCGTCTTTCCCGTGTCCTCAAAAGCTGCAAAGAATTCTTCTACCGCAAGGAGGGTGCCTCCGGCATCGAGTATGCGATTGCCGCGGCGATGGTGGCGGTGGTGCTGACAGCGTTCATCACCCCTATTTCCGGTAGTGTGTCTTCGGTCATGACCAAGGTTCAGGGGGCGATGACCAAGGCTCAAGGCACGACGCCTTCAGAGTAGGCCAGCATCACTGCTGTACTGTTTGGGTCTCTTGTTCAATCACGCTGCCATAGGACTACCTCATGCCGACCTCTTCCCCCCGTCAACAATTGCTCCTGGTGGATGACGAAGAGGACGCCTTGCTGGAGCTTGCCGAATTGCTGGAGGGTGAGGGGTTTTGCTGTCACACGGCTACCTCGGTCAAACTCGCCCTGCAACAGCTCACCCGCCACCCGGACGTGGCCCTGGTCATCACCGACCTGCGCATGCCCGAGGAAAGCGGCATTTCACTGATCAGGCGTCTGCGCGAGCACACCGCGCGTCAACACCTGCCGGTGATCGTCACCTCCGGGCATGCCGACATGGACGACGTCAGCGACTTGCTGCGCCTGCAGGTGCTGGACCTGTTCCGTAAGCCGATCTACCACAACCGCCTGCTGGAAACCCTGGACAATCTGTTCCCCAAGCCGCGGATGCAACTGGTGCAGTGAACCTTTCAGGTCTGCTGCGCAGCCCATCGCTGGCAACGCCAGCTCCCACAATAGACCTGCGTATACCTGCCCGAAGGGTCGCAGTTCCGGCGATGCACGTTCATAACTGCACACTGAAACTCAAGCTGACCCGCGGCTCGCGGTCAAAGCTGTCGAGGGCGACGTCCGACAGCGGCTTGGCCAGCTCCAGCGCAAGGTTGTAGAAACGCCCGTCACCGATGCGCAGCCCCAATGCTGCCGAAGACAGGTGCGCATCGCGCAGGTCCACTTCATTGAACCAGGTGCGCGCGGTATCCAGCACGGCATAAGGTTGCAGCAGCTTCAGCCAGTGGCCATCGCCGTTGAAGCTGTAGTTGACCTCATAAGCCAGGCCCCAGCCCTTGTCGCCCAGAGCCTGATCGGCGGGATAGCCGCGAGCGAAGCTCTGCCCGCCGAATACCACCCGCTCACTGTCAGGCAGGCTGTCGCCACTCCAGTACAAGGCCGCCGACGCCACGCCCTGCCAGTTGCCGAACAGGCGATCGCTCTGCAACCCGGACAGGCGCAGGCGCAAGAAATCCAGGTCGAAATCGCTGTTGGTTTTCGCCCCCAGATAATCAAGGCCCTGGTAGGCACCACCACTGACGATCCGCAGTTGGTCTGCATCGGCCTTGCGCCACTCGCCTTCAAAGCCCAGGGCGCGCACATCGGTGCGGTTGCTCAGGCGCATGGGCGCGCCGACTGCGCGGTACAGCACATCGTCGTTGACCATGTAGAAGCGCGCGGCAACGTTGAGCGATTCGCCGGGCGCGGCGAGCAGTACCTGGCTCAAGCCAGCCGAGAAGCGGTCATTCTCGCGATGGGCCTTGAGTTGGGTGCCATCGCCGAGCAGCACCTGGGCACTGGGGTTGCTGTCGTAACGCGACGCCGACAAGTGCAGCTGGCTGCCCTGGTCGTCCAGGTACTGGGAGTAATCCAGGCGAAAATAGCTTTCGTGATCCTCCCCGCGTGGCGCCAGGGTGGTGACACTGAACTGTTCGGCGAGCGCTGTCTGCGCGTTGCTGCTCACGGTGAGTAGCGCCTGGGGGTCATCGCGGCTGCCATCGGTGACGATCAGGGTACCGCTGAACGGCCGGCGCGTGGCCTCGATGATCAGGCGGCTGGCACCATTGCTGGCATCGGCTGGCGACAACCGCGCCTGCACGCTGAAACCCGGCAGGCGGCTCATCAGGGCGACATAGCGCTCGAAGGTCGCACGGGTCAGCGGGCGTTCGGCCTTGAGCCAACCCACCAGTTGCTCCACATAGGCGGCCGCCGGGCCAACCTTGCCATGCAGCTCAAGATCGTCGATGTAGCCTTCGACCAGCACCACCCGCACCCGGCCATCGGCGAAGTCCTGCTCGGGCAGATAAGCATGGGACAGCAGGTAGCCGTCCTGCTGGTAGCGCTGGGTCAGGCGCTGGGTGGCGTCGATCAGTTCGCCCAGACTGACCTCGCGGTTGACCAGGCCCTGATAGTTGTCGCGCAGGTCACTCAACGGATAGATGCTGCCGCCCTCGAAGCGCACCTTGCGCAGGAATATCCGGGTATCACGCAGTAATGGCTGGGCCAGGGTGACCGCAATGGGCACCTGCACACCCGGGTTGCTCGGCCGATAGGCATCGGCCGGCAGGTTGGGGGCGGGCAGGTTTCGTTCGATTTCGTGGCTGTCGAGAAAGCGCGGCAGGGGTTCGCTGCTGGCCACGCTCGCCCAGGACAATCCAACAATTGCGACAGCCAACGGACGCATCGGACACTCCATGATCCCGATCAGTACGCAGCCGCCAGGGCAGCGGCCTCGTCACCCCAAGCGTAGGTGCTGGCCCCGGCATCGTCTAATGCGCGTTGTCACTCGTTGACCTGGAACTCGACCCGGGCGGTTTCGCCGCTTTCATCCAGGGCGCTCAACTCAAAGCGCCCGGCCTGGTCGAAGCTCGCCGTAAGGTTTTCCTGGCCGCTGGTTTCGCCCAGTGGCGCACCGTTGAGAAACCACCAGTGCCGACCGTTACCGCCAAGGGCCGAGACCTTGAAACGCAACGGCTCGCTGCTGGTGGCCGGACGGCGTAACTGGTCGCCCTGACGCACACCGACGATCGACAACGGCGGCGCGCTGGGCGGCACCTGCGGCGGGCAACCCGGATCGACCTTGGGCAAGCGCGCCTCGCGGCGTTCCACCCGTGGCAGCCAGGGTTCCAGTGGCGACGGCCATAGGGCGATGTCCCGCGCCTGGGCGCCGGGGCACGTGGCATCGACGCGCAAACCCTGGGTGTTGACCCAGACGGTCTCGCGCAGGCCGACGCTCAACGGTTGGTCCTGGGCCAGCAAGGTCGGCGGCGTGGTGCCGTCCAGGGTCCAGGCGAAGCGCTGGCGACGGCAGTTCGGGTCCTGGCGGGCCATAGGTTGCCCCAGCGGCCAGCAGATTGCCGCAACCCCGACATTGGCCGGCACCGCCGTCACGGGAGTGGCAATACCGCGCTGGCTGTCGCGGTTGCTCAGCACGTCATGCACCTGCAGCATCAACGGCGCCGCCGAGGCCAGGCCGAACTGCCCCGGCACTGGCGTGCCATCCGGGCGGCCGATCCAGATGCCGATCAGGTAGCGCGGCCCCACGCCAATCGACCAGGCATCACGAAAGCCATAGCTGGTACCGGTCTTCCAGGCCAACTGCGGACGCTGCACCAGTTCGGCGTGAGGGTCGCGATCCGGGCGCGCCTGGCCGCTGAGAATACGCCGGATGATCCAGGCGCTGCCCGGCGACAGCAGACGCCGCTCAAGCAACGGATCATCCGGCTGCAAGCGGATCGGTGCGCTCAAGCCATCTCGGGCAAAGGCCGCATAACCACCGACCAGGTCCTCCAGGCGGCTACCGGCGCCGCCGAGAATCAGCGACAGGTTCGGCTCGGCCAACGGCGGCAGGATCAGCGGCACGCCACCACTGCGCATCTGCGCGGCGAAGCGTTTCGGCCCGTAGGCTTCAAGCAGTTGCACCGCCGGCAGGTTCAATGACAATGCCAGGGCCGAACTGGCCGCCACCGGCCCGCTGAAACCCATGGAGAAGTTGCCCGGGCGATAATCGCCGTAGCGCCGCGGCACATCCTGCAGCAAGGATTCGGAATGGATCAGGCCATCGTCCATGGCCATGCCGTAAAGAAACGGCTTGAGGGTCGAGCCGGGTGAGCGCAAGGCGCTGATCATGTCGACGTGGCCAAAACGGCGCTCGTCATTGAGATCAATCGAACCCAGGTAAGCGCGCACCGCCATGTTCTGCGCCTCGACCACCAGGATCGCCGCCGAGGTACGCTCCGGCAGCCGCGCGCGCCAGCCCAGCAGCAGGTCTTCCAGGCGCCGTTGCAAGGAGGCATCGAGGGTGGTGCGAATCAACGGCGGGCTGAGCGGACGATTGAGTCGGCGCGCCAGCAGCGGCGCCAGCGCCGGTTCCTGACGCGGAGCCAGCAACAGTGGCTCTTCTGCTGCCTCGGCAACCCGCTGCTGCGGCCATACCTGGTACTCGGCCAGGCGTTGCAGGACCTTGTCGCGCGCCGCCTGGGCACGCTCGGGGTGGCGATCCGGGCGTAGACGGCTTGGCGCCTGGGGCAGCACCGCGAGCAGCGCCGCCTCCGACGGTGTCAGGTGCATCGGCGACTTGCCAAGGTACGCCCAACTGGCTGCGGCGACGCCCTGCAAGGTGCCGCCGAACGGCGCGCGGTTGAGGTAGATTTCAAGAATCTGCGCCTTCGACAGGTGCCACTCCAGCTGTGCAGTGCGCCACAACTGACGCAGCTTGCCGGGCAGCGTGCGCGAATGTGGATCGAGCAGACGCGCCACTTGCATCGACAGCGTACTGCCGCCAGACAACACCCGGCCACCGCGCAGGTTCTGCCAGGCCGCCCGCGCCAGCGCCAGCGGATTGACCCCGGGGTGATGGTAGAACCAGCGGTCTTCGTAAGTCAGCAATGCCTCCAGGTAATAGGGCGAAATCTGTTCGGCGCTGACCGGGTAGCGCCATACACCCTCGGCATCGGCGAAGCGCCACAGCGGCGTGCCGTCTTCGGCCAGCACTACCCGGGCCAGATCATCCGCCGGCATCGGCAACGGCCAGATGCGGTCGGCGAGCCATAGCAAGGCAACAAGCAGCAACGGGATACCGAGCAGCAAGCCCAGCGGTTTTCTGATTGCGCCGCGCAGGCGCGCTAAGATGTGCATCAAGTCCTCCTGGCGTAACAGCTACGCAGGGAACCGACCCGGCCAAGGCACGGCCAAAGGCTTGGCAACGGCGCATTCGCCGAATTGATCATCAGGAAGCAACTATGCATGTAGAAGGTTTTTTCGAGTGGCTCGGCCAGGCACTGGGGGCAGTGATTCGTTTTATCGTCGACGGCCTGAGCGGGTTGTTCAACTTGCTGGCCAACGCCGGTGGCAATTTCATCGAGGGCCTGTCACGCACCCTGGGCATGGACACTTCGCTGGTCAGCATCCTCGCCCTGATCATCGGCCTGATGCTGCTGTACTCGGCGATCCGCGCGTTCATGCGCGCTTCGATCATACTCGGCATCATCTGGCTGGTGCTGGGTTTGTGGGTGCTGAGCTGGATCATTCACTGAGCAATTAGAGCATGTGGGAGCGGATTCATCCGCTCCCACAAAGCCCTCTGTCAGCGGCCTTTGACTACCAGCTCGGCGGGGGCCTCGCCCACCGCGTTGTAGTTCGGCCGGTACATTGACTCGACCTGCGGCGGCGGTACCTTGTAGGTCCCCGGGGTGACCGCCCGGGCCAGGTACAGCAGGTGGGTGGTGTAGTAGTTCTCGATGTTCAGTGCCGCCACGTAGCGGTCATCGCGAAACTCCTGATGCACCACGTTGGCGTTCTGCATCGACTCACGCCACTCCTTCACCGCACTGCTGGCGTTCTCCAGACTGGCCGCACTTTGCGCCAGGTTCTGGTTTTCCAGCTCCAGGCCCGCCGGCAGCAAGTCGACCACCAGGGCGTCCGGCACCTGGGTGTTGGCCGTCACCGTCAGGTGCACCAGCACCAGGTCACCGCTCTTGAGCGCCTTGATGTCCAGGGCCTGGCCGTTCATGCCGAGGAACTCGCGGTGGATGGTCATGCCGCTGCCACGGGCAACCGGGGCCTGACGCGGATATCCGGACAGGGTCAGGTGCTGGAACAGCGTCTCGCTGCCTTCATTCTGGATGGTCAGCGGCGAAGCCAGCAGCGGGCCCTCGAGTTTCATCCCCGATTGCTCGGCGTTGAGCTCGCGCACTTCACCGGCACTGTCCAGGCGCGCCGACCATTTACCTTCCGGCTTGGCCAGCAGGCCACGACCGGCGAGGAACAGCGCGTTAAGCTCCTGGGTCGACAGCCAGCGGTTGGCGGCCATCTGGTCAGCCAGCGCGAACAGACGGCCATCGAGCTTGTCGCTGGCCAGGTTGTTCTCGGCCAGCAGCGAGAGGATCAGCGCCTGATCACGCACGGAGCTGCCGTAGTCGCCCAGCCAGGTGTTCTCGTTGCGGGTGACGGCAAGGCCGGCCTGCAGCGCCTGTTGCCCACGCGGCTTGTCGCCCATCTTGTCCAGGGCGATGGCCAGCTGTACCAACGGCAGGCCCGAGCGCGCATCGCTGCGCCGCTCGAACAAGCTGCGCAGGGCGCCCAGCGGCGCCTGCTGGGTACGCGCCAGCACCAGGGCGGCGTAGGCCTGCACGGCGAAGCGGCTGTGCTCGGAGTTCTGGCTGTAGTTGACCTCGATCAGGTTGCGCTCCTGCAGGTAACGCAGCAGACGCTCGCTGGCCTTTTTCAGGGCCTCGGGCGGTACCGCATAACCCTGCTCGCGGGCGCGCAGGAGGAAGTCGGTGACGTAGGCAGTCAGCCAGAACTCTTCCTGGTCATCGGCGCTCCACAGGCCGAAGCTGCCGTTGTAACGCTGCATGCCCAGCAGGTGCTCGATGCCCATCTCGATCTTGCGCTTGCGCACGTCCGCCGCTTCACCCTTGATACCGAGGCGTTTGAGGGTCGCGGCATCAGCGTACAGCGATGGGTACAGGCCACTGGTGGTCTGCTCCAGGCAACCATACGGATAGGCTTCGAGGGCGCGGATCTGTTCGGCCAGGTTCAGCGGTGGACGGCTCGACAGGGCCAATGAGGCTTCGAGGCCGGCGGGTTCGAACAGTGCAAGATCTGCGTCGGGCAAGGTCCAGGGTTGGTCTTTGAGGGCTACGCGATAGTGCTGCAGCATCGCCGGGTAGGCCGGGCGAATGCCCAGGGTCCAGTCGCGGCTGAAGGCCGTGGCCGATTCGCCCGGCAGTTGCAGGCCTTGCACGTCGACCTTGACCTTGCCCTGGCCCAGGCCACCGCTGGCCTGCACCGGTACCAGCAGGGTGACACGCTTGCCTTCGGTGAGGCTCAGGGTCTGTTCGGCGGCGCCGAGCAGGTTCAACTGGCCTTCGGTGCTCAGGCGCACGGTCAGGTTCTGCACCTTGCCCGACAGGTTGGACAGGTCCAGGGCCAGGGTGGTGCGGTCGCCACCGGCGAGGAAGCGCGGTGCCGAGAGCTCGGCAATCAACGGCGCGGCGACCACGGTCTTGCCTTCGGCCATGCCGTAGCGCTCGTCGGTCCAGGCCTGGGCCATCAACCGCAGCTCACCGTTGAAGTCGGGGATATCGACCGTGGCTTCACCTTCGCCCTTGTCATTGAGGGTGACCGGGGCGCTTTGCTTGGCGACGATGGTCACCGTGGTGTTCGGGCGCTTGCCGCCCTTGGCCATGGCGGCGTCACCACCGAAGGCCAGGCTGGCCAGACGGCCCTGCCCGGCTTCGATCAGTTGGCCATAGATGTCCAGCTGGTCGGCGCCATAGGCCTTGCGCCCGAACATACCGGTGAACGGGTCGGGGGTGGCGAATTCGGTGATGTTAAGGATACCCACGTCCACTGCCGCCAGCAGTACATGCACCTGCTTGGGCACACTGCCGTCGGCATTGCGTGCCTGCACCTTGACGGTCAGCGGCTGCTTGGGACGCATCTTCTCCGGCGCGCTGAGGGTGACGGCCAGCTTGCGTTCGTGACGATCCAGCGGCAGGTGCAGCACACCTACGGCGCGCTTCGGCGTGGCGTTGACCTTGCGCTCGCCCGGGCGGATCACCAGGGCGCTGACATACAGGTCATGGCGCGCCCACTTCGGATCGAGCTTGACGGCGAAGCTCTTGCCTTCGGCCGGCACGTCGATTTCTTCCCACCACAGCGGGCCTTCGCTGGACTCGACCATCAGGTAACCGGTGCCTGCGGCAGGCGGGGTGACGGTGATGTTGGCGGTGGCGCCATCGGCGTAGGACGGCTTGTCGAGGGCCAGCTTGACCTGATCGGGACGCACGGCGCCGCCGTCGGCGTTGTCCTGGGCGCGGTAGCCGGCCCAGAAGCGTTCGCTCGACACCAGACCGGTCTGCGGGTCTTCGACCTCGACGCGGTACGGGCCCCAGTCAACCAGGAAGTTGACCCGCGCGGTCGAGCCGGCTTTGACATTGACCGTCTCTTCGTTCTGGGTCAGGTACTTCTCGTTGTAGTTGTAGCTCCAGCCATCGCTCTGCGAGTAGTTCCAGTAGTAGTCGCGACGCTCACGGATCAGGCGAACCTTGAGGTTGTTGACGGCCAGCTTGTTGCCTGCGGCATCGGCCACCAGCACTTCGAATTCCACCGGGCCTTCGCCGTCGGTCTCTTCCCCGTCGAACAGGCCGCGCAGACCAGGCAGGCGCCCGGCCGGCCAGATGGGTTGCTCAAGACGGCGGGTGATCGGCCGGCCACCGGACTCCTGCAGGCTGGCCTGCACGGTCAATTGCAGCGGCGAACGGGCTTCGGACCATTTGCTTTCGATGTTCAGCGTGGTTTTGCCCGCGGCATCGAGGGTCACCTCGTCCAGCTCCAGGTCCTGGCTCAGCTCCTCCTCGGTGATCGAACCGAACTTGTAGCCAGGCAGCGCCGCTACCGCTTCACGCAACGGGCGCACATAAGCCTGGCCGCTCAGGCGGTTGCCCGAGGCCGGGGCGCCATACAGGTAGCGACCATTGACCTTGATCTGCGCGGTCTGCTCCGGGCTCAACGGCTTGTCGCTGCCCTTGAGCTCCAGGGCCAGGCGCTCGGGCAGGAAGTCTTCGACGAGGAACTCGAACACCTGCTTCTTGCCGCCACCGAGGTCGAACAACAACTGCCAGCGCCCGGTCGGCGCTTCATCGGCCAGTTGCAGTTGGTACTGATAGAAGCCACTGGCATCGGCTTCCCAGACGAACTTGCGGCTGATCTGCTCATCCGGGCGGCGGACTTCCACGGTCACCGGTTGCGGCTTGAGCGGGCGGCCATCCTGGTCACGCAGCAGGCCGTTGAGCAGCACGGTTTCACCCGGGCGATAGAGGTCACGCGGGCCGAACACGAAGAACTGCAGCGGGTTGGCCTGAGGGCCGGTGATGTCGAACTCGGCCAGGTCCAGGGCAGCGCTGTTCAGGCGCAGCATGGTGGTGTGCACGCCCTGGTGGGCCAGCAGGGTTTCAGCCTTGGGTGGCGTTGGCAACTGGGCGTGGCCGTCGCTGTCGGTCTTGGCCTGGGCCAGCACGCGGCCTTCGCCGTCGAGCAGTTCCAGCTCGACGCCGCTCAGCGCCTTGCCGCCTTCCAGGCCCTGGGTGAAGACATCCATGCGGTTCTGGTAGCGATGCGCCGAGACGCCGATGTCACTCAGGGTGAACAGCGTCGCCGGTTGCGAATAGTCATAGGTGCCGGACGCGCGCATCACCGCCAGGTACACGCCGGGCTCTTGCAGCGGCTTGATCCCGGCAATCGGCAGCAGTACGGTCTCGCGGGTATTCTTCGCCGGGTTGAGGTCAAAGCGGCCGCTGTAGACCAGCTCGGCCATGTCCAGGGTTTCCTTGGACTGGTAGTAGTACAGGCTGCTGTTGCGGCCCCAGGCGGCGAGGAACGGCGAGAGTTTGTCAGGTTTGATGCGGAAGAACTCGACATCGACCTTGTTGACGTTCAGGGCAATCACCGGCAAGCCTTCGGCCAGGCGGGTCGGCAGCAGCGAGCCACGGCTGGCGAAGCCGATGGTCGACTGCATGTCGCGGGTTTCCAGGCGGCTGATCGACTCGGCGGGCAGGCGCTTGCCATTGACCGCGAGCAGGCCGGCGTCGATGGTCAGCACCAGCTTGCGCTGCGGCTCCAGGTGGCGCAGGCGCAGCTCCATCTTGTTGGCGGAGAGTTCCCAGGCGCCGTCGACCTTGCCTTTGACGGTATCGACCAGGTGCACCTTGTCGGCGAAGTTCTGCTGGTCATCCAGCGGCACCGAGAAGGTCAGGGCCAGGGCGCTGGCGCCATCGACCTGTACTTCCGAGACATCCACCACGCTCAGTTCGCGGCCGGCATAGCGCTTGGCCAGGGTCGCGGCATCGTCCTTGACCGGAGCGGGTTTTGCCGCTTCCACTTGCGCCGCCGGGGCGGCCGGAGCCGGGGCTGCGGGTTGGTCCTGGGTCTGCGCAGGCGGTTCGACGGGGGCCGACGCCGGTTTATCCGGGGCAGACGAATCGCAGGCACTGAGCAAGGCCAGCGCGCAGGCCAGCAACAATCCTTTGTTGAGCATGGGAGTAGTAACTCTCGGGCAGCGGAATCTTAGGCGTGCACTATATATCAACCGCGCCGCAACGGTGATACGGCGAGCGGATGTGAGACGGCCTTCGCACGATTTACTAGCACAGCGGCTACAATGCCGGCTTGCCAGGAGCCTCCATGTCCCGTTTGCTGACCGACTGGCGCGACCGCCCGACCCATATCAAGGTCTGGGCGCTGGCCGCGCCGATGATCCTCTCGAATATTTCCGTACCATTGGTGGCCCTGGTCGACAGCGCCGTGATCGGCCACCTGCCCCATGCCCATCAACTGGGAGCGGTGGCGGTGGGCGCCAGCCTGTACACCTTCCTGGCCTGGGTCATGGGCTTTCTGCGCATGGGCTCGACCGGTTTCGCCGCCCAGGCGGCGGGCCGTGCCGACGGTGCTGCCTTACGCCAGGTGTTGCTGCAGGGCCTGTTGCTGGCGCTGTTGTTTGCCCTGCTGCTGGGCGTGCTGGCCCTGCCGTTCAGCCACCTGGCCCTGCAACTGATGCAGCCCACGGCGGCGCTGGAGCAATCGACCCACGACTTCTTCCAGACCCGCCTGCTGGGCCTGCCAGCGGCGCTGGCCAGCTTCGCCCTGGTCGGCTGGTTCCTCGGCACCCAGAACGCCAAGGCGCCGCTGGCCATCCTGCTGACCACCAACCTGCTCAACATCGCCCTCAACCTGTGGTTCGTGCTCGGTCTGGACTGGGGCGTGATCGGTTCGGCCCGCGCCTCGGTGATTGCCGAGTGGAGCGCCGCCCTGCTCGGCCTGGCCCTGACCCGCCCGGCCTTGCGTGCCTACCCCGGGCAAATCGCCTGGGCGTTGCTGGCGCGCTGGCAAAGCTGGCGGCCACTGCTCAGCGTCAACCGCGACATCTTCATCCGCAGCCTGGCGCTGCAGGCGGTGTTCTTCCTGATCACCGTACAAGGCGCACGCCTGGGTGAAGCGACGGTGGCGGCCAACGCTCTGCTGCTCAATGGCCTGTTGCTCACCGCCTATGCCCTCGATGGCCTGGCCCATGCGGTCGAAGCGCTGTGCGGGCATGCCATTGGCGCGGGTGATCGCCAGGCGCTACGACGTTCATTGACCGTCGCCTGCGGCTGGTCGTTGCTGGCCAGTAGCGGCTTTGCCGTGTTGTTCCTGTTGGCTGGGCATCTGTTCATCAACATGCAGACCGACATCGCCAACGTGCGCGAAACCGCCTACCAGTACCTGCCGTACCTGGCACTGCTGCCGTTGATTGCGGTATGGAGCTATCTGCTTGATGGCTTGTTCATCGGCGCCACACGGGCGCGGGAGATGCGCAATGGGATGCTGCTCAGCGTACTGATCGCCCTGCCGGTCGCCTATGCCTCCCAGGACCTGGGCAACCACGGCCTGTGGCTGGGGTTTCTGCTGTTCATGGCTTTGCGCGGGGTGACGCTGGGGGTGATGGGCTGGCGGTTGCAGCGGCGGGAGGGGTGGTTTGTGCGGTAGTTTCTGGGTCTGCTGCGCAGCCCATCGCTGGCAAGGCCAGCTCCCACAAGAGCGCGGCACTGCACCTGTGGGAGCCGGCCTTGCCGGCGATAGGGTCGACGCACAGCCAGTGACTGCACGCGACCCGCACCACTGATCAGCTCGACAGGTAAGACGAGCGGGTCAGCCCCAGACGCAACGCGTCGAGGAACTGGGTTTTCTCACGGGCAGTGATCTTGGCGCTGGCGCACTTGTCGCGGTAGTGGGTCATCAACTCCTCCGGCGACAGGTGCACGTAACGCAGCATGTCTTCGATGGTGTCGTGGGTCTCGATACCGGCGTGGTACACGCTGCCGTTCGGGTTCTGGTAGATGTTCACCGAGTCGGTGTCACCGAACAGGTTGTGCATGTCACCGAGGATCTCCTGGTAGGCACCGACCAGGAAGATACCCAACAGGTAGTCCTCTCCCTCGTTGATCCCGTGCACCGGCAGGCTGGTCTCGATGCTCTGCTCGTCGACGTACTGGTTGATCTTGCCATCCGAGTCGCAGGTCAGGTCCTGCAGCACGGCGCGGCGCAGCGGCTCTTCGTCCAGGCGATGCAGCGGCAGGATCGGCAGGACCTGGCCGATCGCCCAGGTGTCCGGCAGGCTCTGGAATACCGAGAAGTTGCAGATGTACTTGTCGGCCAGCTTGTCGTTGAGCTCGTCCAGCACCTGGCGATGCGAGCGCTGACGGGCCTTGAGCGAGTTGTGCAGGCGCCGGCAAACGGCAAAGTAGCACTGCTCGGCCAGGGCTTTCTCGGCCAGGGTGATCTTGCCGTCGGCGTACTGGGCAGCCACGTCGCTCATGTAGTGGGTGGCGCGCCAGTAGGTCTCGGTGACCATCTCGATATCGGTCGGGCCGAGCAGGTCGACCAGCCACTGTACGGTCTCGGGCAGGTTTTCCTTGTTCTCGATCAGCGGCACTTCGTCGTTGTGCTTCTCGACATCGGTCACCTGCACCACCAGCATGGCGTGGTGCGCGGTCAGCGAGCGGCCGCTTTCCGAAAAGATGTGCGGATGCGGCAGGCCCTGGGCATCGCAGAACTCCTTGAGCATACCGACCACGACACCGGCGTAGTCATCCATGTCGTAGTTGATCGAGCTGGCGTTGCGCGAGTGGGTGCCGTCGTAGTCCACGCCCAGGCCGCCGCCGACGTCGATGTGATCGACCGGCAGGTTCAGTGCACGCAGCTCGCCGTAATAACGGATGGCTTCCTTGAAACCATGCTGGTAGTCGGCCAGGTTGGCGATCTGCGAGCCCATGTGGAAATGCAGCAGGCGGATGCCCTGGTCCAGGCCGGCATCGCGAAAGCGCTGCACTACCGAGATCAGTTGCGCGGCCGAGAGGCCGAACTTGGACTTCTCGCCACCGGTATCGGCCCACTTGCTCGAGGCCAGCGACGACAGGCGCACGCGCAGGCCGATCTGCGGCTTGACCTTGAGCTCGGCGGCTTCCTCGATCACCAGGGCCACTTCCGACTCTTTTTCGATGACGATGAAGACGTTGTGGCCAAGTTTCTGCCCCATCAGCGCCAGGCGGATGAACTCGCGGTCCTTGTAACCGTTGCAGACGATGGTGCCGCCTTTCGGCGCCAGCGCCAGCACCGCCAGCAGCTCGGGCTTGGAGCCGGCTTCCAGGCCAATGGACACGTTCTGGGTGGCGATGATGTTCTCGACCACCGCTTCCTGCTGGTTGACCTTGATCGGGTACAGCGCGGTGTACTGGCTCTGGTATTCCAGGCGCGCGATGTTGGCGTCAAAAGCGCCAGTCAGCTGGCGCACGCGGTCCTGGAGGATGTCCGGGAAACGGACCAGCAGCGGCAGCGACAGGCCACTCTTGCGCAGCTCGTCAACCTGCTCGAACAGGTCGATCGGCGCACTGCCTGGCCCGTTCGGGCGGACTTCGACGCGCCCGGCCTCGTTGATTGCGAAGTAACCGGCCCCCCAATGGCGAATGCCGTAAACACTGCGGCTGTCCGCAACTGTCCATTGGCTGCCATCGTCTTTGCGTGTGCGTCGTACGGACATTGAAGTCCCCTATATAGAAAGTCGAAAAACACCGGCCTGCATGGGGCGGGCGCAGTGTAAAACCTGAAAGTGACGATTATCCGTGTTCAGGGATAGACCCTTCCTACGGGAACGAGTTTAGAAAGCGAACTGCAAAAAATCGCGATGCAGTCTTCAGCCGCCGGACTTTTTCGCTTTGAAGCCCTGTTTGATCAGCTCGGCCAGTAACAGCTCGACATGATCGCCCTGGATTTCGATGACCCCGTCTTTCAACGCGCCGCCGGTTCCGCAGCGGCGCTTGAGCGTGCTGGCCAGATCCTTGAGCTGTTCCAGGGGCAGCGGCACGCCGCTGATGGTCGTCACCGTCTTGCCGCCACGGCCCTTGCTTTCGCGGCGCACGCGAGCAATGCCATCGCCTTCGGGGATGAGCGTCTGTTTGCAGATGCAGGCATCTATGGGTTTGCTGCAGTCCGGGCAATGCCGACCTGCATCAGTGGAGAACACCAGGCCACCCAGGGCGGCGAATGATGCGGCTTTCTTGGCCACTTTTGATCCTCTACGGTGAGGATAAAAACTGGTCGACGCCCCTGGCGGGGTACCGACCGCGAAGCCCC
The DNA here is from genome assembly GCF_024213215.1 of Pseudomonas sp. SBB6. NCBI lineage: Bacteria > Pseudomonadati > Pseudomonadota > Gammaproteobacteria > Pseudomonadales > Pseudomonadaceae > Pseudomonas > Pseudomonas sp. SBB6. The sequence goes on along the minus strand of NZ_JANAVH010000004.1, from coordinate 532,480 downwards.
ACTCTGGCAGGGGCAGCGCAACTGCCGCATGAAGCGTGCGGCAGCCTTAAAAGGCCGCGCAGTGTAACGATAAATGTCGCGAATGCTAAGTACAAAACTGCGCCATTTTGCATGTGATTCGCGACGTCAGGCTTGACGGTCGATGTAGCGCTGCAAAGCAGCCAGTGAATCGGGGCAGTACGGCTGCTGCCGGCTGTCGGCCAGGGCCTGTTCGACGGGGATAAAACGCGCTTCGCTGACCTCTTCCGGCTGCAGGCGCAAAGGCCCGTCCCAGACCGCCGAAAACACCGCGCACCAGAGCCGGTTGCCAGGTTGGTCAAAGAAAAAGCACTCGTGGGCCGTGAGCTCGACCCCGGCCACCCCGAGCTCTTCTTCAAGCTCGCGGGCCGCCGACTCGGCAAAGCTTTCGTCGGCCTGGACCATGCCACCGGCGGCGACATCCCAGTAACCCGGGTAGATCGCCTTGCTCTCGGTGCGCCGGTGCACGCACAGCTCACCAACGGAATTGAACAGCAGGATGTAGGTGCCGCGCCCGATCAGGCCGCGTTCGCGTAGCTCGGCGCGGGGCAAGGCGCCGAGCAACCGGTCGTTTTCGTCGACCCAGGCGATCCGTTCGAGGTCGGAGGCGGCGCGGTGCGCCGCCTCCTGCTTGGAGATCGACACCGGTTCAGCCCTGGGTCAGCAGTTGACGCAGGTCGATCACCGCAGCGTTGGCCCGCGAGATGTAGTTGGCCATTACCAGCGAATGGTTGGCCCACATGCCAAAGCCGCTGCCGTTGAGCACCATCGGGCTCCACAGCGGTTCCTGCGAGGCTTCCAGCTCACGGATGATCTGCCGCACGCTGACCGTGGCATTCTTCTTCGCCAGTACGTCGGCGAAGTCGACCTCGATGGCGCGCAGCAGGTGCGACAGCGCCCAGGCCTGGCCGCGGGCTTCGTAGAACACGTTGTCGATCTGCAGCCATGGGGTTTCGACCACTTCCTCGTCAACCTGCGGCACCTGGCCCGGCACCACCGATTCAGTCTTCAGGGTGCTGTTGAGCTTGACCCGGCCAACGCTCGCCGACAGCCGCTGCGACAGCGAGCCCAGGCGGGTGGCGACGTCGCCCAGCCAGTTGTTGAGGTTGTCGGCACGGGTGTAGAACAGCGCGCCCTGCTGGTCCGGCGAGGCCAGACGGTTCTGGTAGCGGGTCAGGGAGTTGATGCCTTCCTGGAACTCGGACTCGCTCGACGGCAGGATCCAGCTCTTGTTGTCGAAGTTGAAGCGCGGCTCGGCCTTGGCCAGGTCCGCGTCTTCGGTGGACTGCGACTGCGAGCGGGCAAAGTCCTTGCGCAGGGCACGGCTCAGGTCACGTACCTGGACCAGCACGCCGTACTCCCAGCTGGGCATGTTGTCCATCCACAGGCCTGGCGGGAAGCGGTCGTTGGAAATGTAGCCGCCGGGCTTGTTGAGCAAGGTACCGGCCACGGTCTTGAGCGTCTCGATGGTGGTGTAGCCGACGACCATCTGCTTGCCGGTTTTTTCGGCAGCCGCCTGGGCGTTCTGCTGTACCGGGAACAGGTCGGGTTCGGCGCTCCAGTACCAGCCCAGGCCCACGCACACCAGCAGGTACAGGCCGATCAGCGAGCCCAGGGCGCGGCTGAACAGCAACCCGCCGAAATAGCTGCGGGTGGCGGCGGTGCGCGGCTCGACCCGCTCACGCGCCTCGGCTTTGCCTGTACGGTTTTTCCAGTCCAGCATGGCGTTGTCCTTTCAGTCACGTCGGTTCAAGGGGTTCGACCGCAACCCCCGGGCTTCGTGCCAGCGCGATGGGCGTTTTGTGCCGCGCGCCACCTGCCGGGGTCGGCAAGTATCGCTGCACTATAAATCAAGCACGGCGGTTCGCATAAGCGACTATTGGGTCAGCAAATGAATAAACGGACTTGTACAGTTTATTGATACAAGGCACTCGATTGCCGGGAAAGTGGTGCTAGCATAGAGCCATCACTCGACCTCAGCCTCACCCTTATAAGTAGTCAGGACATGACCGAGCCAGAAGACCCCAATCGTGAGCGCCTCAAGCAACACTTTGCCCAGCGGGTCATTCATCAGGCCCGGCAAATCCTCGAAATCTGGCAGCGCCTGCAGCGCAGCGAGTGGTCCACTGGCGACCTGGGTGAGCTGTGCGAGGCCAACCTGCGCCTGCAACGCTATGCCGAGCGCTTCGAGCAGCCCGAGCACAGCCAGTTGGCCGAAGCCATCGGCCATACCCTGGAGGCGGTCGAGGCCAACAGTGCGCGCCTGAGCAGCCAACTGATCAGCGAACTCAACCGGCTGATGCAGCGCCTGTCGCGCACCGGCCTGCGCCAGGGTGACCAGCTTGAGCAAGTGCCGCTGCCCCCCTTGCGCAAGCCGGTGTACATCATGCTCCAGGACCACGACCGCGCCGAACGCCTGGCCCAACAGCTGGAGTTCTTCGGCTTGGGTGTACAGGCCTTGTACAGCGCCGCCGCATTCCAGGCGACCATGAGCGAACGGCTGCCTTCGGCGATCGTCATGGACGTCGACTTCACCGGCCCCGGTGTCGGCCTGCAACTGGCGGCCCAGGCCCAGCAGGGCCTGGAACAGCGGTTACCGTTGCTGTTTTTCAGCCTGCACGAAACCGACACCCCGACGCGCCTGGCCGCCGTACGCGCCGGCGGCCAGGAGTTTCTGACCGGCACCCTGGAAGCCTCGAGCCTGCTGGAGAAAGTCGAGCTGCTGACCAGCGTCACCCAGTACGAACCCTTCAAGGTGCTGATCATCGACGACTCGCGGGCCCAGGCCCTGCACACCGAGCGCCTGCTCAACAGCGCCGGGATCGTCACCCGCACCTTGATCGACCCGATCCAGACCATGGCCGAGCTTGCCGACTTCCAGCCCGACCTGATCATCCTCGACATGTACATGCCGGCCTGCACCGGCACGGAACTGGCCAAGGTGATCCGCCACAACGACCGTTATGTCAGCGTGCCGATCATCTACCTGTCGGCCGAAGACGACCTGGATAAACAGCTCGACGCCATGAGCGAGGGCGGTGATGACTTTTTAACCAAACCGATCCGCTCGCGACACCTGATCACCACCGTGCGCAACCGCGCCGCCCGCGCGCGCAACCTCAAGGCGCGGATGGTGCGCGACAGCCTGACCGGGCTGTACAACCACACTCACATCCTGCAACTGCTGGAAGACTGCAGCTTCCGCGCGCGCCGCGAAGAACAGCCGCTGAGCTTCGCCATGCTCGATATCGATCACTTCAAGAAGGTCAACGACAGCCACGGCCACCCCATGGGTGACCGGGTGATCAAGAGCCTGGCGCTGTTCCTCAAGCAGCGCCTGCGCAAGACCGACTTCATCGGCCGTTACGGCGGAGAAGAGTTCGCCATCGTCATGCCCAACACCGACCTGGGTGCCGCGCACAAAGTGCTCGATGAGATTCGCCGGCGCTTCGCCGAGATCCATTACCCCGCCCAACCTCGCGACCTGTCCTGCACCTTCAGCGCCGGCGTTGTACAGTTGAGCGAAGGTCTGGATGCCCTGAGCATGGCCACTGCCGCCGATGAGGCGCTGTACCGCGCCAAAGGCGCCGGACGCAACTGCGTGCAACGGGTGGAAGCATAAAGGCAAAGTGCCAGTTTTTTTCGCAAAACCGCCCGTCTCGTCATAACCCGGTCATTAAAACGCAATAACTTCAGGCGCTTACCATTCGGCCGTTGGTAGACCCGGACATGCGCCTGAAGCTGCTTACCAATTTCAATACCCTGTTGCTGGTTACCGTGTGCATCGCCCTGGGCGCCACCCTGTGGTGGTCGCAGCGCGCCCTGGAGCGCCCCTACCTATTAATGGAGCGCTACCTGTCGCTGTCGCAGCAATTCCAGAACCAGGCCGCGCGCAACATCCAGGACTACCTGAGCAGCGGCGACGCCCTGCGCCATGCCACGGCGGTGCAAGCCACCGCCGCCCTGCAGGCCGAACTCGAACAATTGCCAGCAGCGCTTGCAGCCCGGCTGCGCCCGAGCCTGGACAACCTGCAGCGCTTCACCGCCAACGAACTGCTCGGTGCCGGCAAGCTGGCCGGCGATCCCCAGGCCCTGCTGCTCCAGGCCGAACGCGAGCTGGGCGCCAGCCTCGAACAACTGGCCAACTATGCCCAGAGCAGTACCAGTAGCGATGCCGGGCGTTATGCACCGGCACTGTTCAACGCCTCCCTGCACCTGTCGCGGCTGTCCCTGGCCCGCGACAAGCTGGTCAGCAGCGGCCGGAGCGAACTGGCCGATGAAGTCGAGCGCGAACTGCAGCAGATCGCCGCTCAGGCGCAGGTACTTGAGCAGTTGCCGCTGCTGGGCGTAACCGCCGCCCGCGAATCCAGCGCCGACGACTTTGCCGCGCTGATGGGCCTGGAAACCCAGGCCAGCACCGAGGCCCAAGACCATGGCGTGGCGCTCAAGCGCGAGCTCAACAGCCTGATCAAGCGCTACCCGGGCGAACTGCAGCGTACCCGCGAGCAGATCCAGCAGCGCAGCGCCCTGGCGAACAGTACCTTCGAGCGCATCGCCGCCGTACAGCAGGCCATCGCCGAGCTCGAACCCGGCGTGCGCAGCCAGCATGCCGCCATCCAGGGCGAAGTGCGGGTGATCCAGGGCCTGATGATCGGCCTGATCCTGCTCATCGCCCTGCTCATCGACACCCTGCAGCGGCGCCTGGCACGGGTGCTGACCAACCTGGCGCCGGCGCTGTCGCGCTGGGCCGAGGGTGACTTCGGCCAGGCCATTGCCCTGGGGCGGAGCAACCGCGAGATGCATGACATCCAGGACTCGCTCAATCGCCTGCGCGCCTACTTGGTGGAGCTGGTCGGCACCATTCGCCACAACGCGGAACAAGTCGCCGGCAGCAGCCACGCCCTGGCCGGCATGAGCAGCGCCCTGCACGATGGCGCCGAACGCCAGGCCGGCGATACCGCGCAAATCCGTGATGCCCTGGGGGAACTGGAAGCAACTATCCTGCAGGTGGCCGGCGATGCTAGCCAGGCCGCCGACGCCAGTCATGACGCCGGGCGCGCCGTGGAGCAGGGCCAGGCGGTGATCGGCCAAAGCCTGACCGGGCTGCGAGCGCTGGTCGATGAAGTGCAGGGCAACGCACAGATGATCGAACAACTGGCGCAGGAGTCGGCAACCATCGGCAGCGTGCTGACGGTCATCCGCTCGATTGCCGAGCAGACCAACCTGCTGGCCCTCAATGCGGCGATCGAAGCGGCGCGGGCCGGGGAAATGGGCCGTGGTTTTGCCGTGGTTGCCGAAGAGGTACGCTCACTGGCGCAGCGCACCACCGGTGCCACTGGCGAGATCCAGACCTTGATCGGCCGCTTGCAACAGGCGGCGCGCGACTCGGTGCAAGGCATGCGCGCCCAGCTCGAACATGCCCAAATCACCGCCGATCAGGCCCAGGCGGCAGATGGCGCGCTGGATGAAATTGTCGCGGCGATCCAGACCATCTCCGCCACGGCGGTACGGATTGCCGATGTCACCGCCCAGCAAAGTGGCGCGGTGAGCGAGATTCGCGATCACAGCGAACGGATTCATGGCCTGGGCGAGGACAACCTGCAGCGTATTGGCGAAGGCCGTGAACAGGGTGAGCAATTGCTCCGGCTTGGGGGTGAGTTGAACACGGCGGTGCGGGCGTTTCGGCTCTGATCCAAGACGGTGGCGCCACCATCGCCGGCAAAGCCGGCGCCCACAGTAGATCTGCATCCACCGGCCCTGTGGGAGCTGGCCTTGCCAGCGATGCAGGCGCCGCGTAACTGCACGTAACGGCGCAGTCCGCTATCATGCAGGCACTTTTGTACTGCGAGACCGCCATGCGCCGCCTGCTTTGCCTCCTGTTTCTGCTCCTGGCCTTGCCCGCCGCCGGCGCCGGCCTGCTCGACAATCGCCCCAGCGCCACCCTGGGCGCGGCGTCGCTGAACAACAGCGCCGATTTCCTGCCGGTGCACGAAGCCTTCAAGCTGAGCCTGGTGCAGGATGAAGGGCAAAGCCTGAAACTGCGCTTCGTCGCCGCCGATGGCTACTACCTGTACCGCCACCGCTTCCAGTTCCGCAGCGAACCTGCCGACATCGCCCTGGGCACGGCACAGATCCCGCCCGGTGAAGCCAAGCACGACGAATTCTTCGGCGACGTCGAGGTCTACCACGGCATCCTCGACATCGAAATCCCCCGCCCGGCCAACGAACAACGCCCCTTCACCCTGCTGGTCGGCTACCAGGGCTGTGCCGACAAGGGCCTGTGCTACCCGCCGGAAACCGCGCGCCTGAGTGTCGATGGCACTGCGAGCAGCGCGTTGCCAGGCGCTACGGCCGTCGGCAAAGCCGGGTGGGACTGGCAAAGCCTGCTGCTGTTCTTTCTCGCCGGCGTCGGCCTGACCTTCACACCCTGTGTGTTGCCGATGCTGCCGATCCTCTCTGGGGTGGTATTGCGCGGCCAGGCCAGCGGTTGGCGCGGGTTTGCCCTGTCGCTGGCCTACGTGCTGCCGATGGCCGCCTGCTTCGCCCTGCTGGGTGCGCTGATGGGCCTGTTCGGCGCCGGCCTTAACCTGCAGGCGCGCCTGCAGTCGGTCTGGGTGCTGGTGCCGTTTGCGCTGTTCTTCGTGCTGTTCGCCCTGGCCATGTTCGGCCTGTTCGAGCTGAAACTGCCCCATGCCATCAGCAGCCGCCTGGAGCGCCTGGTGGGCCAGACCAAGGGCGGTTCGCTGATCGGCGCGGCGATCCTCGGGGTGTTCTCCAGCCTGCTGGTGTCGCCGTGCGTGTCAGCACCACTGGCCGGCGCGCTGCTGTACATCAGCGCCAGCGGTGATGCCCTGGGCGGTGCGCTGAAACTGTTCGCCCTGAGCCTGGGCATGGGCGCGCCACTGCTAGTGATCGCGACCGGCGGCGCAGCCTGGCTGCCAAAGAGCGGGCCGTGGCTGGTGACGGTGAAAAACGCAATCGGCGTGCTGTTGCTGGGCCTGGCCATCGGCCTGCTCAGCCGCGTGCTGCCGGGCCAGGTCACGCTGTTGCTGGTCGGCCTGCTGGCCGCTGGCACCGCAGTGTTCCTCGGCGCCCTGGAGTTCACCCTGAAAACCACCCGCCAGCGCCTGGCGCAGTTGTTCGGCCTGGCCCTGCTGTTCTATGCCCTGGCCTGCTGGTACGGCGCCTTGAGCGGCCAGAGCGACCCGCTGCGCCCGTTGCCTCAGGCAGGCATTGCCAGCACCGGCGCAAGCGTCCAGGCCAGCAGCGCCAGCGACTGGCAGACCCTCACCACCCCGGCGGCGCTGGACAGCGCCCTGGCCGCCGCCAAGGCCGCCGGCCAGCCGGTGCTGTTGGACTGGTACGCCGACTGGTGCATCAGTTGCAAGGTGATCGAGCATGAAGTGCTCAAAGCCCCGGCGGTGCAAGCGCAGCTCAAGGAGTACAAGCTGCTGCGCTTCGATATCAGCGAAAGCAACGCCGAACAGCGCGCCCTGCTCGACCGTTACCAGCTGTTCGGCCCGCCCGCGCTGCTGTTCTTTGCCGCGAACGGCAGCGAAATGAGCGCTGACCGTGTGGTTGGCGAGATAAACGCCGGCGAATTTGCCGAGCATCTGACGCGCATTCGCGCCAATCTGGGTCTATAACTTCCTCTGGCCGCTAAAAAGCCAAAATCAATGACTGAAATTAATAAATTAGTCACATATTTAGCGTGAATATCGGTCATCGTGCTGGCTATTGCCGGTAACTGGACAGTGCCCGCCGGTTTACGGCATAGTCGCCGCGCAAAGTTTCCTAACGATAAAAAGGAACCACAGATGGCAACGCTACTGGTGCTGCACGGCCCCAACCTGAACCTGCTCGGCACCCGCGAACCGGGCGTCTATGGCGCCGTGACCCTGGCCCAGATCAACCAGGATCTGGAGCAGCGCGCCCGCGCCGCCGGCCATCACCTGCAGTACCTGCAAAGCAATGCCGAGTACGAATTGATCGACCGCATCCATGCTGCGCGCAGCGAAGGCGTGGACTTCATCCTGATCAATCCGGCGGCTTTCACACATACAAGTGTCGCATTACGTGACGCGTTGCTGGCGGTGAGCATCCCATTCATCGAAGTGCATCTGTCCAACGTGCACAAACGCGAACCTTTTCGCCATCACTCCTACTTCTCTGATGTCGCCGTAGGGGTGATTTGCGGCCTGGGTGCTACTGGCTATCGCCTGGCCCTGGAGTCTGCCCTGGAACACCTGGCTGCTAACGCAAAGCCCTGATGACGAGACCCTGGCCTACGGGCCGGGGCTCACAAGAAACGTTTGCTAACACGTTTTTATATTTACGCCCCTGACCGAACCTTGGGAGTTGATGATTAATGGATATCCGTAAAGTCAAGAAACTGATCGAACTGCTGGAAGAGTCTGGCATCGACGAGCTGGAGATCAAGGAAGGCGAAGAGTCCGTACGGATCAGCCGCCACAGCAAGACTCCAGCCCAGCAGTACTACGCTCCGGCTCCAGTCGCCGCTCCTGTTGCCGCACCAGCCGCCCCTGCCGCTGCCGCCGCTCCAGCCGAAGCTGCCGCGCCAAAGCTGAACGGCACCGTTGCCCGTTCGCCAATGGTCGGTACCTTCTACCGCAAAGCCTCGCCTACCTCGCCAGCCTTCGTTGAAGTCGGCCAGACCGTGAAGAAAGGCGACACCCTGTGCATCGTCGAAGCCATGAAGATGATGAACCACATCGAAGCTGAAACCAGCGGTGTGATCGAATCCATCCTGGTAGAAGACGGTCAGCCGGTTGAGTTCGACCAGCCGCTGTTCACCATCGTTTGAACCGCGGAGAGCCAACGATGTCTGCGAAGCTGGAAAAAGTCCTGATTGCCAACCGCGGGGAAATTGCCCTGCGGATCCTGCGTGCCTGCAAAGAGCTGGGCATCAAGACCGTCGCCGTACACTCCACGGCTGACCGCGAACTGATGCACCTGGGCCTGGCAGACGAGTCGGTCTGCATCGGTCCTGCTTCGGCCAGCCAGTCCTACCTGCACATCCCGGCCATCATCGCCGCGGCCGAAGTGACCGGCGCTACCGCCATTCACCCGGGCTACGGTTTCCTCGCGGAAAACGCCGATTTCGCCGAGCAGGTCGAGAACTCCGGTTTTGCCTTCATCGGCCCGAACGCCGACACCATTCGCCTGATGGGCGACAAGGTTTCGGCCAAGGACGCGATGATCAAGGCCGGTGTTCCAACCGTGCCGGGTTCCGACGGCCCGCTGCCGGAAGACGAAGAAGAAGCCCTGCGCATCGGCCGTGAAGTCGGCTACCCGGTGATCATCAAGGCCGCCGGTGGCGGTGGTGGTCGCGGCATGCGCGTGGTGCACAAGGAAGAGGACCTGATCTCCTCGGCCAAGCTGACCCGTAGCGAAGCGGGCGCCGCCTTCGGCAACCCGATGGTCTACCTCGAGAAGTTCCTGACCAACCCACGTCACGTGGAAGTCCAGGTCCTGTCCGACGGCCAGGGTAACGCTGTGCACCTGGGTGACCGCGACTGCTCGCTGCAGCGCCGCCACCAGAAGGTCCTCGAAGAAGCGCCGGCACCGGGCATCGACGAGAAAGCCCGCCAGGAAGTCTTCGCCCGCTGCGTCAAGGCGTGCGTCGACATCGGCTACCGTGGCGCCGGCACCTTCGAGTTCCTCTACGAGAACGGTCGTTTCTACTTCATCGAAATGAACACCCGTGTTCAGGTGGAGCACCCGGTTTCGGAGATGGTCACCGGTATCGACATCGTCAAGGAGATGCTCAGCATCGCCGCTGGCAACAAGCTGTCGTTCACCCAGGATGACGTGGTGATTCGTGGTCACTCCCTGGAGTGCCGGATCAACGCCGAAGACCCGAAGAAGTTCATCCCGAGCCCAGGCACGGTCAAGCATTTCCACGCCCCGGGTGGCAACGGCGTTCGCGTCGACTCGCACCTGTACAGCGGTTACGCGGTTCCACCGAACTACGACTCGCTGATCGGCAAGCTGATCACCTACGGCAAGGACCGCGACGAAGCCATGGCGCGCATGCGCAATGCCCTGGACGAGATCGTCGTCGACGGCATCAAGACCAACATCCCGCTGCACCGCGACCTGGTGCGTGATGAAGGTTTCTGCAAAGGCGGTGTCAACATTCACTATCTGGAACACAAACTGGCTAACCAGGAGTGATTCGGTCGTGATGTAAAAAAGACCCCGGTCCTGTGACCGGGGTCTTTTTTTGGGGCTGCCGTGGGAGCGGGCTTGACCCGCGATGGCGGTTTTTCAGGCGAATCGCATCGCGGGTCAAGCCCGCTCCCACAGAGAATCAGCTTTTGGTCATCCGCGGCATCTCGATCCTGTGCTCATGCACCCGCCGGTACAAGGTCGCCCGCGATATTCCCAAGGCCTTGGCCGTATCGCCCGGCTTCCAGCGGTGGCGAATCAGCGCATCGAGCAACTGCTGGCGCGCAGGGCTGACACTGGCCTGGACCTGCGCCTGGACCTGCCCGCCGCGAATCTCCAGCGGCAAATCATCGAGCTGCAAAGTGCTGCCGGAACAGATTGCACAGGCATAACGCAGGACCTGGCGCAGCTGACGCAAATTGCCCGGCCAGGGGTAATTGAGCAGCGCCTCCAACGCACCGTCGCTCAAACCGACATCAACGCCACAGCCCTTGGCTTCTTCGCCCAGCAACTGGTTGATCAGCGCCAGCCGGTCACTGCGCTCACGCAAGGGCGGCAGTTCGAAGCGGGCATTGGCCAGACGAAAGTACAGGTCTTCGCGAAAACTGCCGGCCGCGACCATTGCCGTCAGGTCGCGGTGTGTGGCGCAGATCACCTGGATATCCACCCGCTGGCGCGCCGAAGCGCCCAAGGGCGCCACCTCGCCTTCGGCCAGCACACGCAGCAAGCGGGTCTGCAGGTTCAGTGGCATATCGCCGATCTCATCGAGAAACAGCGTACCGCCATCAGCCTGTTGCAGCAGGCCCTGCATGCCCTTGCTGGAGGCGCCGGTAAAGGCTCCGGCGACATAGCCGAACAGCTCGCTCTCGATCAGGTTCTCGGGGATGGCGGCGCAGTTCAGCGCCACGAACGGCTTGCGGCTGCGCTGGCTCATGACATGCAACTGGCGGGCAAACACCTCCTTGCCCGAACCGGTTTCGCCCAACACCAGCACGGCCAGGTTGCAGTCCTTGACCCGGGTCGCCAGGCGCAGGCTGTGCTCGACCCGCTCATCAACCGGCTGGCGGGCAATGGCCGCGCTCCGCCGCCCAGGCTTGCGCCGCGGCGAGCTGATGCGCACATGCAGTTCGCCGCTTTCACCGCGCCAGCGCAGGCGCTGGGCCGATTCATCGGTGGCGGCGCGCAGGGCATCGAGGTCGAACAGCTCGCCGATATGTTCCGGCAGCTGCCCGTAGCGCTCCAGCAGCACCTTGCGCGCCAGGCTGTTGAGCGCCTGCAATCGGCCATCGGCATCCCAGGCCAGCAGGTAATCCGGCTGGCTGTCGACATAGCCCGGCGTGCTGTGGGCACGCAGCACCCAGTGCGGTTCGGCACTGTGCATGAAAAACGCGTTCTCGATCTCCCGCGCGCTCTGCACCACCATCTGCCGGATCAGGTGCTGGCTGCGCCGGTCGTCCGGTGATTGCAGCGCCGAGACATCGACCACGCCGAGCAGCTCGCCCCGGGGGTCGAACACCGGCGCCGCCGAGCAGGTCAGGCCGATGAAGGCGGCACGAAAATGATCGCGCTTGTGCACCGTCGCCGGTGCCTTGCTGGTCAGCACCGCCGCCACTCCGCAAGTGCCCTCCTCGCCCTCCGACCAGCAGGTGCCCAGGTACAGCCCGGCCTTGCGACAGTCGTTGCGGATGACCGGCTCGACCCGGTAATCGATGGTCCGCCCCTGGGCATCGGTCAGCAGCACGCAATAGTCGGCATCGTGCACCCGTCCATGCAGGCGCGCCACCGCATCGCCGGCAATGCGCAGGAACAGCTCGGAACGTTCGCGGCATTCGTCGAGCAGGCTTTGCGAGAGGATGCGGGGCCCCTGCTGGGACGCAGGGTCGAGCCGGTGCTGCTCCATCGAGCGGCGCCAGGAGTCGAGGATCAGCGGCGGCACCGGCGCCTGGGGCAGGCGTTCGGCGTTCTTCAGCACGCGGCTGACACAGTCGATGTGGGCTTTGGAGTTCGCGGCAAGCATGGGGCCTCCGGTTCTCGTGTTCTTGTCGTTATGGGCCTCATTAAGCGCCGAATGCCAAGGGTGAACAAGCACTCTGTGGATTCCCGGCCGGCTGAGACGCAGCGTCTCAGCGTCTCGCCCCATAGCCAACGGCGCTGACACCGAGCGTCTTGCCGCAGCCCGGGCCAACACCGCAAAAACCGCTCTAGAGCGGACATCCGCATAACTTGGCACCGGCCTTGCTCCTGCCCCTGGCAAACAAGAACCAGAGGTGTGCCATGCGCCAACCCGCCCTGACCGTGGGGATCATCGCCAATCCGGCCAGCGGCCGCGACTTGCGCCGACTGACTGCCAATGCCGGGCTCTACTCCAGCACCGACAAGGCCTCAGCGGTGCAGCGCTTGCTCGCCGCGTTTGCCGCCACCGGTATCGAACAGGTGCTGCTGCCGCCTGACATGACCGGCATCGCCGCCGCGGTGCTCAAGGCCAGCCTCGGCCCGCATGCCGAGCAACAGCGCTGGCCGCAACTGACCATCCTTGACATGCCGCTGCGCCAAACCGTTGAAGACACCCGCCACGCCGCGCGCCTGATGGCCGCCCAGGGTGTGGCCCTGATCGCCGTGCTCGGCGGTGACGGTACGCACAAGGCGGTGGCCGCCGAAATCGGCGACATTCCGCTGCTGACCCTGTCCACCGGCACCAACAATGCCTTCCCGGAACTGCGCGAAGCCACCAGTGCGGGCCTTGCCGGCGGGCTGTTCGCCAGCGCCCGCATCCCCGCCGCGATTGCCCTGCGCCGCAACAAGCGCCTGGTGGTGCGGGTGCCGGAACAGAGCCTTTGCGAATGGGCCCTGGTGGATGTCGCGGTGTCGCCGCAGCGCTTCATCGGCGCCCGCGCCATCAGCCGCGGCGAGGACCTCGCGGAAGTCTTCACCACCTTCGCCGAACCTCACGCCATTGGCCTCTCGGCACTGTGCGGGCTGTGGTGCCCGGTGTCGCGTACAGCACCCGAAGGCGCCTGGATTCGCCTGCATCCACAGGCTGAGCAAGCCTTGCTGGCACCGCTCGCCCCCGGCCTGTTGCAAGGCTGCGGAGTGACTGCCTCAGGGCTGCTGATGCCTGGCGTTACCTACTCCCTGAGCCTGTCCAGCGGCACCTTGGCGCTGGACGGCGAGCGCGAAATCGAGTTCAGCGAACGCGACCAGCCAAGTATCACCCTCGACGCTTTCGGCCCCTTGAGCATCGACGTCGAGGCGGTGCTGGCCTATGCCGCGCGCCATCGCCTGCTGGCGGTCGGCCGCGAACACCCGCAACACCCTGCGAACCAACCGTGTTGAGACAACCCCGGAGAACAACAAGATGTCCACTCACCTGTCTACCGAGCAATTGCTGCATGCCTATGAAGTCATGCGCACCATTCGCGCCTTCGAAGAGCGCCTGCACGTGGAGTTCGCCACCGGCGAGATCCCCGGTTTCGTTCACCTGTATGCCGGCGAAGAGGCCTCGGCCGCTGGCGTCATGGCCCACCTGCGCGACAGCGACTGCATCGCCTCCAACCACCGCGGCCACGGCCACTGCATCGCCAAGGGCGTCGACGTGTACGGGATGATGGCCGAGATCTACGGCAAGAAGACCGGTGTGTGTGGCGGCAAGGGCGGTTCGATGCACATCGCCGACCTGGAGAAAGGCATGCTCGGCGCCAACGGCATCGTCGGTGCCGGTGCGCCATTGGTGGCCGGGGCGGCGCTGGCAGCGAAAATCAAGGGCACCGATGACGTCGCCGTGGTGTTCTTCGGCGACGGTGGCGCCAACGAGGGCGCGGTGTTCGAGGCGATGAACCTGGCCTCGATCATGAACCTGCCGTGCATCTTCGTTGCCGAGAACAACGGGTATGCCGAGGCTACCGCGTCGAACTGGTCGGTGGCCTGCGATCACATTGCCGACCGCGCCGCTGGCTTCGGCATGCCCGGGGTGACCATCGACGGCTACGACTTCTTCGCCGTGTTCGAGGCGGCGGGCGCGGCCATCGAACGTGCACGCTCGGGTCAGGGCCCGTCGCTGATCGAGGTCAAGCTGACCCGCTACTACGGCCACTTCGAAGGTGACGCACAAACCTACCGCGCGCCGGATGAAGTGAAGAACCTGCGCGAAACCCGCGACTGCCTGATGCAGTTCCGCCAGCGCAGCACCCGCGCCGGCCTGCTCAGCGCCGAACAACTCGAGCAGATCGATGCTCGGGTCGAGGACCTGATCGAAGACTCGGTGCGCCGGGCCAAGTCCGACCCGAAACCCGACCCTGCCGCCCTGCTCAGCGATGTGTACGTGTCGTACCCCTGAGCCTGCCTGACAACAAGAACAAGTGGAGAAGCATCATGGCGAGAAAAATCAGCTACCAGCAAGCCATCAACGAAGCCCTGGCCCAGGAAATGCGCCGCGACAGCAGCGTTTTCATCATCGGTGAAGACGTCGCCGGCGGCGCCGGGGCGCCTGGTGAAGAGGACGCCTGGGGCGGCGTACTCGGCGTGACCAAAGGCCTGTACAAGCAGTTTCCCGGCCGCGTGCTCGACGCGCCGTTGTCCGAGATCGGTTATGTCGGCGCGGCGGTCGGCGCCGCCACCCAGGGCCTGCGCCCGGTGTGCGAACTGATGTTCGTCGACTTCGCCGGCTGCTGCCTGGACCAGATCCTCAACCAGGCGGCAAAATTCCGCTACATGTTCGGCGGCAAGGCGGTCACCCCGCTGGTGATGCGCACCATGGTCGGTGCCGGCCTGCGCGCCGCCGCACAGCATTCGCAGATGCTCACCTCGCTGTGGACACACATTCCCGGCCTGAAAGTGGTCTGCCCGTCCTCGCCGTACGACGCCAAGGGCCTGCTGATCCAGGCGATTCGCGACAACGACCCGGTAATCTTCTGCGAGCACAAGTTGCTTTACAGCATGCAGGGCGAGGTGCCGGAAGAGCTGTATACCGTGCCGTTCGGCGAAGCCAATTACCTGCGCGACGGCGACGACATCACCCTGGTGACCTACGGGCGCATGGTTCACCTGGCCATGGAGGCTGCCGCCAACCTGGCGCGCCAGGGCATCGACTGCGAGGTCCTCGACCTGCGCACCACCAGCCCGCTGGATGAAGACAGCATCCTTGAAAGCGTGGAAAAAACCGGGCGCCTGGTGGTGATCGACGAAGCCAACCCACGTTGCTCGATGGCCACCGACATCAGCGCCCTGGTGGCGCAAAAAGCCTTCGCCGCCCTCAAGGGGCCGATCGAAATGGTCACCGCCCCGCACACCCCGGTGCCGTTCTCCGACGCCCTGGAAGACCTGTACATCCCCACCGCGGCGAAGATCGAAGCCGCGGTGCACAAGGTGATTGGCGCGAGGAATGCTGCATGAGCCAGATCCATACCCTGACCATGCCCAAATGGGGCCTGTCGATGACCGAAGGGCGCATCGACACTTGGCTCAAGCGGGAAGGCGAGCAGATCAACAAGGGCGACGAGGTGCTGGATGTCGAGACCGACAAGATCTCCAGCAGCGTCGAGGCGCCGTTCAGCGGCGTGCTGCGCCGCCTGATCGCCCAGCCGGATGAAACCCTGCCGGTGGGCGCCCTGTTGGCGGTGGTGGTCGAAGGCGAAGCGGACGAAGCCGAGATC
This sequence comes from Pseudomonas sp. SBB6, assembly GCF_024213215.1. Taxonomy (NCBI): domain Bacteria; kingdom Pseudomonadati; phylum Pseudomonadota; class Gammaproteobacteria; order Pseudomonadales; family Pseudomonadaceae; genus Pseudomonas; species Pseudomonas sp. SBB6. The sequence continues at coordinate 516,623 of NZ_JANAVH010000004.1, read as the reverse complement.
GACGCGGTGGTGCAGCGCTTCCAGGCCGAGTTCGTCCCCGGCGGCGACGGCGAACAGGACAGCGGCCCGGCGCCACAGAAAATCGACCTGGGCGGGCGTACCCTGCGCTACTTCGACCTCGGCGAGGGCGGCACGCCGCTGCTGCTGGTGCACGGCTTTGGCGGCGACCTGAACAACTGGCTGTTCAACCATCAGGCCCTGGCCGCCGAGCGTCGGGTCATCGCCCTCGACCTGCCCGGGCATGGCGAGTCGGGCAAAGCCCTGCAACGGGGCGACCTGGATGAACTGAGCCAGACGGTAATCGCCTTGCTCGACCACCTGGATATCCAGCACGCGCACCTGGCCGGGCATTCCATGGGCGGTGCGGTGTCGCTCAACCTGGCACGCCTGGCGCCGCAACGGGTACGCACCTTGACCCTGATCGCCAGCGCCGGCCTCGGTCGCGAAATCAATGGCGACTACCTGCAAGGTTTCGTTGACGCCAGCAACCGCAACGCACTCAAGCCGCAACTGACGCAGCTGTTTTCCGACCCTGGCCTGGTGACCCGGCAGATGCTCGAAGACATGCTCAAGTTCAAGCGCCTGGAAGGTGTCGACTCGGCGTTGCGCCAACTTGCCGCGGCCCTGGCTGACGGCAGTGTGCAGCGCCACGACCTGCGCGCGGTGGTTGCCCAACAGCCAAGCCTGGTGATCTGGGGCGCTGCTGACGCAATCATCCCGGCCCGCCATGCCAAGGGCCTGACAGCCGAGGTCGAGATCTTGCCAGGCCAGGGCCATATGGTGCAGATGGAGGCCGCCGAGCGGATCAACCAGCGGCTGGCGGCCTTCATCGCCAGCCATTGAACCAACCCGCGCCGCCGTCACCACGGCGGCGCTTTCGTGTACGCCCGGGAGATAACAACTATGAATGATCTTTCCAAGCCCGCCGCCAGCATGCGCGCAGCGGTCTGGCATGGCCGCCAGGACATTCGCGTCGAAGATGTGCCGTTGCCCGCCGACCCGCCGCCGGGCTGGGTGCAGATCAAGGTCGACTGGTGCGGCATTTGCGGCTCAGACCTGCACGAGTATGTCGCCGGCCCCGTGTTCATTCCGGTGGAGGCGCCGCATCCGCTGACCGGCATTCAGGGCCAGTGCATTCTTGGCCATGAGTTTTGCGGCGAAATCCTCAAGCTCGGTGACGGCGTGCAGGGCTATGCCATCGGTGACCCGGTGGCTGCCGATGCCTGTCAGCACTGCGGTACCTGCTACTACTGCACCCATGGCCTGTACAACATCTGCGAACGCCTGGCCTTTACCGGCCTGATGAACAACGGCGCCTTCGCCGAGCGGGTCAACGTGCCGGCCAACCTGCTGTACCGCTTGCCCGAAGGTTTTCCGCGCGAGGCCGGGGCGCTGATCGAGCCACTGGCGGTCGGCATGCATGCGGTGAAAAAGGCCGGCAACCTGCTCGGCCAGAACGTCGTGGTGGTGGGTGCCGGGACCATCGGCCTGTGCACCATCATGTGCGCCAAGGCAGCCGGTGCCGCCCAGGTAATAGCCTTGGAAATGTCCACTGCGCGCAAGGCCAAGGCCCTGGAGGTCGGCGCCACGGCAGTGCTCGACCCCAAGCAATGCGATGTGCTGGCAGAGATTCGCACCCTGACTGCGGGCCTCGGTGCCGATGTCAGCTTTGAATGCATCGGCAACAAGCACACCGCCAAGCTCGCCATCGATGTCATCCGCAAGGCCGGCAAGTGCGTGCTGGTGGGCATTTTCGAGGAGCCCAGCGCGTTCAACTTCTTCGAACTGGTGTCCACCGAAAAGCAGGTGCTCGGCGCCCTGGCCTACAACGGCGAGTTTGCCGACGTCATCGCCTTCATCGCCGATGGGCGGCTGGATATCAGCCCGCTGGTCACCGGCCGTATCGGCCTTGAGGCGATTGTCGGCCAGGGCTTCGAGGAACTGGTGAACAACAAGGAGGAGAATGTGAAGATCATCGTCTCGCCGGCCAGGCTCTAGGGCCTACAGGGATCCCACAAACCCTTCGCACTCAAGTAAACTGGCGGGCTTCTCGCAGCCTCGGGCTGCCCCTGTAGATTTTTCCAAAGGTGCCCGCCATGCCTTGGCTGCAAGTACGTCTGGCCATCAGCCCGGAACAAGCCGAAACCTATGAAGATGCCCTGCTCGAAGTAGGCGCCGTTTCGGTCACCTTCATGGATGCCGAAGATCAGCCGATCTTCGAACCGGACCTCAACACCACCCCGCTGTGGTCGCACACTCACCTGCTGGCATTGTTCGAAGCCGATACCGACGCCAACGCGGTGTTCGCCCACCTGCAGTTGCTGACCGGCGCCGAACTGCCCGAGCACCAGGCTGAAGTCATCGAAGACCAGGATTGGGAACGCAGCTGGATGGACAACTTCCAGCCGATGCGTTTCGGCCAGCGCCTGTGGATCGTGCCAAGCTGGCATGCGGCGCCGGAGCCTGAGGCGGTCAACCTGCTGCTCGATCCGGGCCTGGCCTTCGGCACCGGCACCCACCCGACCACCGCCCTGTGCCTGGAATGGCTCGACGGCCAGGACCTGAAAGACACCCAGGTGCTCGACTTCGGTTGCGGCTCGGGCATCCTCGCCATCGCCGCGCTGCTGCTCGGCGCCCGCGAAGCGGTCGGTACCGACATCGACGTGCAGGCCCTGGAAGCCTCGCGCGACAACGCCGGGCGCAACGGCATCGCCGACGAGAAATTCGCCCTGTACCTGCCCGAGCACATGCCGGCCATGCAGGCCGACGTGCTGGTTGCCAACATCCTTGCCGGCCCGTTGGTATCGCTGGCCCCGCAACTGTCCGGGCTGGTACGTCCGGGAGGCCTGCTGGCGCTGTCGGGGATTCTCGCCGAACAGGGTGATGAAGTCGCCGCGGCCTACGCCAAGGACTTCGACCTCGACCCGATCGCCGTACGCGATGGCTGGGTACGCATCAGTGGTCGCCGCCGCTAAGTGCGCCTAGAATAACCTTCTGCATAACCCGGACCGCCGCATGACCGACAGTTTCGTCACCCAGTGCCCGCATTGCCAGACCAGCTTTCGCGTCAGCCACAATCAGCTGAGCGTGGCCCGCGGTGTGGTGCGTTGCGGCGCCTGCCTGCAAGTGTTCAACGCCGCCCGGCAACTGCTGGAGCAAAGCGCGGCGCAGAACCCGTCTGCGCAGCCGGCGCCGGTCGAGCCTGTGGTGGAGCCCGCGCAAGCGCCCAGCCAGCACGAGTGGAGCGCCGCAGAACTGGACCTCGACCAGCTCGATCTGGATCAGGAACTGGCGCGCCTGGAACAGCGCGAAATCCAGCCGACGACCGAGTTCAAGGCCGCTGCCCCGCGCGAAGACAGCCTCAGCGCGCACCGCGACAGCCCCGAGCAGGACGACCAGCACTGGCCCGACAGCCTGTTCAGCAGCCCGGCCTCCGAGCGCGAACAGCTCAATGCCGAGTTCGACGAGCCACAGCCGCCGCTGATCGAACAGGAAGCCCTGGATCTCGCCCCGGCGCCAGGCGAGCGCACCGAGCCTTCGCTGTCGCTGGATGTACTCGACGACGATCTCGATGCCCCGGCGCCACCCGCGCAACCGCTGCATGCCGATGATGACGAACTGCCCGGCGAACGCCTGTCCGCCCGGGAGCCTGACGACGACCTGGACAGCCCCGAACCTGAGCTGGACGAACGCCGCGAACCAGGCCTGGGCCCGAGCGGCCGCCGCGCTGCCCGCAAGGAGCCGCTGCTCGACCTGGTCGACGACCCGATCCAGCTCGGCTGGCAGAAACCCAAGGTCAACTGGGGCAAGCGCCTGCTGTGGATCTTGCTGATCCTGCTGGCCGCCGCGGCACTGGCTGGCCAGTACATCTGGTACCAGTTCGACGAACTGGCCCGCCAGGACCGCTACCGCCCCTGGTTCCAGACGATCTGCCCGACCGTCGGCTGCCAGGTACCGTCGCGAGTCGACATCGCCCGGATCAAGAGCAGCAACCTGGTGGTGCGCAGCCACCCGGACTTCCACGGAGCCTTGATCGTCGATGCAATCATCTACAACCGTGCGCCGTTCTCCCAGCCGTTCCCGCTGCTGGAGCTGCGTTTTGCCGACCTGAACGGCCAGTTGATCGCCAGCCGCCGCTTCAAGCCCACCGAATACCTCAGCGGTGAGCTGGCCGGCAAGGGCGAAATGCCCAGCCAGACACCGATCCACATTGCCCTGGACATCCTCGATCCGGGTCCCAAAGCGGTCAACTACAGCCTGTCATTCCGCTCGCCGGAATGACAGGCGAGCTGCCAGCGGCAAGCTTCAAGCCACAAGAAGCAGCAGCCCCTTACGCGCGTCCGTTTTTGCTCGCGGCTTGAAGCTTGCAGCTCGAGCCTCGAAGCCAACTGTTCAGATTTTATCCAAATCCATCTTTATCCGGTCACCGAGAGCGGGTATCATGCCAACCCTTTTTCGAACTCTAATGATCCGGCCCCACAACAGGGAACTCCTATGTCGGCGGTACGCATCGGCCCATACACACTGCAGAACGCCCTGATCCTCGCGCCGATGGCCGGGGTCACGGACCAGCCATTTCGTCAGTTGTGCCGACGAATGGGTGCAGGCCTGGTGGTGTCGGAGATGGTCAGCAGTGACATGAGCCTGTGGAACAGCCGCAAGTCGCGTCTGCGCATGATTCACGAAGGTGATCCCGAGCCGCGCTCGGTGCAGATCGCCGGCGGTGACGCGCAGATGCTCGCAGCTGCGGCCCGGGCCAATGTCGAGGCCGGCGCCCAGATCATTGACATCAATATGGGCTGCCCGGCAAAAAAAGTCTGCAACAAGGCCGCAGGCTCTGCTTTATTGAAAGATGAAGCCCTGGTCAGCGAAATCCTCCACGCGGTGGTTGCCGCCGTGGACGTGCCGGTCACGCTGAAGATCCGCACCGGCTGGGACAGGGCCAACAAGAACGGCCTGACTGTGGCGAGGATCGCCGAGCAGGCTGGCATCCAGGCACTGGCGGTACATGGACGCACACGCGCCGACCTCTACACCGGCGAAGCCGAGTACGACACCATCGCGGCAATCAAGCAGGCGGTGTCGATCCCGGTTTTTGCCAATGGCGATATCACTTCGCCAGAAAAGGCCCGAGCGGTGCTGGCTGCCACCGGTGCCGACGGTCTGCTGATTGGCCGGGCTGCCCAGGGGCGGCCATGGATCTTTCGCGAGATCGAGCATTACCTGCGCACCGGCGAAACACTGCCGGCGCCGCAGTTGGACGAAGTGGAACGAATTCTGCTGGAGCACCTGACCGCGTTGCACGCCTTTTACGGCGATGTGATGGGCGTACGTATCGCCCGCAAGCACGTCGGTTGGTACCTGGCAACGCTACCGGGCGCCAGGGAGTTTCGCGCCCAGTTCAACCGTTTGGAAGACACGCAAGCGCAGTGCGCCAACGTTCGCGGCTTCTTTAGCGAACGTGAACAGAGCCTTGAGACAGAGGACGGACAAGGGGTGGCCGCATGACGATGATGACCGAGACTTTAGTGAGTGGAACAACGCCCGTGAGCGACAACGTCAACCTGAAACAGCACCTGAATACACCGAGCGAAGAGGGCCAGACCCTTCGCGGCAGTGTGGAAAAGGCGCTGCACAACTATTTCGCCCATCTTGAGGGCGCGGCCGTCACGGACGTGTACAACCTGGTGCTCTCGGAAGTCGAAGCGCCGTTGCTCGAAAGCGTAATGAACTACGTCAAGGGCAACCAGACCAAGGCCAGCGAGCTGCTCGGGCTCAACCGCGGCACCTTGCGCAAGAAACTCAAGCAGTACGATTTGTTGTAAGCAAGCATCCAAACCAGAAAAGGCGGCTCCCATTCGATGAGGTCGCCTTTTTTGCTGACTCCACCGCGTTATGGAATCTGAAATGACCGACCAGACTACCCGCCTGCCGATCCGCCGCGCCTTGATCAGCGTCTCCGACAAGACCGGGATCCTTGAATTCGCCCGTGAGCTGCAACAGCTCGGCGTCGAGATCCTGTCCACCGGCGGCACCTTCAAGTTGCTCCAGGACAATGGCGTTGCCGCGGTGGAAGTTGCCGATTACACCGGCTTCGCCGAAATGATGGACGGCCGGGTCAAGACCCTGCACCCGAAAATCCACGGCGGCATCCTAGGCCGTCGGGGTACCGACGACGCCATCATGGCCGAACACGGGATCAAGCCGATCGACCTGGTCGCGGTCAACCTCTACCCGTTCGAAGCCACTATCGCAAAGCCTGGCTGTGACCTGCCAACCGCTATCGAGAACATCGACATCGGCGGCCCGACCATGGTTCGCTCGGCGGCCAAGAACCACAAAGACGTCGCCATCGTGGTCAACGCCAGCGACTACGGCCAGGTGCTGGAAAGCCTCAAGGCCGGCGGCCTGACCTACGCCCAGCGCTTCGACCTGATGCTCAAGGCATTCGAGCATACCGCCGCCTACGACGGTATGATCGCCAACTACATGGGTACCGTGAACCAGGCCAGTGAAACCCTGAGCACCGAAGGCCGCAGCGAGTTCCCGCGCACCTTCAACAGCCAGTTCATCAAGGCCCAGGAAATGCGCTACGGCGAGAACCCGCACCAGAGCGCGGCGTTCTATGTCGAGGCCAAGCCCGCTGAAGCCGGCATTGCCACCGCCGTACAGCTGCAGGGCAAAGAGCTGTCGTACAACAACGTGGCCGATACCGACGCCGCGCTGGAGTGCGTGAAGAGCTTCGTCAAGCCGGCCTGCGTCATCGTCAAGCACGCCAACCCGTGCGGCGTGGCCGTCAGCCCGGACGCCGAAGGCGGCATCCGCCAGGCCTACGAACTGGCCTACGCTACCGACACCGAGTCGGCGTTCGGCGGCATCATCGCCTTCAACCGCGAGCTGGATGCCGAAACCGCCAAGGCCATCGTCGAGCGTCAGTTCGTCGAAGTGATCATCGCCCCGAGCGTCAGCGACGAAGCCCGCGCCGTGGTGGCTGCCAAGGCCAACGTCCGCCTGCTGTCCTGCGGCGAGTGGTCGGCTGAGCGTGCCGCTGCCTGGGACTTCAAGCGCGTCACCGGCGGCCTGCTGGTGCAGAGCCGCGACATCGGCATGATCACTGAGGGCGACCTGAAAGTGGTCACCAAGCGCGCGCCGACCGAACAAGAGATCCACGACCTGATCTTCGCCTGGAAAGTGGCCAAGTTCGTCAAGTCCAACGCCATCGTCTACGCCAAGAACCGCCAGACCATCGGTGTCGGTGCCGGCCAGATGAGCCGCGTCAACTCCGCCCGTATCGCGGCCATCAAGGCCGAGCACGCTGGCCTGCAGGTGCAGGGCGCGGTCATGGCATCGGATGCGTTCTTCCCGTTCCGCGATGGCATCGACAACGCCGCCAAGGTGGGCATCACTGCGGTGATCCAGCCAGGTGGCTCGATGCGTGATGCCGAAGTCATCGCGGCCGCTGACGAAGCCGGCATCGCCATGGTCTTCACCGGCATGCGTCACTTCCGTCACTGATACCAGGACCTGGTGCCAGGCTCTGTGGGAGCGGGCTTGACCCGCGATTGCGATCTGTCAGTTACAGCGCATCGCGGGTCAAGCCCGCTCCCACAAGAGTCCCGGCTACCAGCATTATCCGAATTAGCTTCATCGAGGTTTTGACATGAACGTTTTGATTATCGGTAGCGGCGGTCGTGAACACGCCCTGGCCTGGAAAGTCGCTCAGGACCCACGGGTCGAGAAAGTCTTCGTTGCCCCGGGCAACGCCGGCACCGCCACCGAAGCCAAGTGCGAGAACGTCGACATCGACGTCACCGCCCTGGAGCAACTGGCCGATTTCGCCGAAAAGAATGTCGCCCTGACCATCGTCGGCCCTGAAGGCCCGCTGGTTGCCGGTGTCGTCGACCTGTTCCGCAGCCGTGGCCTGGACTGCTTTGGCCCAACCAAGGGCGCAGCCCAGCTGGAAGGCTCCAAGGCTTTCACCAAGGACTTCCTGGCGCGCCACAAGATCCCGACCGCCGACTACCAGAACTTCACCGAGATCGAGCCGGCCCTGGCCTATCTGCGGGAAAAAGGCGCGCCGATCGTGATCAAGGCCGACGGCCTGGCCGCCGGTAAAGGCGTGATCGTCGCCATGACCCTGGCCGAAGCCGAAGACGCCGTGCGCGACATGCTCGCCGGCAATGCCTTTGGTGATGCAGGTTCGCGCGTGGTGATCGAGGAGTTCCTTGACGGCGAGGAAGCCAGCTTCATCGTCATGGTCGATGGCCAGAACGTACTGCCAATGGCTACCAGCCAGGACCACAAACGTGTCGGCGACGCCGACACTGGCCCGAACACCGGCGGCATGGGCGCTTACTCGCCAGCACCGGTGGTCACCGCCGACGTGCACCAGCGCGTGATGGACCAGGTGATCTGGCCGACCGTGCGTGGCATGGCCGAGGAAGGCAACGTCTACACCGGTTTCCTCTATGCCGGTCTGATGATCGACAAAGCCGGCAACCCGAAAGTCATCGAGTTCAACTGCCGCTTCGGCGACCCGGAAACCCAGCCAGTCATGCTGCGCCTGGAGTCAAGCCTGGTGCTGCTGATCGAAGCCGCCTTCGCCAAGGCCCTGGACAAGGTCGAAGCGCAGTGGGACCCGCGCCCAAGCCTGGGCGTGGTCCTGGCAGCCGGTGGCTACCCGGGTGACTACAGCAAAGGCGCCGCGATCAACGGCCTGGATGCTGCCGCGAAGCTGGAAGGTAAAGTCTTCCACGCCGGTACCGCACTCAAGGACGGCCAGGTGGTTGCCACCGGTGGCCGCGTACTCTGCGCCACTGCCCTGGGCAACAGCGTCGAGTCTGCCCAGCAACAAGCCTACCGCCTGGCTGCCGAGATCAACTGGGACGCCAGCTTCTACCGCAAGGACATCGGCTACCGCGCCATTGCCCGCGAACGCGGTGAACACCAGCAATAAGCAGGTGCCTGGAGGCCGCGACGCCGCAAGCGTCCTGCCTCCGGCTTGTCGACAAGGCCCGCCATGGGCCTTGCCTTCGGCTTGGCGCGCCGCGCATAGTTACCATCCGGCATTCAGCTAAGAAGGGATTTCGTCGTGCGTTGGCTCAGGATTGCCATTGGCCTCACCGTCAGCTTGCTGACCCTGCTCTGCCTGTTCCCGGCTGCGGCCGAACAAGGCAGTGGTTGGGCGGTATTGCTTGACGATCAGGCCAGCCTGCAATTGAGCGATGTACGCTCGGAACGCTACCGCAACCAGTTCAGCCCCCTCGAACTCAACGAACTCAACGCTGCCACGCCCGACCAGGCGTTGTGGCTGCACTACCGGCTGGAGCCCGGGCAGCAGGAAAAACTGCTGCGGGTCTTCGCCCCCGACCTGTCGCGCCTGGACCTGTACGCCCTCGACGGCGATCGGCTGATCAAGCAGATCCATAACGGTCGCCTGAACGACAGCGACGATCCTTACCTGCGCAGCAGCGACCATGTGCTGGCCCTGCCCAACAGTGCGCACGCGCTAGACATCTACCTGCGCCTGGTATCAGAGCACCAGCTGCGCCCGGCCATCAGCCTGGAGCCTGCTGCCCAGGCCGCCGCCGACCAGCGCCAGCCGCTGTTCTTCGGCCTGCTGTTCGGCTGCCTGCTGATGCTGATGCTGCACAACCTGATCCGCTTCGCTTACTCACGCTCAAGTACCAGCCTGGCCCTGGCGGTCTACCACGCGCTGATGCTGCTCAGCGCGCTGATTTTGCTCAACCTCAGTGGCCCCTGGTGGAGCCTCTGGCATTCGGCGCAAACGCCTGCGGCCTACCTGACCGCCCTGCTCGCGTCGCTGGCCGGCCTGACCTTCACCCTGCGCTTCTTCACGCCCTGTGAACAACCACGCCTGAGCCGCCTGTTGCAGGTGGAGATGCTGGTGATCGCACTCTTTGGCCTGCTGCTGCTGTTCGTTGACACCCTGCCACTGAACCTGATGACCTATGCGCTGATGGCGCTGGCCAGCCTGACCATGCTGCTGGTGGCCAGCTATCACTGGTACAAGGGCTATGCCCCGGCGCGGCTGTTCGCCCTGGCCATGCTGGCGTTCAACATCGGCTGCCTGGTGGTACTGCCGGCCTTGCTTGGCCTGACCCGCACGCCAACCCAATGGCTGCTGTTCATACTCCTGGGGCTGACCAGCATCAGCGGCCTGCTGCTCAATCTTGCGGTCAGCGAGCGCCTGCGGCGCATCAGCGAAGAACGCTTCAGCGCCAGCCGCGAACTGGCCGCCAGCAACGCCGAGATCAATGCCAAGGCCGAGTTCCTGGCCAAGATCAGCCACGAGATCCGCACGCCCATGAACGGCGTACTGGGCATGACCGAGCTGCTGCTCGGCACCCCGCTGTCGGTCAAGCAACGTGACTACGTGCAGACCATCCACAGCGCCGGCAACGAGCTGCTGACCCTGATCAACGAGATCCTCGACATCTCCAAGCTCGAATCCGGGCAGATCGAACTGGATGACGTGCAGTTCGACCTCAATGCCTTGATCGAAGATTGCCTGAGTATCTTCCGGGCCAAGGCCGAACAGCAGAACATCGAACTCATCAGTTTCACCCAACCGCAGGTGCCACGGGTCATCAGCGGCGATCCGACACGCTTGCGCCAGGCCCTGCTGGGCCTGCTGGAAAATGCCCTGAAGAAAACCGACCAGGGTGAAATCCTCCTGGTGGTCGCCCTCGACCAACGGGGTGACAGCCCGCGCCTGCGCATTGCCGTGCAGGACAGCGGCGAGCCGATTCCGCCAGGTGAGCGCGAAGCACTGCTGCAGGCTGAGCTGCACAGCAAGCATTTCCTTTCCAGCAACAAGCTCGGCGGCCATCTGGGCCTGGTCATCGCCAAGCAGCTGATCGCCCTGATGCAGGGCGAGTTCGGCATCAAGACCAGCCACAGCATGGGCAACACTCTGTGGATGACCCTGCCGCTTGACCCTTCACGCCTGGAACAGCCACTGGCAGACCTCGACGGGCCGCTGCGCGGCGCCCGGGTGCTGGTGGTGGACGACAACGACACCTGCCGCAAGGTGCTGGTGCAGCAGTGCAGCGCCTGGGGCATGAACGTCAGCGCCGTGCCGTCGGGCAAAGAGGCCCTGGCCCTGCTGCGTACCAAGGCGCACCTGCGCGACTACTTCGACGCGGTGCTGCTCGACCAGAACATGCCCGGCATGACCGGCATGCAACTGGCGGCGAAAATCAAGGAAGACCCGAGCCTCAACCACGACATCCTGCTGGTGATGCTCACCGGTATCAGCAATGCACCCAGCAAGGTCATCGCCCGCAATGCCGGAGTGAAACGCATCCTGGCCAAACCGGTGGCCGGCTACACCCTCAAGACCACCCTGGCTGAAGAGCTGTCCCAGCGCAGCAAGGGCCAGCCAAGTATCCCGGTGCAGACCGGCCTGTCGGCGCCGCTGAACCTGCCCAGCGATTTCCGCATTCTGGTGGCCGAAGACAACAACATCTCGACCAAGGTGATCCGCGGCATGCTCGGCAAGTTGAGCCTGGAGCCAGACACCGCCAGCAACGGCGAAGAGGCCCTGCAGGCGATGAAGGCCAACCACTACGACCTGGTGCTGATGGATTGCGAAATGCCGGTGCTCGATGGCTTCTCGGCCACCCAGCAATTGCGCATCTGGGAAGTCAGTAACCAGCGCCGGCGCACGCCGGTGGTGGCGCTGACCGCGCATATCCTTGCCGAGCACAAGGAACGTGCACGCCTGGCCGGCATGGACGGGCACATGTCCAAACCGGTGGAACTGTCGCAGTTGCGCGAGTTGATCGAACATTGGGTGGCGCGCCGCGAAGCCGAATCGAGCCAGATTCCTACCCCGTAATCCCCCCGGCCCCTGATACACTTCTTCCCGTCACCCTTGTCGCGAGCTTCGGCCATGCTCCATGAGTTGTTCAGCGTCTACCTGAAAATGCTCGTGCTCTACAGCCCGTTCTTCGTGCTCTCGTGCTTCATCAGCCTGACCCGCGGCCATTCCAGCAAGGAGCGCAAACAACTGGCCTGGCGCGTGGCGATTGCGGTGCTGATTGCCAGCGTGCTGTTGTACCTGTTCGGCCGGGTGATTTTCGGTGTGTTCGGCATCACCGCCGATGCATTCCGTATCGGCGCCGGCAGCGTGCTGTTCATTTCCGCGCTGGGTATGGCCCAGGGCAAGTCGGCGGTGCAGACCGACAGCGTGCAGCAGGACGTCACCATCGTCCCGCTGACCATCCCTCTGACCGTCGGCCCCGGCACCATCGGTGCGCTGCTGGTGATGGGCGTCAGCCAGCCGCATTGGGACGACAAGCTGCTGGCCATCGTCAGTATTGCCCTGGCCAGCTTCACCGTCGGCCTGGTGCTGTACCTCTCGCACCGGATCGAGCGGATTCTGGGCGACCAGGGGTTGCAGATCGTCAGCCGGTTGATGGGGCTGTTTGTCTGCGCCTTGGCGGCGCAGATCATCTTTACCGGGATCAAGGGTTATCTGGTGCCCTAGACCTTGAGGTCAAGAATTTCCCGCAGGGCGACGTTCTGCAGGCTCCGTTGCACTTTGCTTCTGAACTGCTGATCGAACAGGCGGGTATTGAAGCGCACCAGTTCCGCCCTGAGCAGCTTTTGTCGGCGCTGGCGATACAGAAAGCCTGCACTGAGCTCCGATACGTCGACCAGCTCGTGATACAACACCATATCGACCGAGCCGTTCCTGGCTGGCGCACAGGGCAACAACTGAAACACGCCTTGCTGGCGCGTGCGCTGTTCAAACTGCAACAAGGCCCTGGCATTGCGCTTCAAGCCTTGCATGGCCCGTTCAGTCGATAGCGCGTAGTCGTCACCGGCGATAGCCGAGATAGCCTTGAGCGCGCTGTCGACAATGCCTGAGCGCTCCTGGCCAGGCCAATGCACCTCACTGGGCGGTACCGCGTCCCAACCGTAAAACTTGAGCTTGTTCTTGTAATAGCTGTACCAGTCCTCGACCTGGCCCTGCTCATGGACGAAACGCGTTTCCTGCTCGGCTTGCAGAATTGCGAGCTGTACCGAACTGCGTTGCCCGGGTGACAGGCCAGGCATGAACGACATCAGACTTGCGCCCACTACTGCTGCCTGTTGCTCACTCATGGGGGCCTCCTGGCACTTCATTCACCAGAGCCGGTTGCTCCTTTTGCTTACGCTCGATCAACACGCGCAATTGAGCACGATGTGGCTCGAACTGTTGATCATCCAGTTGCGCCAACAGCCCCTTGACCACAACGTCCCCCTGCAACGCCCTGGCAAGCAATGGTCCCTCGATACTGACCTGCTCTATAGGCTCGCAGGTGTGCAAGGCGATACTGCACAGGTTGATCACAGGCCCCGGATGCACCAGGCCAATCTCAAGGGCAATCCGCGTACCGTACTTGGTGCCTTCGAACGTGAAACGGCGAAACGCCTCCAGGTTGCTCTGCGTGCCTTTCAATGTGCTCAATGCGGTTTCGATGATGCCGTCCGCCGTCTCATACTGGCTGTCCAGCCACAGGCGCACCGGCTGGATTGGCGCAAGCAACGAATCGGCGCTTGCAGACCGCGTATCATGGAAGAACTGGGTAATCATCCAGCCGCGCTCTGAAAGTTCCTTGCGGTAACGCCCATACCAAAGCGAATAGTTCATGAAGCGCGAACCTACGACCTTGTTGGCACGTAATTGGGAGTACACCAGTGAGTCGATTATTGCCTGGCGCTGAGCAGGCAATACTTCAGGGGCAACCAGCAACAGGGTGCCACCCGCCGTCCATACCGAGTAGTCGTCCATTTCTGTCATCCTTGCGTTTGAAATGGCAGGGTGGCCCGACGAACGAGCCACCCCCGGCGGTCAGATCTCGTAGTCCAGCACGCTGTTGACACTGCGCTCGCCCAGCTTCTCTTCGATGGTGGCACGCACCCGCTCATACACCGGCTTATTGAATGACAGCGCCGCAGTCCCGGTGTAGAACTCGGCAGAGCTGCTGTTCCATTCCAGTACGAAGACATCCAGGTCTTTGGCAGAGGTGTCGGAATGCACGCAGCTCATGGCCAGGACCACTTCCCCCTCGGAGGTTTCAATGCAGGAGGCCAAACCGATTGTGGCGGTCCTTTTGTTTTTTACGTTACGGTCAAAAAGCTTCTGCGCTTGATCAACCTGACCCAGTTTCGCCAGCGCGTCGTTGGTCAGCTTGTTCAGCGCCACGCCGATGGGACCGCCCATTACCGCAGTGCCTATAGCGCCCAGCGCCTTGGCGGCCACGGCGCCGACGGTCAACGTCTTGGAGGAGGTAAACTCGCGCTCATAGCTACGACGTGCGGTGACCCAGCCACAATCCTGCAGGACTTTGAGAAACTGCTTGAACCAGGCTTCACCCTGGCCTTCCTGGTCATACAGCTTGCTAGCCACCAGAGACGCGAACTGGTATGAGTTCTTCACGTCGGTACGGCTTTGCACCGACATGCCGGCGCCAAACGCGAGCAACGATTGCTCAAGAACTGCGGCGGTATTGGTGCTGAGAATTTCTGTGGTGTCGTTCATCTCGAATAGTCCTTTTCATGAAGCCCCGGTCGGTATCGACAGGGGCTTTCACGCTATTCGAGACGGCCGTTTCAATCAGGATCGAAAGCCTTCCACTGCAGCGTCAATCCTGCGCCGGATACCAGCGCGGGGTATAGACCCACTGCCCACCGTCCGCGCGGGCAAACTCGCAGGTAGTCGAGGACCCGACCAGCACCATGGTGCGCATATCGACCATTTCCGGCTGCAGCTCACCGAGCGTGACCACCCTTAGCGTCTGTCCCGGCCTACCGATGTCGCGGCCAAGGACTACAGGGGTTAGTGCGTTACGGTGCTGACGGACGATTTCCAGGGCCCGCCCAAGCTGCCACGGACGCGAGCGCGAGATCGGGTTGTAGAAGGCCAGCGCCAGGTCGGCCTGGCAGGCCAGGTCCAGGCGTTTCTCGATGATTGACCAGGGCTTGAGGTTGTCCGACAGCGACAGTACGCAGAAGTCATGGCCCAACGGTGCGCCCGCCTGCGCCGCAGTTGCCAGTGAGGCCGAAACACCGGGTAGCATCTGCAGCTCCACAGCGTGCCAGTGCCGATCGCTCGACTCATGCAACGCTTCGAGCACCGCCGCGGCCATGGCGAACACGCCCGGATCTCCCGACGACACCACCACCACCGAACGCCCTTGCGCCGCCAGTTCGAAGGCATGCCGGGCACGCTGCATCTCTTCGCGGTTGTCGGTGCAATGCAGCACCTGGTCGGCACGAAACGGCCCGGCCATGCGCACATAGGTTTCATAGCCGAGCACATCGTTGGCCCGCGCAAGCTCGGCCTTGACCGCCGGCACCATCAGGTCGGCAGCGCCAGGCCCGAGGCCGATCACGGCCAGGCGCCCACGGGCGCGGCCGATCTGTTGCGGATCGATCGGCTGGTTCGACACCACGATGGCCAGGCCATCGGTCACCGGCTGCGGTGGCAGCAATTGCGGCATTGCCTGAGCGGCCAGGGCACTGGCATCGCCAGCGCCTGGAGCAAAGCGCAAGGCCACACCCAGCTCGGCCGCCGCAGCGTGCAGGGCCGGGTTGGCCATGTGTTCGTCGGCTGCCAGCAGGCAGGCCAGCGCCGGCTCGGCAATCCGTGCAGCCTGCAGGGCAGCACGGATGGCCTTGGCCAGCTCCGGCGGCACTTCACTGACCGCCACCAGCACACAGCGCGGATAGATCACCAGTTCATTGGCCGAGGCTTCACGGGCATCACAACCGACATGGATCGCCAACTGCGCCTGCTCGCTTTGCGGCAACTGGGCCTGCTCAAGCCAAGGCGCGGCGCCGTCGATGCGCACAGGTTCACCGGCCAGCAGGTCGGAGACGAAGCGCTTGCCCAGCGCAAGGTCGGCCAGGGCATAGCCGCTGGGCGGATTGAGCAGGCAGGTGCCGAAACGCAGCTCGCCGCTGGTGGTAATCGCTGCCGCCACACCCAGGCCGGCGGCGATTTCCCGGGCCATGACATTGACCCCGCCCAGGCCACCGAGCAGCGGTACCACGGCGCTGCCATCCTCGGCCACCGCCAGTACCGGCGGCTCGGCGCCCTTCTCCAGCAACAGGCTGGCCAAGGTGCGGATGACGATACCGGCAGCGCACAGGGCAATGATCGGCGTGTCTTGCTGATAGAGCTGGCACAAGGTGGCGCCGAACGCCTGGTAACTGCAGTCGGCGCCTTCAACCCGGCCTTCAAGGCCATGGATCAGCGCATCCGGGTACAACTGCTGGATCTTGCGGGCAGTGGCCAGGCTGCCTTTGCCAAGGATGACGATGGCCGGTGCTTTGCGCGTCATCAGCCTTGCCACCTTTCACCGGGAACGATGATCAGCGAGAAGTACGGCGAGGATTGCGGGTCGACCTCATCCAGGGCCACGATCTTCTGGTTGGCCATGGTCGCCCGCTCCACATACAGCGCACGCTCGGCCAGGCCGAGCTCAGTCAGCACATCGCGAACCTTGGGGAAGTTGCGCCCAAGCTTCATGATCACCGCCGCATCGGCATCGGCCAGGCGACGCTTGAGCTCGTCGTGGGGCAGCACACCGGACAGCACCGACAAGCTCTGGTTGCGATAGACCAGCGGCGCACCGAGCACCGAGGCGCCGCCGAGCATCGAGCAGACCCCCGGGATCACCTGGGCGTCATAACGCTCGGCGAGGCGGTCGTGCAGGTACATGTAGGAGCCGTAGAAGAACGGATCACCTTCGCAGATCACCGCCACGTCGCGGCCGGCATCCAGGTGCGCGGCAACCTCAAGGCTGGCGGCATCGTAAAAATCGCTGATGACCTGTTCATAGGACAACGGCGCCGGCAGCACTTCGGTGGTCACCGGGTACACCAGGGGCAGCAAGGTCTGGGCCTCCTGCAAATGGCTCTCGATGATGCCAAAGGCGTTGCCGCGCTTGCCCTTGGCGACGAAGTAGGCCACCACCGGCGATTCGCGCAGCAGGCGCAACGCCTTGACGGTGATCAGTTCCGGGTCGCCAGGGCCGACGCCCAGGCCCAGCAAACGTCCACGAGCCTGCATCATTCGACCTCCGTGGCCAGGGCATTGACGGCCGCGGCGGCCATGGCGCTACCGCCCAGGCGCCCCTGCATGATCACGAAGGGTACGCCACGGCTGTCGGCGGCGAGCATCGCCTTGGATTCGGCAGCGCCGACAAAGCCCACCGGGAAGCCGAGGATCAGCGCGGGTTTGGGCGCGCCGGCGTCGAGCATTTCCAGCAGGTAGAACAGCGCGGTCGGCGCGTTGCCGATCACCACCACGCTGCCTTCCAGGTGCGGCCGCCACAACTCCAGGGCCACCGCCGAACGGGTGTTGCCCAGCTCGCGGGCAAGCGCCGGCACCTGCTCGTCGCGCAGGGTGCAAATCACTGGGTTGTTGGCCGGCAGGCGCGCGCGGGTAATGCCCTCGGAGACCATCCGTGCATCGCAGAGGATCGGCGCGCCAGCGGCCAGGGCATCGCGCCCGGCCTTGCCGGCACCCGGGGAGAACTGCAGGCCATCGATCGCATCGACCATGCCGCAGGCGTGAATCACGCGGACCGCGAGCTTTTCCAGATCGGCCGGGATGCGATCGAGCCGGGCTTCCTCTCGAATGATCGCGAAGGAATTGCGATAGATCTCCTGACCATCGCGGATGTAATCAATCATCAAGGGTGCTCCGTGAGCAGGCGTCTAGCAATGCGCCAGCTTCTTTTAGTGTGAGGTTGCGTGCGCGCAGCTGGCCGAAGCCCGGCTGGGCGCCGTCACGCAGATACAAGTCGTAGTGGCCGGAGCCCTGCGCCAGCAAGGTCGCCGGGGCGACATGGGCCATGGCGCAAGAGCGCGGGCAGCCACTCAGGTGCACGCTGGCCGGGGCACCGGGGGCCAGCAGGGGCGCCAGCAGGCGGGCATCGCCCTTGGTTTCGGCCTGGCCCTTGGCACAGCCGGCGGAACCGCTGCAGGCGACCAGGCGGGACAGTGGTTCACTCGCCGAGACCAGCAGCCCCAGTTGGGCCAGACCCTCGCTGACCCGCTCGGCATGGCGCTGGGCGATAGCAGGCAGCAACAGGCTTTGCCAGGGTGTCATGCGCAGGGTGCCGTCGCCCTGTTCACGTGCAAGCCGGGCCGCGCCGCGCAGCATCGAAGGGTTCAGGCGGCCCAGCGGCGCTGCGGCACCGACAGCGCTCAGGCCGGTTTGCAGCTGGGGATAAATGCCCAGATAGCTGGCCGCTGTCAGCGAGCGGCGCCATTGGCAGACCGCTGCGTCAGCCCGGATCGGCAAGCCCAACCCGGCGGTAAAGGCCTCCGGTGCATGCTCGGCCAGCAACTGGCGCATCCGTGTTTGCTCTGGGCGGGCCAGGTCGAGAAAACGGTTGAGCACCGCCAGCACCAGCTCATGGCCCCGGGTCAGGGGCACAGCGCCCAATGGCGCATCCTTGGCCGGGCACCCGGCCAGGCCGAACGCCAGCCACAGTTCGCCGTCCAGGTTCAGGGGGCTGAGCCACAGGTCATGGGGGTGTTCAAGCATTGCCAGGGCCTCACCGCCATCCAGCTGCACGGCGAACTTGGCCGACAGCTGATGAAAACGCGGGGTGGTCTCCAGCGCTTGCAGCACCTGCTGTGCCAAGGGCCGGGTGTCGATCAGCAGCTGCGGATCAAGGCCGGCCACGGGGCTGAGCATCAGGTTGCGCACATCATCGCCGGCCGCATCACGCGGGCCCAGGCCCGCCGCCAGCAGCCCTTCGATCAGAGCGCCATGCTCGCCAGCAATGCCACGAATCTGCAGGTTGCCGCGGTTGGTGACTTCTATTTCACCCCCCGCATAGCGCTCGGCCGCAGTGGCAACGGCATCGGCCTGATCAGCCGTCAGCGCACCGCCTGCCAGCTTGATCCGGCAGATGCCGCCATCCAGCGCCTGGACGATGCGCCACAACCCCGGACAGGCCGAGGGACGCAGCGAAGCTTGGGGCTGGTGGGCCGATACAGGCTGGTTCAAAAGGTCACCCGGCAATCGTGAAAAGGCACTTCAGTGTAGAAGGCGCGGTATTATGCCTGCTTTGTCCGAAGGCATGAAAAGCCTGCCGGTCGGATTGCGTTGAATTGAGGAAATCCATGTCGCCCTGGCTGACAGTAGTAGGTATCGGTGAAGACGGTTTCAGTGGCCTGGGCAAGAATGCCCGGCGCGCGCTGCTGGGCGCCTCACGGGTGTTTGGCGGCCAGCGCCAGCTGGATCTGCTGCCGCACTGCATCGCTGGCGAACGCCTGCTCTGGCCCAGCCCTTTTTCCCTGGCGCCGGTACTGGCCCTGCGTGGCGAACCGGTGTGCGTACTGGCCAGCGGCGACCCGATGTTCTATGGCGTGGGCGCCAGCCTGGCGCGGCAGCTCGATGTCAGTGAAATGAACGTGCTGCCGATGCCCTCCTCCTGCGCCCTGGCCGCCGCCCGCCTGGGCTGGCCGCTGCAGGAGGTACTGAGCCTTTCGGTGGTGGCGCGGCCGATCGCGGCGCTCAATGCTCATCTGTACAGCGGCGTGCGCCTGCTGGTGCTGAGCAACGATGGCAGCAGCCCGGCTGCCATCGCCGCATTGCTGCGTGAGCGCGGTTTCGGGCCGAGCCGGCTGCAGGTCTTCGAGCACCTTGGCGGCAGCGCCGAACGCCGACTTGAGGGCACTGCCGAGCACTTTGCGCACACGCAGGTTGCCGACTTGAACCTGATCGCCATCGAATGCCTGGCCGCACCCGATGCGCCGCGCCTGTCGCCCCTGGCCGGTCTGCCGGACAGCGCCTTCAAGCACGATGGCCAGCTGACCAAGCGCGATGTGCGTGCCATTACCCTGGCGCGCCTGGCGCCGCGACCGGGCGAACTGCTCTGGGATGTCGGCGCCGGCAGCGGCTCGATCGGCATCGAGTGGATGCGCGCCCACCCCAGTTGCCGGGCGCTGGCCATCGAGTCCGATGAGGGCCGCCAGCAGTTGATCGAACACAACCGCGATGCCCTCGGCGTGCCCGGCCTGCAACTGATCCGCGGCCGTGCACCGATGGCCCTGCAGGGCCTGGAGCGCCCTGATGCCATCTTCATCGGCGGCGGCGTGACCCGCGAAGGCGTGCTGCAGCATTGCTGGGAGCAACTGCGCCCGGGCGGGCGCCTGGTGGCCAATGCCGTGACCCTGCAAAGCGAGCTGGCCCTGGTCAACTGGCGCGAGCAACATGGCGGCGAGCTGACCCGTATCCATATCGCCCAGGCGCAACCGCTGGGCGAGTTCGACACCTGGCGCCAGGCCCTGCCGATTACCCTGCTAGAAGCGGTCAAGCCTGTCGATGCGTGACGAGACCCGGGAACAACCCGCCCCGCTGCGCAGCGGCCTGACCACCGGCAGCTGCGCCACCGCCACCAGCCTCGCAGCGGCCCGCCTGCTGCTTGCCGGCGAGGGCGATGACGCCGTGCACATCACCCTGCCCAAGGGCAAGGTGGTGCAGATGCGCCTGGAGTTCTGCCGCCTGCTGGAGGATGGCGCCGAGGCCGGCACCCTCAAGGATGCCGGCGATGACCCGGACGTCACCCACGGCGCCCTGCTGTACAGCCGCGTGCGTTTACAGGCAGAGCCTGGCGTACGCTTTGTCGCTGGCAAGGGCGTCGGCACGGTGACCCGCCCCGGGCTGGTACTGGCGGTTGGCGAGCCGGCCATCAACCCGGTACCCCGGCGGATGATGACCGAACACCTGCAGCGCCTGGCCGCCGAACACGCTTACGCAGGCGGGTTCGAGGTCACGGTGAGCGTCCAGGACGGTGAAAGCCTGGCGCTGAAAACCATGAACCCGCGCCTGGGCATTCTTGGCGGCCTGTCGATCCTCGGCACCAGCGGCATTGTCCGGCCGTTCTCCTGCTCGGCCTACATCGCCTCGATCCACCAGGGCATCGACGTGGCGAAAACCAACGGTTACCAGCACATCGCCGCCTGCACCGGCAACGCCAGCGAAGACACCATGCGCCGAGTCTACAACCTGCCGGAAATCGCCCTGATCGAAATGGGCGACTTTGTCGGCGCGGTGCTCAAGCACCTGCGCAAAGTGCCTGTGGATAAACTCAGCCTGTGCGGTGGCTTTGGCAAGATCAGCAAGCTGGCCGCCGGGCACATGGACCTGCACAGCCGCCATTCGAGCATCGACCTGCCGCAACTGGCCGACTGGGCGGCGGCGATCGGTGCCGACGACGCCTTGCAAGACGCGATTCGCCAGGCCAACACCAGCCAGCAGGCGCTGGCCCTGGCCAGCGCCGCCGGCGTTGCCCTGGGCGACGCGGTCTGCGCCCATGCCCTGGCCTTTGCCCGCAGCGTGGTGCCGGCGCAGGTGCAGGTGGAGGTGTTCGCCATCGATCGCCAGGGTGGCATCGTTGGCCATGCGGGGGGCTTTGCATGAAGCGCATCCTGTTGCTCGGCGGCATCACCGAGGCCCTGGCCATTGCCCGCACCCTGGGCCCGCAGCAGGTCTACAGCCTGGCCGGAATTGGCCGGGTGCCCACTGACCTGAACTGCCAGGTGCGGGTCGGAGGGTTTGGCGGTGCCGAGGGTTTGGCCGCTTACCTGCTTGCGCACAACATCGATCTGCTGATCGACGCCACCCACCCCTACGCCGCACAGATCAGCGCCAACGCTGCTCGCGCCGCGCAGCTGACCGGCGTGCCGTGCTGGGCTTTGCGCCGCCCGGCATGGCAAGCCCAGGCCGGGGATGACTGGCGCGAGGTGGCCGACTGGGCCGAGCTGATCGAAGCCCTGCGCCCGTTCCAACGCCCGCTGTTCACCCTCGGCCGTGAGCCACTGCAGCATCTGCACGAGATTCCCGCCCATCAGTTCTGGACCTTGCGCGCCCTTGAAGCCTGCCCGGGCAATGAGCGTTGCGAAGTGATCGGCGCACGCGGGCCGTTTCACCTGGACGACGAACGCGCGCTGTTCGAGCGCCGGCAGATCGATGTGCTGATCAGCAAGAACAGTGGCAGCGGGGCGACCGAGCCCAAACTTGAAATCGCCAGGCAACGGCGAGTGCCGGTGTTGGTCCTCAAGCGACCAGTGCTGCCGCAAGTCGACAGGGAATTCTTCAGTCCTTCAAAGCTGCTGGCAGACCTGCCTTGATGGATTTGCTTGCACCACAACCTGTGGGCGCATAGCCATACAAACCAGATTTTAAGAAATTTCTTACTGGGTTGATTTGCCCCGTCCCCACCCCTCTGCCTTACACTACACCCCTCCTCCCCCCGGAAGACTTCACCCATATGGAAATGCAATGGTGGATCTGGCTGGTATTCGGTTTCGGCCTTGTAGTGCTCGAACTGGTCCTGCCAACCTTCTTCATCCTCTGGTTCGGCATCGGCGCCGTGCTGGTTTCGTTCATCGCCTTTCTGGCGCCGAGCCTGCAACTCGACATGCAAATGCTGCTGTGGGTGGTGTTCTCATCCATCACCACATTGTTGTGGTTCAAGGTGTTTCGCAAGAAGCAGCCAGACACCCGCTGGACCGCCGACAGCGTGATCGGCGAGGTCGGCCTGCTCACCGCCACGGTCTCTGAGTTCCAGAAAGGCCGCGTGCGCTTCCAGAAACCCATCCTGGGCAACGAGGAGTGGATCTGCGTTGCCGATGCCGAGATTCCCTCGGGCGAGCGCGTGCGCATCACCGCCATCGAAGGCAATACCGCCCGGGTTACCCGGGCCTGATCAGCAAAAAAGGAAGCTTTGACTCATGACCAGCCTTATCGTCGTCGGCACGATCGCCGCATTCGCCCTCCTCACCCTGTTCAAGGGCGTGCGCATCGTGCCCCAGGGCGAGGAGTGGATCGTCGAGCGCCTGGGCCGCTACCACAGCACCCTCAAACCTGGCCTGAACCTGCTGATCCCGTACATGGACGTGGTCGCCTACCGCCTGCCGACCAAGGACATCATCCTCGATGTGCAGCAGCAGGAAATCATTACCCGCGACAACGCGGTGATCGTCGCCAACGCCCTGTGTTTCGCCAAGGTCGTCGACCCGCAAAAAGCCGCCTACGGTGTCCAGGACTTCTCCTTCGCAGTGACCAGCCTGACCATGACCTCGCTGCGCGCCATCGTCGGCGCCATGGACCTGGACGAAGCGCTGTCGAGCCGCGAACAGATCAAGGCGCGCCTGCGCGAAGCCATGTCCGAGCAGACCGAAGACTGGGGCGTGACCGTGCGCTCGGTAGAGATCCAGGACATCAAGCCGTCGCAGAACATGCAGGCGGCCATGGAGCGCCAGGCCGCCGCCGAGCGTGAACGTAAAGCCGACGTCACCCGGGCCGAAGGCGCCAAGCAGGCCGCCATCCTTGAAGCCGAAGCGCGCCAGCAGGCAGCCAAGCTCGACGCCGAAGCGCAGATCAACCTCGCCGAAGCCTCGGCGCGTTCGATCACCTTGGTCAAGGACGCGGTGGGTACCGAGATCACCCCGGCCATGTACCTGTTGGGCGAGCGTTACATCGGCGCCATGGAAAGCCTTGCCAGCAGCGACAACGCCAAGGTCGTGGTGCTGCCCGCCGACCTGCAGGAAACCGTGCGCGGGCTGATGGGCCGCAACAAGCAGGCCTGATGCGTGCCGGGTGTGCGGCACTTCACCGCACCCCCGGTAATTTTCCCTATACTGGGCGTTACAATAGCCACCTCTGATTCCTGACCGGATCTTTCCATGTCCCCATATCGGCCCGCCATTGCCTGGATCGCCTGCTTCGCAGTGCTGTTCAATCTGCTGGCCATGCCGTTGGCGTCCGCAGCCCCCAAGGGGCCGGCCGAACAACTGCTATGGGGCGCCTTCTGTTCGAGTGTCGGCGGCAAGGCCAAGGCGCAAATCATTGCCCTGGGCAAGATCGACCTCGGCCAGCAAGGCGATGATCACTCCAGCATGCAGCACTGCTGGTGCTGCTCTGGCGCAGCGCCCTTGCTGGCATTGCCTGGCCACCCACCACGCTTGCTGGTGCCCAGCCAGGATTTCGCCCCCGCGCCTGCGCTGCTTGCCATCCACCAGCCGACACCCCGGCAACAGTGGCCGGCCCTCAACCCACGCGCCTCCCCTCTGGTCTGAGTTCACTGCGCTACCTGCTGCGAACCTGAATCGACTGGAGAATCACCATGTTCAAGAACGCCCTGCTGCTGGCCGCACTGATGCTGCCGGCGACCTTTGCCAATGCCCATGAATACACCGTAGGCGAGCTGCATATCGCTCACCCGTGGTCGCAGGAACTGCCGCCCAACGCGCCCAACGTGGCGGCCTATTTCGTTGTGCATAACAACGGCAAGACTGCCGACACCCTGCTCAGCGTCAACAGCCCGATCAGCGACGATGCCCAGTTGCACGAGCATGTGCACAAGGACGGCCTGATGAAAATGCAGCAGGTACAGAGCGTCGACGTCCCTGCCGGTGGCGACCTGAAGTTCGCCCCCGGTGCCTACCACGTGATGCTGATGCAACCCAAGGACCGCAGCCTGCTGGCTGATGGCAAGCGCTTCCTGCTGACCCTGCACTTCAAGAACGCCGGTGATATCACCGTCGAGGTCGCGGTACAGAAGCAGGCACCCGAGGAAGCCGCCCACAGCCATTGATCGCTGAAGGCTGCCCGGCGTGACGATCGCCCGCAGCAGGTTCAGCCACACCGCGCGTCCTGAGTCGAGGACGGTTCGCGGCAGCTGGCTGAGCCTGTTCGCCATGTTGATGATCTTTATCGGCCCACTGGTTTCCCAGTCGATGCCGATGGATCACCGTGCCATGCCGGCCGGCATGAGCATGGACAGCGCTGCCGATTATTGCCATGCCGACAGCCATCACGGCGGCAGCCCGGCGCTGAAGGTGATCTGGGAGAAGTGCGGCTATTGCAGCCTGTTCTTCCATTGCCCGGCGCTGCCCCAGGCCCTGAGCCTGCTCAACACCGAAGCCGTTCCCGCCAGCCACCGACTGCTCGTCCACCCGCGCCAGGGCCATGCCCGGCAAACGGTATTCCCCGGCGCCCGCAGCCGCGCGCCGCCTTCCCTCATCGTCGTCTGAGCCCACTACCTGCGCCCGAAGTCCGGCAACTGCCGTCGACTGCGCGCACCCTTATGACTGATCGATGTTGGAATCATTATGTCCGGCTGCACCGCTGTTTTTCGTCTGTCCCTGCAAGGAACCATCGCCGTGATCTGCGGCACCCTGCTCAGCCCCCTGGCCCTGGCCGCCGACCAGGCCCAGGACACGCATGTCCATGACCAGGCCGAACTGAGCCCGACGGTGATCACCGCCGTGGCTCCCAGCTCGCCACTGACTATCGTCACCAACCCCAAGGATCCACGCCAGCCGGTACCGGCCAGTGATGGCGCCGATTACCTGAAAACCATCCCGGGTTTTTCGGCCATTCGCGCTGGTGGCACCAATGGTGACCCGGTGCTGCGCGGCATGTTCGGCTCACGCCTGAACATCCTCACCAACGGCGGCGTGATGCTCGGCGCCTGCCCCAACCGCATGGATGCCCCGACTTCGTACATCTCGCCGGAAACCTACGACCGCCTGACCGTGATCAAGGGCCCGCAAAGCGTGATCTGGGGCCCGGGCGCCTCGGCCGGGACCATCCTCTTTGACCGCGAGCCGGAAAAATTCGGCGAGCTCGGCAGCCGCGTCAATGCCAGCCTGCTGGGTGGCTCCAACGGCCGCTTCGACAAGGTGCTGGATGCCGCCGCCGGCAATCGCTACGGCTATGCGCGTTTCGTCGGCAACCAGTCGCGCTCCGATGACTATGAAGACGGCAATGGCGACACCGTGCCGTCGCGCTGGGACAAATGGAACGGTGACGTCGCCCTGGGCTGGACGCCGGACGCCGACACCCTGGTGGAACTGACCGCCGGCAAGGGCGACGGTGAAGCCCGCTATGCCGGGCGCGGCATGGACGGCTCGCAGTTCAAGCGCGAAAGCCTTGGCCTGCGTTTCGAGAAGTCCAACATCGGCGAGGTCTGGGACAAGCTCGAAGCTCAGGTCTACTACAACTATGCCGACCACGTGATGGACAACTACAGCCTGCGCACGCCCTCAGGCATGGGCATGATGGGCATGCCGATGGTCAGCAACGTCGACCGCCGCACCCTCGGCGGGCGGATCAAGGGCACTTGGCGCTGGGATGACCTGCAACTGATCAGCGGCATCGACGCACAGACCAACGAACACCGCCAGCGCGGCGGCATGGGCGTCGATGCGCACAAGCACATGGCCTGGACCAAGGACGCCGACTTCCACAACTACGGGGTGTTCGGCGAACTGACCTGGTACGCCGCCGAACAGGACCGGCTGATCACCGGCGCGCGCCTGGACCGTGCCTCGGCCAAGGATTACCGAGCCACCAGCGCCACTCGCGACAACACCCGCGCCGATACCCTGCCCAGCGGTTTTATCCGCTACGAGCATGACCTGGTGGACGTTCCCGCCACCACCTACGTCGGCCTCGGCCACGCCCAGCGCTTTCCCGACTACTGGGAGCTGTTCTCGCCCAAGTCCGGTCCGGCCGGTTCAGTCAACGCCTTCGACAGTATCAAGCCGGAGAAAACCACCCAGCTCGACTTCGGCATCCAGTACCAGACCGAGACCATCGACGCCTGGGCCTCGGGCTATGTCGGGCAGATCCGCGACTACATCCTCTTCGACTACCGGCCGGGGATGATGGGCATGCCCAGCTCGCGCGCGCAGAACATCGACGCGCGGATCATGGGCGGCGAACTGGGCGCGGCGTACAAGTTGTCCAGCAACTGGAAAGCCGACGCCACCCTCGCCTACGCGTGGGGCAAGAACAGCAGCGACGGCAAGGCACTGCCGCAGATGCCACCGCTGGAAAGCCGCCTGGGCCTGACCTACAGCCGTGATGTGTGGAGCGCCGGCGCCTTGTGGCGCCTGGTCGCGGCACAAAACCGCATCGCCGAGAATTCCGGCAACGTGGTGGGCAAGGACTATGAGAAGAGCGGCGGTTTCGGCGTGTTCTCGCTCAACGGCGCCTACAAGGTCAGCAACAACCTCAAGCTCAGTGCCGGGGTCGACAACCTGTTCGACAAGGCGTACGCCGAACACTTGAACCTGGCGGGCAATGCCGGCTTCGGCTACCCGGCCAGCGACCCGCAGCCGATCAACGAGCCAGGGCGTACGCTCTGGACCAAGGTCGACCTGAGTTTCTGATCCACCCCGGGCGCGATCACTGATCGCGCCTTACCCAGGCGACACGGGAGCGGGCTTGCCCCGCGATACCCTGCGACTGAAGAACCGCTATCGCGGGGTAAGGCGAATCGTCGCGCCGCCGCTCCTACAGCAAATCCGTTAACATAGGCCCCCGCTTTTTCAGGCCCGCAGGACCTTGATGAGTACCCTGAGTATCAGCGACCTGTACTGGTCGCCCCTGGGCCACGGCCACTGCCACCACCAGTTCCAGCTGCGCGACGTTGAACTGCAGGTCGGCGCCGGCGAATTCGTCGGCCTGATCGGCCCCAACGGCAGCGGCAAGACCAGCCTGCTGCGCTGCGCCTACCGCTTCAACAAGCCGGAACGCGGCCAGGTGCGCCTGGGCGCACATGACCTGTGGCAGCAGTCTTCGCGCTGGTGTGCCCAGCGCATTGCCGTGGTGCTGCAGGAGTTTCCCGATGCCTTCGGCCTGAATGTCGAGGAAGTCGTCGCCATGGGCCGCACGCCCCATAAAGGCCTGTTCGACGGCGACAGTCACGCGGATCGCCAGTTGGTGCAACAGGCCTTGCAGGCGGTCGGCCTGCAGGGTTTTGATGACCACACCTTCGCCAGCCTGTCCGGCGGCGAGAAGCAGCGAGTGATCCTCGCCCGTGCCCTGGTCCAGCAACCCCAGGTGTTGATCCTCGATGAGCCGACCAACCACCTCGACCCCCGTTATCAGCTGGAGCTGCTGCAGCAGGTGCGGCGCCTGGGCATTGGCACCCTGGCGAGCATCCACGACTTGAACCTGGCTGCGGCCTTCTGTGATCGCCTGTACGTGCTCGACCATGGGCGCATCGTCGCCAGCGGCACACCTGACCAGGTGCTGACCGCCGAGTTGCTGCAGGAGGTGTTCGGCGTGCAAGCGCTGATCGACCGCCACCCTCTGGCTGACCACCCACGCCTTACCTGGATAACCCAGCGATGATTCGATCCACCCTGCTGCTCGGCCTGGCCTTGCTGCTGGCCAGCCCCGGCGTTTTCGCCGAGGCGACCCAATACCCGTTGACCGTGCAGAGCTGCAACCGCCAGGTGACCTTCACCCAAGCCCCGGAGCATGCCCTGAGCCATGACATCAACATGACCCAGATGATGCTCGCCCTCGGCCTGCGCTCGCGCATGGTCGGCTACAGCGGCGTCAGCGGCTGGAAGGCGGTGACCCCGCAGTTGCGCAAGCAACTCGACGGCCTGCCGGAACTGGCGGCCAAGTACCCGTCGGTGGAAACCCTGCTCAATGCCAATGTCGACTTCCTGTTCGCCGGCTGGGACTACGGCATGCGCGTCGGTGGCGACCTGACGCCACAGAGCCTGGCGCCGCTGGGCATCCCGGTCTATGAGTTGACCGAGTCCTGCGCCTTTGTCATGAAGCGCCCGGCCGCGAGCCTGGATGACACCTACACCGACCTGCGCAACCTCGGCAGGATCTTCGACGTGCAGACGCGCGCCGAGCGACTGATCAGTGAGATGCAACAGCGCGTCGCCGTGGTCCAGCAGCACTTGCCGGCACAGCGCCCACGGGTGTTTCTCTACGACAGCGGCGAAGACCGGGCCATGACCTCCGGGCGCCTGGGCATGCCCGAAGCGCTGATCGCCGCAGCGGGCGGGCGCAATGTGCTCGACGACATCGAGGCCAGCTGGACCCGGGTCAACTGGGAGAGCGTGGTCGAACGCAACCCCGAGGTGATTGTCATCGTCGACTATGGCGAAGTCAGCGCCGCGCAGAAGCAGGCGTTTCTCCAACAGCATCCAGCCCTGCAATCGGTCGATGCGATCCGCAACAAGCGCTTCGTGGTCATTCCATACGTGGCGGCCACGCCAAGCCTTGAGAACGTCGAAGCCATCGAGACCATCGCCAAGAGCCTGCACGGCGCATGAGGTCCGCAAGCGCCCGTCATCGCCTGTTGCTGCTCGGGCTGTTCGCCCTGCTGCTGGTCTCCTGCGTGGTCTCCCTGGGCTTCGGCTCGGCACCGGTGCCGGTCGAGGTGGTCTGGCGGGTCCTGCTGTTCAAGCTGTTCGGCGTTACCGGCCAAGCGCCTGCATGGAGCACCGGCCAGGAGCATATCGTCTGGTTGATCCGCGTGCCGCGCATGCTCCTGGCGGCGCTGGTCGGCGGCGGCCTGGCGATGATTGGCGCCGTGCTGCAGGCCGTGACCCGCAACCCGCTGGCCGATCCGCACCTGCTCGGCGTCACCTCCGGGGCAACACTCGGTGCGGTGCTGGTGGTGCTGCATATCGGTGAACTGCTGGGTGTGTTGACCTTGCCCCTGGCGGCCTTCATCGGCGCCCTGTGCAGCATGCTGCTGGTGCTGGCCATCGCCAGCCGCCACGGCCGCCTGGACAGCGACCGTCTGCTGCTCTGCGGCGTGGCGGTGGCCTTTGTGATGATGGCGGCGGCTAACCTGCTGCTGTTTCTCGGTGATCACCGGGCAAGCTCGGCGGTGATGTTCTGGATGCTCGGCGGCCTGGGCCTGGCGCGCTGGGAGCTGCTGCCGATTCCGGCCATCAGCGTGTTGCTGGGGCTGGCCTTGCTGCTGGGCATGGCCCGCTCGCTGAACGCGCTGATGGCCGGCGAGCAGACCGCCGTGACCCTTGGCCTGAATGCGCGCAAGGTCCGTCTGCTGGCGTTTCTGATCTGTTCGCTGTTGACCGGCGTACTGGTGGCGATCAGCGGCTCGATCGGCTTTGTCGGTTTGATGGTGCCGCACATCGCCCGGCGCCTGGTCGGTGCCGAGCACAGCCGCCTGTTGCCGGTGTGCCTGCTGCTGGGCAGCCTGTTCCTGATCTGGGTCGACGTCGCCGCGCGCACGTTGATCTCGCCCGAAGACCTGCCCATCGGCATCGCCACCGCCGCCATTGGTGGCTTGTTCTTTATCGGCCTGATGCGCCGACGTTGATCGCGGTCAACACCGCCGGCGCCTTGAGACGTATTGTCGCGCTAGCGCCAGGAAGGCGCGTGTTAGCCTAGCGGCGCACAACAAGACTGACCTCAACGGAATGCCTGCCGATGACTGTGAACCTGCCCCCGCAACACCCCGCTCCCGATGACCATGACCACCTGCAACGCAGCCTGTCCAACCGCCATATCCAACTGATCGCCATCGGTGGCGCTATCGGCACCGGCCTGTTCATGGGCTCGGGCAAGACCATCAGCCTGGCCGGTCCGTCGATCATCTTCGTCTACATGATCATCGGTTTCATGCTGTTCTTCGTCATGCGTGCCATGGGCGAACTGCTGCTGTCGAACCTCAACTACAAGTCGTTCATCGATTTCTCCGCCGACCTGCTCGGGCCCTGGGCCGGCTACTTTACCGGCTGGACCTACTGGTTCTGCTGGATCATCACCGGCATCGCCGATGTCATCGCGATCTCGGCCTATTCGCAGTTCTGGTTCCCTGACTTGCCGCAATGGGCGCCGGCGATTGCCTGTGTCGGCCTGCTGCTGTCACTGAACCTGATCACGGTGAAGATGTTCGGCGAAATCGAGTTCTGGTTCGCCATGATCAAGATCGTCGCTATCGTCGCCCTGGTCGGCACCGGTCTGTACATGGTCATGGCCGGCTTCCAGTCGCCCGCCGGGCGCACCGCCGACATTGCCAACCTGTGGAATGACCAGGGCATGTTCCCCCATGGCCTGATGGGCTTTTTTGCCGGATTCCAGATTGCCGTGTTCGCCTTCGTCGGCATCGAACTGGTGGGCACCACCGCCGCCGAAGCGAAGAACCCGGAGCGCAACCTGCCGCGGGCAATCAACTCGATCCCGGTGCGCATCATCGTCTTCTACGTGCTGGCGCTGATCACCATCATGGCGGTCACGCCATGGCGCGACGTGGTGCCCGGCAAGAGCCCGTTCGTGGAACTGTTCGTGCTCGCCGGCCTGCCGGCGGCGGCCAGCATCATCAACTTCGTGGTGCTGACCTCGGCGGCCTCGTCGGCCAACAGCGGTGTGTTCTCCACCAGCCGCATGCTCTTCGGCCTGGCCCAGCAGGGTGATGCACCCCGCAGCTTCGAACACCTTTCCAGCCGCAAGGTGCCGGCCAACGGCCTGTACTTCTCCTGCACCTGCCTGCTGCTGGGCGCCGCACTGATGTATGTGGTCCCCGACCTGATCGAAGCCTTCACCCTGGTGACCACGGTATCGGCGATCCTGTTCATGTTTGTCTGGACCCTGATCCTGCTGTCTTACCTGAGCTACCGCAAGCAGCGCGCGGCGCTGCACCAGGCCTCGAAGTACAAGATGCCTGGCGGGCGCTTGATGTGCTGGGTGTGCCTGGCGTTCTTCGCCTTCATCCTGGTGCTGCTGGGCCTGGAGCACGATACCCGCCAGGCGCTGATCGTCACGCCGCTGTGGTTCGTGTTGCTGACCGTGACCTACCAGTTCGTGCGGCGTAACCGCGCGCTGCTGATAGCCAACGCCGACAGCTGATCAGCCGAACTACAGGCCGCCCTGCTCGTACGCCGCCGCCACACTGTCCCACAACTGTTCCAGTGCGGCGTCGGCCTCGGCGCGCTGTGCCTCGCTCGGGCCGTCGATGAACTCACTGCGGCCCTGGCCAAGGCTCAGGCAGGCATCGATGCCATTGCCCCAGATGTACGAATAGATCAGCAGAAAACTGTCCGAATCGACGTCGGCGTAGTGCGCGACCTGCCGCAGGGGCGCCAGCAGTTGCAGCATCTCGCCATAATTGTCAGTGAACTCCAGCACGGCGAACGTCCACACCCCGGTCTGCTCATCGTAATGACTGCGGCTACCCGGGGAGAACTCAACCCAGCCTGCGATCAGGTCGCCCAGGCTGCAGGTAGTGGATCGGTCCAGGTCATGGGCGGACAGCTCGCCCGCCCCGTAGGCGTCCTTGCTGTCATACCAGCGTTGCCAATCATCGAACTGCCGCGGGTTGGCCGCCGGCGCGCTCATGGCGGCCTGATAGGCAGCGGGGGTGAAGTTGCAGCGAATGTATAGCGATGAAGCTTCCATCGGGTCGTTCCTTGTTCCGTGGGTGATCGTTGATTAACCTTCTGCTGCCTTGAGCAGCTCGGCCAGCACCGCGTCGGCCTCCTTGCGCTGGGCCGGCGTCGGTGCCTTGGCGAACTGGCTGCGGCCGTTGAGGGTCAGGTAGGCGTCGTCGCCGTTACCCCAGATGTACGAGTAGACCAGCATGAAACTGTCGGAGTCGGCCGCGCAATAGGGTGCGACGCTGCGTAGCGGCGCCAGCAGCGAGATCATCTCGCCGTAGTTCTCGCTGAACTGCAACAGGGCGAAACGCCAGGCGCCCGCCTTCTCGTCGTACTCCGAGTACGTGCCCCAGCCAGTGACGCCGACCAGCTCTCTAAGGTTTCGCGCTACCAGCGGCCGCAGGTCTTCACTCCTGACCTTGCCCGGGCCATACATCCCCTGGCTGTCGAACCATTGCTGCCAATCATCGAAGGCTGGCGCCCCGCCCGGCGGCGCGGCCTTGGCCTCGGCGTACTGGGCAGCGGTCATGGTGCAGCGAAAATACAGCGAGGAGGGCTCGCTGGCCTGCACCTGCCCCATTGCGGCCCACACGCCGGCCACCAGCATCCCTGCACACGCGAGTTGGTTCACTGTCGTCGTCCCTGAACGGTGTTGAAGGCGGCGATGATACCCCCGCGAACCAAAGCTGTGCAGACAAGTTTGCAGCGCACAGGTCCCGGCGCCATCACGGTGCAGGCACGCTTCATTGCCGTCGCAAATCCCCATGAAACCCCTGTCCCAGACAGCCTCGCTCTACCCGGCACAGCCCTTGCTAACGCTCTTGGGCGAAGTCGCCATCTGCCCAACAGAACATCCGATTCCATGGAGAGAGCACTATGAAGCGTCGCAGTCTGATCAAGGCCTTTACCCTCAGCGCGTCCATCGCGGCCATGGGCCTGAGCTGGAGCATCCAGGCCGCCGAGACCATCAAGGTCGGCATCCTGCATTCGCTGTCGGGGACCATGGCGATTTCCGAGACCTCGCTCAAGGACATGGCCCTGATGACCATCGAGCAAATCAACGCCAAGGGTGGGGTCAACGGCAAGCTGCTGGAACCGGTGGTGGTCGACCCGGCCTCGAACTGGCCGCTGTTCGCCGAAAAGGGCCGCCAGTTGCTGACCCAGGACAAGGTCGCGGTGGTGTTTGGCTGCTGGACCTCGGTGTCGCGCAAGTCGGTACTGCCGGTGTTCGAAGAGCTCAATGGCCTGCTGTTCTACCCGGTGCAGTATGAGGGCGAAGAGATGTCGCCGAACGTCTTCTACACCGGTGCCGCACCCAACCAGCAGGCGATCCCGGCGGTGGAATACCTGATGAGCGAAGACGGCGGCGGCGCCAAGCGCTACTTCCTGCTGGGTACCGACTACGTCTACCCGCGCACCACCAACAAGATCTTGCGCGCCTTCCTGCACAGCAAGGGCGTGGCCGACAAGGACATCGAAGAGGTCTACACGCCGTTCGGCCACAGCGATTACCAGACCATCGTCGCCAACATCAAAAAGTTCTCCGCCGGCGGCAAGACCGCGGTCATCTCCACGGTCAACGGCGACTCCAACGTGCCGTTCTACAAGGAACTGGCCAACCAGGGCCTGAAAGCCACCGACGTACCGGTGGTGGCCTTCTCGGTGGGCGAGGAAGAACTGCGCGGCATCGACACCGAACCGTTGGTCGGCCACCTGGCGGCGTGGAACTACTTCGAGTCGGTGGATAACCCGGTCAACAGCCAGTTCGTCGCCGATTGGAAGGCCTACGCCAAGGCCAAGAACCTGCCAGGCGCCGACAAGGCGGTGACCAACGACCCGATGGAGGCTACCTACGTCGGCATCCACATGTGGGCCCAGGCGGTCGAGAAAGCCAAGTCCACCGATGTCGACAAGGTCCGCGAGGCCCTGGCCGGGCAGACCTTCAAGGCGCCGTCGGGCTACACCCTGACCATGGACAAGAGCAATCACCACCTGCACAAGCCGGTGATGATCGGCGAGATCCAGGATGACGGCCAGTTCAATGTGGTCTGGGAAACCGAGCAGCCGCTGCGTGCGCAGCCGTGGAGCCCGTTCATTCCGGGCAACGACAAGCGGCCGGATTATGCGGTGAAGGGCAACTGAGCCCATCGCGGGTCACGCTCGCTCACACAGGGTTTGCACAGCCCTTGTGGGAGCGGGCTTGACCCGCGATGAGGCCGCAAAGCACACCACAAGGAAACCGTCATGCCCAAGGCCCTCCTGTGCCTTTTCCTCAGCCTCCTGCTGTTGCCCCTGACTGCCCAGGCCAGCGACGCAGACTACTTCATCGCCGCCAAGGCCAATGAGCAGGCGCGCCTGCTCCAGGACTGGGCGGCGCAACCGGACCCGGCCCGCCTTGAACTGCTGAGCGCTCTGCAACAAGGCCGCATCGCCCCCGGCGACACCCGCAAACTGCGCCTGAACAACCGCTTGCGCGGGCTTGTGGATAACGCCCTGGCCAGCCATCAGTTGCTCAGCGCAGATAGCACAGTGCGCCTGGCGGCTGCCCAGCAACTGCAAAAAAGCGCCCAGCCGGCCCAGGTTGCCTTCCTCGACCGGCGCTTCGCCAGCGAAGCCGACGCCGCCGTCCATGCGGCATTGGCTCTGGCCCTGGCCAACCTGCAACTGGTCGACCGCGACCCGGCCGTGCGCCTGGCGGCGGTGCGCCTGCTCGGCGAAACCGGCGACCCGATGGCCCGCACCCGATTGGAAGCGCTGCTCGAACCCGGTGTCGAGAACAACGCCGGCGTGCGTACCGCCGCCGAAACCAGCCTGGCCCAGGTCAAGCGCAAGCTGCTGTTTGGCGAGCTGCTCGGCCAGGCCTTCAGCGGCCTGTCGCTGGGTTCGATTCTGTTGCTCGCGGCCCTGGGCCTGGCCATCACCTTCGGCCTGCTCGGGGTGATCAACATGGCCCACGGCGAGATGCTCATGCTCGGCGCCTACGCCACCTATGTCGTGCAGGTCCTGGTGCAACGCTATGCGCCCGGGGCCATCGAGTTCTACCCGCTGATTGCCCTGCCGGTGGCCTTCGCCGTCAGTGCCGGGGTCGGCATGCTCCTGGAGCGCACGGTGATCCGCCACCTGTATGGCCGCCCGCTGGAAACCCTGCTGGCCACCTGGGGCATCAGCCTGATCCTGATCCAGGCCATCCGCCTGCTGTTCGGCGCACAGAACGTCGAAGTGGCCAACCCGGCCTGGCTCTCCGGTGGCCTCCAGGTGCTGCCCAACCTGGTGCTGCCCTACAGCCGCCTGGTGATCATCGCCTTCGCGCTGTTCGTGGTGCTGCTGACCTGGTTGCTGCTCAACCGCACGCGCCTGGGCCTGAACGTGCGTGCAGTCACCCAGAACCGCAACATGGCCGCCTGCTGCGGCGTACCGACCGGGCGTGTGGACATGCTTGCCTTTGGTCTCGGCTCCGGTATCGCCGGGCTCGGTGGCGTGGCCCTGAGCCAGATCGGCAACGTCGGCCCGGACCTGGGCCAGAGCTACATCATCGACTCGTTCCTGGTGGTGGTGCTGGGCGGCGTCGGGCAACTGGCCGGCAGCCTCTGGGCGGCCTTCGGCCTTGGCATCGCCAACAAACTGCTGGAGCCGCAGATCGGTGCAGTGCTCGGCAAGATCCTCATCCTTGCGCTGATCATTCTGTTCATCCAGAAACGCCCGCAAGGCCTCTTCGCGCTCAAGGGACGGGTAATCGACTGATGAACCAGCCTCTGCTTGTTACCGCCAGCCAGAAGGCCGGCCCGCGCTGGACCCTGGCCATCGGCACCACGGTGCTACTGGTGCTGCTGGCCCTGCCAGTGCTGTCGTTGCTGCCCGCCGGGCACAGCCTGCAGGTCTCGGCCTACACCCTGACCCTGGTCGGCAAGATCCTCTGCTACGCCATTGTCGCCCTGGCCCTGGACCTGGTCTGGGGCTATGCCGGGTTGCTGTCGCTGGGCCACGGCCTGTTCTTCGCCCTCGGCGGCTATGCCATGGGCATGTACCTGATGCGCGAAGCGGCCGGCGATGGCCTGCCAGCGTTCATGACCTTCCTGTCGTGGAGCGAGCTGCCCTGGTACTGGGCCGGCACCCAGCACTTTGCCTGGGCCCTGTGCCTGGTGGTGCTGGCGCCGGGGTTGCTGGCGCTGGTGTTCGGCTACTTCGCCTTCCGTTCGCGGATCAAGGGCGTGTATTTCTCGATCATGACCCAGGCCCTGACCTTCGCCGGCATGCTGCTGTTCTTTCGCAACGAGACCGGCTTTGGCGGCAACAACGGCTTCACCCATTTTCGCAGCATCCTCGGCTTTGAAATCACCGCGCAAAGCACCCGCGCGGTGCTGTTCCTGCTCACCGTCGCCTTGCTGGTGGCCAGCCTGTACCTGGGTTGGCGCCTGGCCCGGAGCAAGTTCGGGCGGGTCCTGACCGCTCTGCGCGATGCCGAGAACCGCCTGATGTTCTGCGGCTACGACCCGCGCGGTTTCAAGTTGTTCGTCTGGGTGCTGAGCGCGGTGCTGTGCGGTCTGGCCGGGGCCTTGTACGTGCCGCAGGTGGGCATCATCAACCCTAGCGAGATGTCGCCGACCAACTCCATCGAAGCTGCTGTGTGGGTCGCCCTCGGCGGGCGCGGCACACTGATCGGGCCGCTGCTGGGGGCCGGCCTGGTCAACGGCATGAAGAGCTGGTTCACCGTGGCCTTTCCCGAGTACTGGCTGTTCTGCCTCGGAGCGCTGTTCATCCTGGTGACCCTGTACCTGCCACGGGGCGTGGTCGGTCTGCTGAACAAAAGGGGCGAACAATGAGAGCCATCCCACTACCGCCGGTGCACCCGGAATTCATGCTCGAACCGATCCTCGATGCTGGCAGCGGCCGCGATGCCATCGGCCTCGGCCAGCGCCGCGGCGAAGGCCTGGAGGTGCGCCACGGCACGGTACTGACCTTGGAAGACATCAACGTCAGCTTCGACGGTTTCAAGGCGCTGAACAACCTCAACCTGTACATCGGCGTCGGTGAGCTGCGCTGCATCATCGGCCCCAACGGCGCCGGCAAGACCACCCTGATGGATGTGATCACCGGCAAGACCCGCCCTACCAGCGGCAAGGCCTGGTTCGGCGACACCCTGGACCTGACGCGCATGAGCGAGGTGCAGATCGCCCAGGCCGGGATCGGCCGCAAGTTCCAGAAGCCGACGGTGTTCGAGGCCCTGAGCGTGTTCGAAAACCTGGAGCTGGCGCAGAAGGCCGACAAGTCGGTGCTGGCCAGCCTGGTGGCGCGCCTGAGCGGCGAGCAGCGCGAGCGCATCGACGAGATCCTGCAGACCATTGGCCTGAGCGCTTCGGCCCAACGCCCGGCCGGTTTGCTCTCCCACGGCCAGAAGCAGTTCCTGGAGATCGGCATGCTGCTGATGCAGGACCCGCAGTTACTGCTGCTGGATGAGCCGGTGGCGGGCATGACCGATGCCGAAACCGAATTCACCGCCGAACTGTTCAAAAGCCTGGCCGGCAAGCATTCGCTGATGGTGGTCGAGCATGACATGGGCTTTGTCGGCAGCATCGCCGACCACGTCACCGTGCTGCACCAGGGCAGTGTGCTGGCCGAGGGGTCGCTGGAGCAGGTGCAGGCGGATGACCGGGTGATCGAGGTTTACCTCGGGCGATGAGGCCAACAAAGGACGACAACATGCTGAAAATCGACTCACTGCACCAATACTACGGCGGCAGCCACATCCTGCGCGGCTTGTCGTTCGAGGCCAAGGTCGGTGAAGTCACCTGCCTGTTAGGCCGCAATGGCGTCGGCAAGACCACCCTGCTGCGCTGCCTGATGGGCCTGCTGCCCACCCGCGAAGGCAGCGTGCACTGGGAAGGCCAGGCGATCACTGCGCTCAAGCCGCACCAGCGGGTGCACGCCGGCATCGCCTACGTGCCCCAGGGCCGCGAGATTTTCCCGCGTCTGAGCGTCGAGGAGAACCTGCTGATGGGCCTGTCGCGCTTTGGCGCCAGCCAGGCCCACAGCGTGCCGGTGTTCATCTACGAGCTGTTCCCGGTGCTGCTGCAGATGAAACAGCGCCGTGGCGGCGACCTCTCCGGTGGCCAGCAACAACAACTGGCCATCGGCCGCGCCCTGGCCAGCCAGCCGCGCCTGCTGATCCTCGACGAGCCCACCGAGGGCATTCAACCTTCAGTCATCAAGGAGATCGGCGCGGTCATCAGCACGCTTGCCGCCCGTGGCGACATGGCGATCCTGCTGGTCGAGCAGTTCTACGACTTTGCCGCGGAGCTTGCCGACCAGTACCTGGTGATGTCGCGCGGTGAAATCATCCAGGCCGGGCGTGGCGAAACTATGGAAGCCGAAGGTGTGCGCGGCCTGGTAACCATTTAACCTGAGCCGATCACCATGCCCCTGTTCGAGAACCTGCCATGACTTACCTGTTGCGCGATGCAGTGCCTGCCGACCTGACGGGCATTCGCGATATCTATAACGACGCCGTGCTCAACACCACGGCGATCTGGAACGAGCAAGCGGTCGATCTGGGCAACCGCCAGGCCTGGTTCGATGCTCGCCAGGCCCAGGGTTATCCGATCCTGGTGGCGGTGAACGCTGCCAACGAGGTACTCGGCTATGCTTCGTTTGGCGACTGGCGGCCGTTCGAAGGTTTTCGCCATACCGTCGAGCACTCGGTGTACATCCGCAATGACCAGCGCGGCAACGGCCTGGGTCCCAAGCTGATGCAGGCGCTGATCGAACGGGCCCGCGCCTGCGACAAACACGTGATGGTCGCCGCCATCGAAAGCGGCAACGCCGCCTCGATTCGCCTGCATCAGCGCCTGGGCTTCACCCTCAACGGGCAGATGCCCCAGGTCGGGGTGAAGTTTGGCCGCTGGCTGGACCTGACCTTTATGCAGTTGATCCTCAACCCGGATGCCCTGCCCCCGACAATGGAGTGACGCCTGTGAATGCTGCGCAGCTTAATCGTGTAACCCATGAAAGCCTTGCCTATTACCGCGACGGCCTGGTGGCGTTGCTGCTTGATGCCGTGCAACACGGCGCCTCGGTGGGGTTTCTGGCGGATATCGATGCGCAGCAGGCCGAGGGCTATTTCGAGGAGGTGCGCCAGCGCCTGGTCAGCGGCGAGCTGTTGCTGTGGGTGGTGGGCAAGGACAAGGAAGTGCTGGGCAGTGTCCAGCTGGGCTTGTGCCTTAAGCCCAATGGCTTGAACCGGGCTGAAGTGCAAAAACTGCTGGTGCACAGCGCGGCACGGCGCCGGGGCCTTGGCCAGCAACTGATGCAGGCACTGGAACTGGTGGCGCGGCAGAAGCAGCGCGGCATGCTGTACCTGGATACCGAGGCTGGCTCGGAGGCCGAAGCTTTTTATCGGTCGCTGGGGTACAGCAAGGCCGGGGAGATTCCGGATTACGCCTGTGGGCCGGACGGAGTCTATCGGGCAACGGCGCTGTACTACAAATTGCTCTAGGTCTTCAGGGCCAATCGCCGGCAAGGCCGGCTCCCACAGGGTACTGCATGCACAGGGCCAGTGTGGGAGCCGGCGTTGCCGGCGATCGGTCGCGCAGCGGACGCAATGAACTCAGCCCTGCACAAACCGCCCCAAACGCTGCCTGAGCATGCTGTTCTCGCTGCGCAGTTGCTGCACTTCCTCCAGCAGCTCCAGGGCCAGCGCCACCCCTTCCCACTCCAGCTGCAGATCGTGATGCAGCTTGGCCGCGCGCTTGGCCAGCACCGGCGCCTGATCGTCAAACAGCCAGTCTTCCGGCGTTCGCCCGGAAGGCTCGACAATGCCGTGTTCGACGATTTCGATCACGTAGGCCGCCGGTAAATCGGCTTCCTGACAGAGGGTCTGCATGTCCAGTTGAACGACCAGGGTACTGCTCATGATCAGCTACTCCATTGTGTCCTCGGGTTGAATGCGGCCTTTTCCGACAACTTGGTCCACAGCTCGCGGGCGGCGGCATCGGACTGGCTCGGCATCACCACTTTCAATTGCGCGAACAGGTCGCCGCGCTGGCCGTGCTTGTTGCCCAGGCCCATGCCCTTGATCCGCAGGCGCTGGCCGTTCTGGCTGTCCGGACGAATGGTCAGGTTGACCTTGCCGGTCAGGGTCGGCATCGCCACCTTGGTGCCCAGTGCGGCCTCCCACGGTGCCAGCGGCACGGTGATGATCAGGTCATGACCTTCGACATCGAACAGCGGGTGCGGTGCCATGCGAATGGTCAGGAACAAGTCGCCATTGGCTCCGCCACCGACGCCCGGTGCGCCCTGGCCCTTGAGACGGATTTTCTCGCCGTCGCTGACGCCGGCCGGAATCTTCACGTTCAGGGTCTTGGTGGTAAAGCCGGTGCGCTGACCATTGGCGTTGTGCTGCGGCACCTGGAAGCTGATCTGCTTGGACTCGCTGGACAGGGTCTCTTCAAGGAAAATCGCCAGTTCCATTTCCACGTCTTGCCCCCGCCGTCCGGCACTGCGTTGCTGGCCGCGGCCAAATGGATTGCCATTGCCACCGCGCGAACCGAAGATCGAGCTGAAGAAATCGGAAAAATCGCCACCGTCACCAAAGCCGCCGGCGCCTGCCGAGCCGCGGCTTTGCCAGCCTGGCGGGCCCTGGAACGGCCGGCCGTGCTGGCCGT
The DNA here is from genome assembly GCF_024213215.1 of Pseudomonas sp. SBB6. Lineage (NCBI taxonomy): Bacteria > Pseudomonadati > Pseudomonadota > Gammaproteobacteria > Pseudomonadales > Pseudomonadaceae > Pseudomonas > Pseudomonas sp. SBB6. Next base: position 475,755 of record NZ_JANAVH010000004.1, on the reverse strand, counting down.
ATTTGCGCAGTTCGTCGTACTCGGCGCGTTTTTCCGGGCTGCTCAGGGCTTCATAGGCCTCGTTGGCCTCCTTGAATTTATCCTCGGCGTCACGCTCTTTGCTGACGTCGGGGTGATACTTGCGCGCGAGCTTGCGGTAGGCGGTCTTGATCGCCTTGTCATCCGCCGTCGGCTCTACGCCAAGAATCTTGTAATAGTCTTTGAAGTCCATCTAAGGAATCACCATGGGTTAATCGAATGCTTGTGTAGATTGGGGTCAAGCATAGCCTTTCAAGGTGCCCATGGGTTTGCTGCAAAGCAGATAATCGGTCTTGATTCTGCTGACGGCTGGCATAAACTGCGCGGCCGTTTTTCCCCGGAAGTACAACCCATGAGTGACGCATCCCCGGCCCGTGCCTGCGGCATCGACTTTGGCACCTCCAACTCCACCGTCGGCTGGCACCGCCCGGGCGTGGAGTCGTTGATCGCCCTGGAAGACGGCAAGATCACCCTGCCGTCGGTGGTGTTCTTCAATATCGAGGAGCGCCGCCCGGTGTACGGCCGCCTGGCCCTGCACGAATACCTCGAAGGCTATGAAGGCCGCCTGATGCGCTCGCTCAAGAGCCTGCTGGGTTCCAAGCTGATCAAGCACGACACCAGCGTGCTGGGTACCGCGCTGCCGTTCAAGGACCTGCTGGGCATGTTCATCGGCGAACTGAAAAAGCGCGCCGAAGCCAATGCCGGCCGTGCCTTCGACGAGGTAGTACTGGGCCGCCCGGTGCATTTCGTCGATGACGACCAGGCCGCCGACCAGGAAGCCGAAGACACCCTGGCGGAAGTCGCGAAGAAGATCGGTTTCAAGCACGTGTCGTTTCAGTACGAACCCATTGCCGCGGCCTTTGACTATGAGTCGAACATCCAGGGCGAAGAGCTGGTGCTGATCGTCGACATCGGCGGGGGTACTTCGGACTTCTCCCTGGTGCGCCTGGCCCCCGAGCGGCACATGCTCGATGACCGCCAGCAGGACATCCTCGCCACCGGTGGCGTGCACATCGGCGGTACCGACTTCGACAAGCAGCTGAGCCTGCAAGGCGTGATGCCGCTGTTCGGCTACGGCAGCCGGATGAAAAGCGGTGCCTTCATGCCCACCAGCCACCACATGAACCTGGCCACCTGGCACACCATCAACTCGGTGTACTCGCAAAAATCCCAGCTGGCCCTGGGCAGCATGCGCTACGACATCGAAGACACCGACGGCATCGACCGCCTGTTCAAGCTGATCGAACAGCGCGCCGGGCACTGGCTGGCGATGGAAGTGGAAGAAACCAAGATCGAGCTGACCCACAACGAGCGCCGCCTGGTCGACCTCAAGCGGGTCGAGCCGGGCCTCAGCGTCGAGTTGAGCCGGGCGCTGTTCGAAGAGTCGATCGACAACCTGCTCGAGCGCGTGCGTGGCAGTGTCAGCGAGTTGCTGGCCAAGGCCGGCGTTGGTGTCGCGCAGGTCGACACGGTGTTCTTCACCGGCGGTTCCAGCGGCATCCCGGCCTTGCGCCAGAGCGTGGCGGCAATGCTGCCCAATGCCCGCCATGTCGAAGGCAACATCTTCGGCAGCATTGGCAGCGGCTTGGCGATCGAGGCGCGCAAGCGTTACGGTTGAGATAGCCGGGGCCGCGTTGCGGCCCTTTCGCCGGCAACGCCGGCTCCCACAAAGTATTGCTGCACACTATCCCTGTGGGAGCCGGCCTTGCCGGCGATAGCCTTCAGTTCACACCAGCTCTTGCTGGCGCAACTCACTCTTCAGGTAGGCGTAGTAAATCGGCCCCGCCACCACCCCCGGCAAGCCGAACGCCGCCTCGCATACCAGCATCGCCAGCAGCAATTCCCACGACTTGGCACTGATCTGCCCGCCGACGATCCGCGCGTTGAGGAAGTACTCGACCTTGTGGATAACGATCAGGTAACCGAGCGCCGCCATCGCTACCCAGATCGACAACGACAGGCCGACGATGGTGATCAGGGTGTTGGACATCAGGTTGCCGATCACCGGCAGCAAGCCGAGCAGGAAGGTCAGCACGATCAGGGTCTTGGTCAGCGGCAGGTGCACGCCGAACAGCGGCAGTACCACGGCAAGGAAGATGCCGGTGAAGAAGGTGTTGAGCAGGGAAATCTTGATCTGCGCAAAGACGATGTTGCGAAACGCCTGCACCAAAAGCGCCAGACGGTTGAACAACGCCGCCGCCAGGGGCTTGCGCTTGGAGATATCGGGGATGCGCTGCAGGGCAACGATGGCGCCGAGGATCATGCCGATCAGCAGGGTGACGAACATGTGCGCCGCGCCCTTGCCCACCAGTTGCAGCTCACCCAGGTGGGTCTTGAGCCATTCGCCGATGGCCACTTTGAACTCCGAGGCGCTGGCCGGCAGGTAGGCATCGATGAACGGCGGCAACTGCCCGCGGGCCTGGTCGACCAGCAGCATGAACTTGTCCAGGGATGCCCCGGGGTTTTCCGCTTCATGCAGCAAGAAACTGATGGCGCCGGCGAACAGCAGGGTCAGGGTGCTGACCACCAGGGTGCCGAGCAACGCCACCGCCAGCCAGCGCGCCCGTTGCCCGGCAATCAGGTGCTGCAGTTTGGGGGTGAGCATGTTGACCAGTTCGAACACCAGCAGACCGGCCAGCAGGCTCGGCAACAACTTGAGCGGCAACACCAGCAACAGGCCGGAGAAGACGATGATCCAACTGGCCAGGGTGATCTGGCGCGGAGTAAAGGTCATACAACCTCGAAAGGCGACGGCATGGAAAACCGGCAGTCTGCCAGCCTTCGCCCGGCAGGCATAGTGGCATGCAGCGGCACTGCGGCTGGCAATGCCGTTGTGATGTTTCTATGATTGCCGCCCCCCGATGGAATGGTGGCGCCTCGCAGCGCATTCGCAGGTAAGCGAAACAGGAGTCCCTCTGTGCCTTCCCACCTTCAAGGCAAAGAGCTCCAGACCATGCGCAAACTGCTTGTCCTGCTTCCGTTGATGCTGCTTGGCGGCTGTTCGGAAGACTTCGCCACCCTGCACTTTCAGCAGTCAGTTAGATCCTTTTACGGCGACCTCGCCACGCGCTACGGCGATGACCTGTACCAGGCCATCCTGGCACTCAAAATCGATCCCGAAGACATCGAGGTCGAGCTCGACTCGAACGACAGTCGGGTCATCCTCATCAGCGTCTCGCGCTCACTCGAGGCCAGCAAACGCCAAGCCCTGCACCAGTTGCTCGATGAAATTCCCCGGGCCCGCGCTGCCACCTCCTGGGAAGTCGATGTCACCCTTGAGCCGCATGCGCCGGACGCCAAGTACGACCAGTGGAGGGAGGCGGTTGACAGCATCCAGGGGCCGGTGACCCTGCAGCTCAAACTTGGTGACCGGATCGAAGTGCTTTCCAGCGCCACGGTGCAAGAACGCGCACTTGCCGCCGAAACCAGCAGCCAGGTGTCGAGCATCATCACCTGTCACGCGTTGGCCGAGGTTTCCGGTGGGCCGTTCAAGTTCAGGTCGATCGTGCAGCTCGACGATGGCCCACCGGAACGTGCGCAGGTCATCATCGAGTACGCGCCGATGCAGTTCGCCCAACTGCCGGCACGCTTCGATTTCAAGGACCCGGTTCTGCGGGAGAGAATCCACAATGGCCAGGTCAAAGCCTGGCAAGCCGAAAGGACGCCACAGCGCAGCCCGTGGCGCCCCTTCGAGATGGCCTTCGAGATCGGCTCACTGGGCAAGCAGAGCCTGAACCTGATCCCGGGCAAGGACCTGCGTGTCGGCCTGCTGCAGAGCGACTGCCGGGAACTGGCCAACCGCGCCGGCCGGCCATTCTCGCTGTTTATCGGCGAGGGTCTGGACCGGCTCGAGTCGGTGACTTACGCCGCCGACGACTGAAGCTGGTCGCGAAAGGCTTCGGCGTTCTCGACATTGAAGCGGCTGAGGCGGCGCGAGCCGCTGAAGTCGACGATCAGGCGATTGCACAGCAGCAGGTTCTGCACCTTGACCTCGGTGATCTCCTCCACCGGCACCGCCACCCGGTACTGCTTGCCGTCGAAATAGTGCACCTTGCCCTCTTCCAAGCTCAGGCTGGTGGCAATCTCCTTGCCACAGATCATGTTGAACAGCGCGGTGACCGACAACAGGGTCAGCAGGCTGAAAAAGACCAGGTCACTGCCGTCGATCCAGTAGTTGATCGTGGCAATCGAGTAGAAGAAAAACGCTGCGACAAAGAACGCCGAGCAGCCGAGCAACAGATGCTGGCGCGAGAAGTTGAAGTCCGTTTTCATGAAGATCCTGGCGATGAAGTGTGCAGGATGAACCATCCTGCCCGGGCCGCGGATCATAGGGGGGTGGCGACAGGCTCGCAAGGACCGCGGGCCCGCCGCCAGCAGCAGACGTTACTTTTTCTTCAGGCAGTCACTCATGTACGCCTTGCGCTCGTCGCCCTTGAGCGCCTTGGTGGTGGCGTCGGCGTTGCAGGTTTTCATTTTCTCCTGCTGGGTCGCAGGCTTGGCTTTCAGGCAGGTGCTCATGAACGCCTTGCGTTCATCGCCCTTGAGAGCCTTGGCCGTGGCGTCGGCGTTACAAGTCTTCATTTTTTCCTGTTGCGCCGTGGCGGCAAAACCTTGGGAACACATCAGCAAACCCAGCAACAGCAACGGCACACGCACCATCTTCATGGCGTTTTCTCCTGGTCGCCGCGCACCACGCGCAGCCTTGGCGAGAGTGTAGACAAATACTCTTACAAACCTCCAGCGCGAGCCTGGCGCCGGTACTGCTCAGGCGTGCAGTGGGCCTGGCGCTGGAACATGGCGATGAACGCCGAGGCGCTGCTGTAGCCCAGGTCGAAGGCAATCTGCTGGATCGGCAGGTTCTGCTCCAGCGCCTCGATGGCGCGCAAAAAGCGCAGGCGCAGGCGCCACTCGCCAAAGCTCATGCCCAGCTCGCGGATGAACTGCCGGGCCAGGGTGCGTTCGCTGACATGGACGCTGGCGGCCCAATGGCCGAGCGGGCGATTGTCGCCGGGCTCGGCATGCAGAGCCTGCAGCACATCGCCCAGACCGGCACTGCGTGCGTAGGGCAGGTAGCAGGCCTGGGTCGGTGCGCGGCGCAACTGGTCGACCAGCACCTGGGCCAGGCGCTGGTCGGCTTCATCTTCAGGGACCTTGACGTCACGGGCGGCGAAATCGCCAAGAATGGCCTTGAGAATGTCGCTGATCACCAGGGTGCACGGTTCGGCAGGCAGGCCCTGGCACAGGGCGCGATCCAGGTACACCGAGCGATAGACAATGGCCTGCGGGTTGTAGCAGCTGTGCTCGGTATCGGGCGGCACCCACACCGCATAATGCGGCGGCGAGATGAAGCGCTGGCCGTCGATTTCCAGGTGCATGATGCCGTGCGCCGCATAGTTGAGCTGGCCCCAGGCATGCCGGTGGGCGGCGCTGTGGGTATCGGCGCCAAACTCGTCGTAGCGAAAATACACCGGGGCCGGCAAAGCCTCGAATTGCGGAATTTTTACGTACTTTATCGCCATGCTGTCTGGATCTATGCGCAGATTGTCTGGATGCAAGTATAAGCAACAAGACAGACAAGCGGATAATGGCCGCCTGTTCCCTCAAGAGTTTCCGTTTCATGAATTATGCGTTTCCGTTGCTGGCGATCTTCATCTGGGCCGGCAATACCGTGGTCACCAAGATGTCTGCCGGGGCGATTTTCCCGGCCGAGATCGGCTTCTATCGCTGGCTGCTGGCAGGCCTGCTGTTCACCCCATTTCTGTTGCGCCCGGTGCTGCGCAACTGGGCGGCCATCGGCCCGAACCTGGGCAAGGTCTTCATCCTCGGCGTGTTGGGCATGGCGGTGTACCAGAGCCTGGCCTACTTCGCCGCCGCCATCACCAGCGCCACCAACATGGGCATCATCCTTTCGCTGATGCCGCTGATGTCCCTGGCCCTGGCGATCATCAGCCTCGGTCAGCGGCTGACCATCGGTGCGCTGATCGGGGCGCTGGTGTCGTTCATCGGTGTGCTGGTGGTGGTGTCGGCGGGCGATCTGGCGGTGCTGGTGCAACACGGGGTCAACGGCGGCGATGCGCTGATGCTGATCGCCACCCTGGCCTACGCGGTGTACAGCACCTTGCTGAAAAAGTGGCAGCTGCGTATCCCGCCGTTGCAACTGCTGTACCTGCAGGTGCTGGTGGCGATCATCGTATTGCTGCCGCTGTTCCTGTTCTCGGCAAAGACCGGCCTGGGCGCGGGCAACATCGGCCTGGTGATCTATGCCTGCGTTCTGGCCTCGATGATCGCGCCGCTGGCCTGGATGCAGGCGGTCAGCCGCCTGGGCCCGAGCCGCACGACACTGTTCTTCAACCTGTTGCCGGCGGTGACGGCGGTGATCGCCGCCGGGGTGCTGGGTGAGCAACTGGCCCTCTATCACCTGGTGGGCGGGGTCCTGACCCTGGTCGGGGTGATCCTCGCCGAACGCTGGAAAACACCCCTGCGCCGCGCTGCTATAGCCCCGCAGCCTTGAGCCTGGCGGCATGCTCGGTGAACAGCCGCACAGGCTCGGCGCCCTTGCCCACCGCACCTAGCGACTGATTGACGATGTCCAGGTGATCGAGCGGATAGTCATCGCCGATCACCTCGCCCAGGTGCGAGCTGAAGCGCCCGACCATACCGTCGCACTGGCCCTTTTCCCGCACGAAGGCGCGGGCGAACAAGCGGCAGAAGCGGTTGCTGCCGTCCAGGCGGTTGAGGCCGCGGTCGGTGCGGCCCGGTTGCAGGGTGCCGGACCAGGAGTAGTAACGCACGCCATTGACCTCGACTGGGCCCTCGCCGCCCCAGGTGGTCGGCAGGCCCTGTGGATAAGCCTGGTTGAACAGCGCCACCCCGGCGCTGGTCAGGGAGTGGTGCGAGGCGTGCACGTCGATCGGCAGTTTCGGCCCACGCCAGCCAGTCTCCAGCCAGCCCATCAACACCCCCAAGCCATGCAACAGCGCTGTGAGCAGGCGGCCACGAACAGAATCGGCCGGGTAGTGTTCGAGCAGATAATCGGCCAGTTCCGAGCCATGGTTGGGGCCGGCGATCGAGGTAACCGAGGCAACCCATTCCGGCCGCTTGGCCGCAGCGTAGCGCGCGGTCAGGGCGCCCTGGCTGTGGCCCAGCAGGTTGACCTTGTCGGCCCCTGTACGCTGGCGAATACCTTCGATGATCAGCAGCAACTGCTCGCCGCGCACCTCACTCGAGTTGAGCGCTGACACCTGCACGGCAAACACCTTGGCGCCGCCCCGGCGCAACGCCGAAACGATGCCGAACCAGTAGGGATACAACAGCAGGCGGACAAACCCGAGCATGCCCGGCACCAGCACCAGTGGATAACGCGTTGCGAGCCCTTGGGCCATGGCTGCATTCCCCGTTCCGTGGACAGTCGCCCCACACTACAGGCACTTCGCCGGCAATCGCAATCGAACGCCCGCCGCATCGTCGAAGACATTCTGGCCCAGGAACAGGAGCACGCTGACGACAGGGCGGATTTGCTGCACGGCCTGTAGATCTTATCGCGGGGCAAGCGCGCTCCTACATAGCGCTCCTTAACCCGCCTTGACCGCCCGCGGTGCCTTGCCGGCCTTCATCTGCTCCAGCAACGGCGTGCACTGGTTCGGTACATCGCCGCTAGGCGCGATCAGCGCCAGCAACCCTGCTGCGGGCCCGGCAACCACCCCCAACGCCACCATTCCCGCGCCACGCAGCGCCAGCGGCAACGCCTGCACGCCAGCGCTAGGCTTGGCAAACGACCCGCGCACATACAGCGGCGAGCGCAACGATAGCAGGCGCACCCCCTTGGACTCGGGGTTGATCTTCAAATCCAGCTGCTCACTGGCGAAGTTGGCTGTGCCGTCGATGTAGATGATCGCGTTCTCGGTATCGAAGACAAACACCCGGGTGGTGGCCAGGCCGTCCTTGATGCCGAAATCGGCCGCCGCACAGTTGATCTTCACTTCCTTGTCGCCAAACAGCTTGCCGACCACATAGTTACCGACGTTAAGCCCGGCGATCTCCATCAGGCCACGGCTGATGGCGCCATCGTTGATCAGCATCTTCAGGTCGCCATTGGCCGTAGCCAGCAAGGCCGCCACCGAGTTGCCGCGCCCGCTCAGGTCGGCGTCGCCGTTGAGTTCGCCGAAGCTGGTCTTCATCGGCTCGAAGGTCGGGAACAGCTGCTTGAGCTTGAAGTTACGCGCACTCAGTTGCGCCCGTCCCTGCAACGGCACGCTACGGCCATCGAGGCGCACCTGGGCATCGAGCGTGCCGCCGGCGATGCCAAAACGCAGTGGTTCCAGGCGCAGCACGCCGTCCTCGAGGACGAAGTGGCTGGAGAGGTCGGTGAACGGCAGCTTGGCGCTGTGCACGATGCGCTTGCCGCTGAAGGTCACGTCCGCGTCCATGGTCCGCCAGCGTTCGGTGCGAAACGCCTCGACCGGCAATACCTTGCCCGCTGGTTGCTTGCTGGCACCGCCTCGGGCTTTCTGTTCGGCATTGGAGTCGGCCCCGATCAGCGGCGCCAGGTCCTTGAACAACAACTGGTTGGACACCAGTTTGCCGGTCAGCTTCGGCCGCGGCTGGCTGGCCACGAACGCCAGGTCGCCATGGATATCGCTGTCGCCGATCTTGCCGTTGAAGCCTTCATAGCGAAACGCCGCGCCGCCGGGTTCATGCAGCTTGGCGGTGAGATGACCATCGGTGGCATAGGGCGGTGAATCAGGCAGGGTCACGCCGGTGAGCGGATACAGGTTGCCCAGGCTCGCTCCTGACAGACGCAGGCGCAGGTCGAGGGCGCCGAGATTGCGCGGGTCGGTCAGGGTGCCGGCGACGGCAATGCGGGTATCGCCAATGGCCATGTCGGCCTGCAACGGGAACGGCTGCGAAGCGTCCTGCAGGGCCAGCAGGCCGCCGATCTTGCCGGTGCCGGCCAGCGCCTGGCCCTTGTAGCGGCCCTTGACCTTGAGGCCGAAGGCGTAGTCCTGTGCGGCACCGGCCTTCTGCGCCGAAGCCTTGCCGACGATGTCGCTGAACGGAATCGGTTTGCCCAGCGGGTCGATCAGCACGTCCAGACGGGTTTTCAACGTCTGGTCATCAACACTGACCTGGCCCTTGTCGAAGCCGATGGCGCCGATGTCCAGCACCCACTCCGATGGTTGGGCCTGCTCATCCTTGGGGCCGAAGTCGAAGGTCCAGTTGGCACGACCATCGGCCAGACGCTTGAGGCTGGCGGTCGGCTGGTTGAGGTCGATGCGCGGAATGACGATCTGCTGCACCAGCAGCGGCAGCGGCGCGAGGCGGAACTCGACGCGCTTGAGGCCGACCATCTGTGGCTCCTTGAGCCAGTCCGGGTTGCCCAGGGTCAGGTCTTCGGCGATGAAATGCGGCCATGGCAGCCAGGCGCGCCAACCACCCTGCTCCAGCTCGCGCTGCCAGCGCACCGTCAGGTTGCCGTTGATAGCGAAGGGCCGGTGCAGCGCTTCGGAGACCTTGGCATTGAGGGTGGGCTTGACCCGGTTCCAGTCGAACGTGGCGATGACGATCACCAGTACGGCCAGGACCAGCAGCAGGCTGGCGAGGGTCCAGGTGATGAGTTTGGCGGGGCGCGTCATTGCACGATTCTCCTGATGACTGCATGGCAAAAAGCGGGCGCGTTGATGGCACTTATCTCTTCGGACTGATGAAAAGCCGAGGGGTTTAATGGATCAGCCATGATAACGAGGTTTTTTCTGACCTCTTTCTCAACTTTTGTCGATCGTTACCCCATCCGCCAGCCCCGCCAATGGCCTCGGCACCGCTGCTCATCGCGCCGTAACCAGCTAGCTAGAGCGGTCGCTGTAAAACATCAATTCCGTTGATTGTTACCATTATCTTTATGAACTTTTATCTGGCGCTTCCCGGCGTAGCATTGGCTCCGTACCCACTTTCCAGCCCCGCCGAGGAGCACCGAATCATGAAACGCCAATTACTGCTGAGCCTGTCCTTGTCCATTCTGGCCGCCAACGCCTTTGCCGTTCCCGCCGCCGACCAAGCCCTGAGCGCCGAATCGCGTTCGAGCTCGACGGTGATTTCGCAGCCACTGAACCCGCTGGCTGAAGGCGGTTCGGATCGCGTACTGGAACGCAACAACCGTGTCGCTGAAGGCGGTTCCGATCGCGTACTGGAGCGTAACAACCGTGTCGCCGAAGGCGGCGCTGATCGCCTGAATGACCGGGTCAAAGTTGCCGAGGGTGGCTCTGATCGCCTGAAACAGTATTACAAAGTAGCCGAAGGTGGTTCTGACCGTCTGAAAGCACGCTTCGAGGTCGCAGAAGGTGGCGCTGATCGCCTGATCGAAATCCAACGCGCGAGCTGAAGCCTATGCCAGACAACAAGACTCACCAATGCTGTAGCGGCTCCCCTCCCAGCCCGGTCCATTGACCGGGCTTTGTTTTTCCGGCGCCAGCCTATTAGAGTGCAGGGCTGTTTCACTGCCTGCCGATACTTGCCATGCTGCCGCGCGCCGAACAAAAGCAACAGACCCGCCACGCCCTGCTGGATGCCGCCCGCCACCTGATGGAAAGCGGTCGAGGTTTCGGCAGCATCAGCCTGCGCGAAGTGGCGAAAACCGCAGGTATCGTCCCGACCGGCTTTTACCGGCATTTCTCCGACATGGACCAACTGGGCCTGGCCCTGGTCAATGAAGTCGGCGAAACCTTTCGCCAGACCATCCGCCTGGTACGCCAGAACGAATTCGAGCTCGGCGGCATCACCGACGCCTCGGTGCGGATCTTTCTCGATGTGGTAGCGGCCAACCGCGCCCAGTTTCTGTTCCTGGCCCGTGAGCAATATGGCGGTTCGCAACCGGTGCGCCAGGCCATCGGCACCTTGCGTCAAGGCATCAGCTCGGACCTGGCTACCGACCTTGCGCGCATGCCGCGTTGGCAGCACCTGGACGCCGCAGCCCTGGCGGTGATGGCCGACCTGGTGGTGAAAACCGTGTTCGCCACCCTGCCGGAACTGATCGATGAGCCGAGCGACAATGCCGCCGTGCCAATCAGCGCCCAGGAGAAAATCACCCAGCAGCTGCGCTTCATCTTTGTCGGCGCCAAACACTGGCAGGGGCTCAGCACCCTGTAGGCAGTCTGTTCCGGGGCTGCTTCGCAGCCCATCGCCGGCAAGGCCGGCTCCCACAGAGATCACTGACTCCACCGAAGTCCTGTGGGAGCGGGCCTTGCCAGCGATGAGGCCGGCAAAGTCCCTGCCGTTTCCTGCTACCATTGCGCGCAAACGCACTGACCGCGACGAACTTTCTCCATGCCCGACCTTCGTACTGCCCAGCCTCAACTGCCCGCCCTGCTCGCCGAGGTCCAGGCGCACTTTGCCCAGCGCATCGTGCCGCTGTGGCAAGGCCCGGGCTGGAATGCAGAGATGGCCCTGCCCTTCGAAGCCCTCGACCCGCAGCAGCAGCCATTGCCTGCGCAGCGCTACCGGGCCATGGCCTGTGCGCGCCAGCTGTACCTGTTCAGCAGCCGCATCGAGCAGCCCGGCGCCAGCGAGCGCGCCGCGGCTCTGTTTCGCTCGTTGCAGCGGCACTTCCATGATGCCGAACACGGCGGCTGGTTCTACAGTATCGATGCCCAGGGCAAGCCGCTGGACCGGCGCAAGGACCTCTACACCCACGCCTTTATCGTCTTCGCCTGCGCGCATTACTGGGGCAAGGTTCGCGAGCCACTGGTCGAATCGACCCTCAATGCCGCGCTGGAAGTAGTGGCCGTGCAGTTCGCCCGCGATGACGGCCTGTACGAAGCGAGCCTTGGCGAAGATTGGTCGGACCTGGCCAGCGGCCCGCTGCAAAACCCGCTGATGCACCTGGCCGAAGCCTTCCTTGCCACCCTGTCGGTGCGTGACGATGAAGCCGTTCAACACGCGCTGGAAACCCTGGCAGCGGCCATGCAGATGCACTTCATCGACCCGGAACACGGGGTGATGCTGGAAAAACCGCGCGGCGCTGTGGATAACTGGTTCGAACCGGGTCACCAGTTCGAATGGTTCTACTTGCTGGAGTCTTCGCCGCTGCTACGCGGTGGTGAGTTGCATGGATCGCTCAGCCGGGCATTCACCTATGCCGAGCAATGCGGGGTGAAGGACACCGCAGTGCTGGCAATGCTCAGCGCCGATGGCCAGGTGCGCGACGCTACCCAGCGCATCTGGGCCCAGGCCGAATACCTGCGCGCCCTGACCTTGCGCCCGGAGAGCGCCGCCACGGTGCTGGCCCAGCTCAAGGCGCTGCAGCAGAACTTCCTGCATGCCGGTGGCTGGTATGAGTGCCGGGATGCCAATGGCAAGGTCAGCCGCTTCGATATGCCGTCGACCACGCCTTACCATCTGGCGACGTGCCTGGAAGGGCTGCAGCGTCAGGTCTGACACTATCGCGGGGCAAGCCCGCTCCTACAGGTAGGAGCGGCCCTCACGCCTTGCCCGAACGATCGATCGAAAACCCCGCCCACGCCTGACTGACCGGCATCAGCTCAAGGCTGTTGATGTTGATGTGCGCCGGCTGGTTCATGATCCAGAAGATGGTCTCGGCGATGTCCTGCGGCTGGATTGGCTCGGCCCCGGCATAGGTGGCGTCGTAACGCGCCTGGTCGCCACCGAAACGCACCAGCGAGAACTCGCTCTCGCACAGGCCCGGCTCGATGTTGCTCACCCGCACGCCAGTGCCCTGCAGGTCGCAGCGCAGGCTCAACGAGAACTGCCCGACGAACGCCTTGGTGCCGCCATACACGTGGCTACCCGGGTACGGATAGTTACCGGCCACCGAGCCGACGTTGAGGATGGTCGCGCCACGGCCATGGGCGATCAGCCGTGGCAGCAGCAGGCGGGTGCTGTACATCAGGCCCTTGATGTTGGTGTCGACCATGGTTTCCCAATCATCCAGGTTACACTTGGGCGCCGGGTCCGCGCCCAGGGCCAGGCCTGCGTTGTTGATCAGCCCGCGCAGCTTGGCGAACGACGGCGGCAGGTTGGCGATGGCTTCTTCCATGGCCTTGCGGTCACGCACATCAAGCACCAGGCCGTGCACTTCGGTCAGCTGGGACAGCTTGGCGCACAGCGCTTGCAGGCGCTCCTGACGGCGACCGGTGAGCACCAGCGACCAGCCGGCTTCAGCAAAACGACGGGCACAGGCTTCACCGAAGCCGGAAGTTGCGCCAGTGATGAAAACGGTAGAGGTCATGCGGGTCTCCTTGATGAGGCTGATCACAGGGTTTTCAGCATGCCCACCATCGCATCCGGCAGCAAGCCATTCGGTTTACTGTACAAAAATCGATCAAACCTTGGAAAGCCCCGGTATAGAAGGCCTGCGGCAAACTTTGCTCATCTTATCCACAAGCCCTTCCACAAAATCCGGGGGCAACTTGAAAACCCTGAAAGCCATGTAATCCGGGCCTTGCGCAAGTATTTTCCTTGACCTTGGGCGCTGGCCTTGACCTCAGGGCCGTGGCGCTCGCTCACGGCGCAGATTTCCATGATGGCTCCAGGCCTGTAACTACGCTGTGTACGTCGATCTTTCCAAGGCTTGCCCACAGAGTTATCCACAGGCTTTTGGAGCCCGTTAATCGCTATTTGCACTAAGGACAAAGCACTTGACAAACCCTGATGCGAACGCCGGAAAAAAACCTGATCAAAAAACAACCACAAGCCTGAAGGCCCTGTAAACAAAGGCCTGCAGCAAGCTGCACCCAAGTTACCCACAGTCGCTTCCACACCAATGGTGGACAACTCAAAAGCTGATAAAACAGCCAGTTAAAGCGACTTTCTGTCGCGCCCAAAAGAACGTTTGCGCAAGGTTTTCCACAAAACTGTGGACAAAAAAACACCCCGTCAGGCGGGGCGTTTTTTCCAGCTACAGATCAGTGCCCGCCCAGATAAGCGTTACGCACCTCCTCGTTGACCAACAGCTCCTGGCCAGTGCCAGTCATGCGGATATGGCCGTTGACCATCACATAGGCGCGGTCCGAGAGCTTCAGCGCATGGTTGGCGTTCTGCTCCACCAGGAAGATGGTCATGCCGGTCTGCGCCAGCTCGCGCAAGGTGGCGAAGATCTGCTTGACCACGATCGGCGCCAGGCCCAGCGACGGCTCATCGAGCAGCAGCAACTTGGGACGGCTCATCAGCGCCCGGGCAATGGCGAGCATTTGCTGCTCGCCGCCGGACATGGTCATGGCGCGCTGGTTGCGCCGCTCCTTGAGCCGTGGGAACAGCTCGAACATGCGCTGCATGTCCTCGCTGGCGAACGTGTCGCCAATGGGGATGGTGCCCATCATCAGGTTCTCTTCCACCGACATGTCGGGGAAAACCCGCCGGCCTTCCGGCGACTGGGCGATGCCGTTGGAGGCGATATAGTGCGAAGACTTGTGGGTAATGTCGGTGCCACGGTAGATGATCTGCCCGGCTGCCGCCCGCGGCTGGCCAAAGATCGACATCAGCAGGGTCGACTTGCCGGCACCGTTGGAGCCGATCAGGCTCACCGTTTCACCTTCATCGATGTGCAGCGAGACTTTTTTCAGGGCCTGGATCGGCCCATAAAACACGTCGATCTCTTTCAGTTCGAGGATCGCTGTACTCATACCAGTTCCTCTTCATCGGCGCCCAGGTAAGCGGCAATCACCGTCGGGTTGTGACGGATGTCCTGTGGCGCGCCTTCGGCGATCAGTTTGCCGTGGTCGAGCACCACGATATGGTCGGAAATGCTCATGACCATGCCCATGTCGTGCTCGATCAGCACCACGGTCAGGTCATGCTCGTCGCGCAGCACACGGATCATCTTGCTCAGCGCTTCGGTTTCCTGCGGGTTGAGACCGGCAGCCGGTTCGTCCAGGCAAATGATCTGCGGCCGCGTGCACATGGCCCGGGCGATCTCCAGGCGGCGTTGCTGGCCGTACGACAGTTCACCGGCCAGGCGGTTGGCGCAGTCGACCAGGTCGACCACTTCCAGCCAGTAGAAGGCATGGTCCAGGGCATCGCTTTCGGCCTTGCGGTAGCCCTTGGTGTTGAGCACGCCAGCCAGCAGGTTGCGGTTGACCCACATGTGCTGGGCTACCAGCAGGTTCTCGACCACCGACATTTCCCGAAACAGGCGGATATTCTGGAAAGTCCGCGCCAGGCCTGCACGGTTGACCAGGTGGGTGCCGCCGAACATCTTATAGTGCAGGCGGTTGATGAAGCGCTTGGGCGAGACGAAATCGCCCAGCCGGAAGCGCTCGCCCAACAGCTGGATCACGTTGGTGCGGGTGCCGCGCAGGTTCAGTTCGATCTTGCCGCCACTGGCTTTGTAGAAGCCGGTCAGGCAGTTGAACACCGTAGTCTTACCCGCACCGTTGGGGCCGATCAGGGCGAAGATGGCGTTGCGCTTGACCTTCAGGCTGACGTCACTGAGCGCCTTGATCCCGCCAAACTGCATCATCAGGTTGTCGACCGAGAGAATCACCTCATCGCTCATGGCGCTACTCCTTTACGCGGGACTACACCGGTACGGCTGATGCGAATCAGGCCGCGCGGTCTCCAGATCATCATCAACACCATCAGCACGCCGAACAGCAGCACCCGGTATTCGGAGAAGCTGCGCAGCAGTTCCGGCGCCACCGTCAGCACGAACGCCGCGATCACCACACCGACCGTCGAGCCCATGCCGCCGAGCACAACGATGGCGAGGATCAGCGCCGACTCGAAGAAGGTGAACGACGACGGGTTGACGAAGCCCTGGTAGCTGGCAAAAAACACCCCGGCAAGGCCAGCGGTGGAGGCGCCGAGGGTGAAGGCCGAGAGTTTCACCAGCACATGGTTCAAGCCCATGGAGCGGCAGGCGATCTCGTCTTCACGCAGCGCTTCCCAGGCGCGGCCGACCGGCATGCGGGTCAGCCGGTGCTTGATGTACAGCACCGCCAGCACCACCAGGAACAGCACGATGTAGATGAACAGGAATTTCACGTTGGGGTTGTAGGCGATGCCGAAGAACTCATGGAATGGCACCCCGCCGTCCTTGGCCCGGCGGCCAAACTCCAGGCCCATGAAGGTTGGCGAAGGCACCGGCATGCCATTGGGGCCACCGGTAAACGACAACCAGTTGTTCAGTATCAGCCGGATGATTTCGCCAAAGCCCAGGGTGACGATGGCCAGGTAGTCGCCATGCATCCTCAGCACCGGGAAGCCCAATATGCACCCGGCCAGCGCCGCGGCCAGCGCCGCCAGCGGCAACACAGTCCAGAAGCCCAGCCCCAGGTACTGGTAACCCAGCGCCAAGCCATAGGCGCCGATGGCGTAGAAGGCCACGTAGCCCAGGTCGAGCAGACCCGCCAGACCGACCACGATGTTCAGGCCCAGGCCCAGCAGCACGTAGATCAGGCCGAGGATGACCACAGTGAGCAAGTACTTGTTGGCGAAGAACGGAAAGACGATGGCAATCACGATCAGTGCCGGGATGATCCAGCGCAGCCGCGACTTGTAGTCCGGCGCCAGCACGTGCACGCCGGAACCACTGCCCTCGAAGCCCTGGAGGATCGACTGGCCCTTGGGCGTCTGCAGGAACAGGCTGAGGATAAAGCGCCCGGCCATCACCCCGGCCACCAGCCAGGCAACACGGGTGGGTTCCAGGTTGAAACTGTAGCCGTCGAGCACCACGCCGACGATGGGCCCGAACACGATCAGGGAAATCAGCCCGGCGAGAATCGCATCGATCAGGCTGCGCTTGATATCGAATGTAGTTGTTTTGGCAGCAGACATACTTACACCTTCGCCACGAGTGGGCGACCCAGCAGGCCTTGGGGACGGAAGATCAGGATCAGCACCAGCAGCGAGAAACTGAACACGTCTTTGTAGTCGGAGTTGATCAGCCCGGAGAACAGCGACTCGGAAATCCCGAGGATGATCCCGCCGAGCATGGCGCCCGGTAACGAGCCGATGCCACCGAGCACCGCGGCGGTGAAGGCCTTGATGCCGATGATGAAGCCGGCATAGAAGTCGAAGGTGCCGTAGTTCATGGTGATCAGTACGCCGGCCAGGGCCGCCATTACCGCACCGATGACGAACACATAGGAGATCACCCGGTCGGTGTTGATACCCAGGATCGAGGCCATCTTGCGATCCTGCTGGGTGGCCCGGCACATGCGACCAAGTTTGGTGAACTTGATGATGTAGGTGAGTGCGGCCATGCCGACGAAGGCAGCCACCAGGATGAAGATCTTGGTGTAGGTCAGTTGGACGAAACCGGTGCCCACCTCGACGCGCCAGGCGCCTTCGAGCAGGGTCGGTACGCCTTGCTGGCGTGCGCCCTGGCTGATCTGCGCATAGTTCTGCAGGATCAGCGAGATACCGATGGCACTGATCAGCGGTGCCAGGCGGGTGGAGTTGCGCAGGGGTTTGTAGGCAATGCGTTCGATGGTCCAGCCGTAGACTCCGGTGACCACCACCGTGAAGATCAGCGTCCCGAGCATCAGCAAGGGGAAGGATTCGATACCGAAATACGCCAGCAATGCCAGGCTGATTGCCGCCAGATACGCGGAAATCATATACACCTCGCCGTGCGCGAAGTTGATCATGCCGATGATGCCATAGACCATTGTGTAGCCGATGGCGATCAAGCCATAGACAGACCCGAGGGTCAGCCCATTGACCAGTTGCTGCAGGAAAATACCATCCATAACGCAATCTCACGTATTTGAGATTGCACAAGCGCCGACTACGGTGAGCCCTGGATGAAGCGGCTCTCGCAGCGCAGGGTTGTGCAGATCTACGAGAAAAGACAGGTACGGCGCAAAACCGGGCAGCGACCCGGGCACAGGCCCGGGTCGCCTACCGTTGTTATTTTTGTTTTTCCAGTTGGTGATACTTGCCGTCCTTGTCCCACTGGTAGACCACGTAGTCGGAGACCGTCAGGTCGCCCTTGCTGTCCCACTTCTTCTCGCCCATCACGGTTTGCACCGGGTTGGCCTTGAGCCACTTGGCAGCATCTTCGCCCTTGTTCGACTTGGCGCCGTTGAAGGCGGCGGCCAGGGCCTGGACCGAGGCGTAGGCATACAGGGTGTAGCCTTCAGGTTCGGTGCCGCCTTTGCGGAACTCTTCAACCACTGCCTTGCTGTCTGGCAGCAGGCGCGGGTCGGCGCCGAAGGTCATGTACACGCCATCGACGTACTGCGGGCCGCCAGCGGTGGCGACCAGTTCGTCGGTGACGATGCCGTCATCGGACATGAACTTGACGTCTTTCAGACCCGCCTCACGCAGTTGCCGGACCAGTGGGCCGGCTTCCGGGTGCAGGCCACCGAAGTAGACGACGTCGGCACCGGTTCCGCGGATCTTGGTGACCACGGCGCTGAAGTCTTTCTCGCCACGGGTCAGACCTTCGTACATAACAGGCTTCACCCCACGTTTTTCAAGCTGCGCCTTGGTCGCATCCGCCAGGCCCTGGCCGTAGGTGTCCTTGTCGTGCAGGACCACGACCTTCTTGCCCTTGAGCACATCGATGATGTAGTCGCCGGCGACGATGCCCTGCTGGTCGTCACGCCCGCACATGCGGAACATGCCGGTCAGGCCGCGTTCGGTAACCGCCGGGTTGGTCGAACCCGGGGTGATGGCGATGACACCGGCTTCGTCGTACACCTCCGAAGCCGGGATGGTATTGGACGAGCAGAAGTGCCCGACCACACCGACGACCTTTTCCTGATCAACCAGGCGGTTGGCCACGGCCACGGCCTGTTTCGGCTCGCAGGCATCGTCACCCTTGACCAGTTGAATCTTCTCGCCGTTGACACCGCCTGCGGCGTTGATCTTGTCGGCCGCCGCCTGTGCACCTTTCATGTACTGCTCGCCAAACGCTGCGTTGGCACCGGTCATCGGGCCTGCTACGCCGATCTTGATGTCGGCCTGAACATACGAAGAAACGCCCAGCGCCGTAGCCACGGCAAGGGCCAGAAAACCTTTCTTGTAAAACGTCTGCGACATGAGGTGGTGCTCCTGGAGTTTTTTTTGGTTGGCACTACAACTTTCAGCAATTGCTCTGAGCAAGCGCCGTGCCAGTGGTTTTTTATTCTGGAAAAACTCGTGAACAAGTTGCGGCGCAAGGATTCGCGGCCTTTTTTTATTGGTCGTGCAACCGTCTGCCTCACGGCAAGCGCCACCCGATCCAGCAAAAAAGAGCAACCGCGAAGTGCCATCATTGCAACCCTTGGTTGTGGTTACGTGCAACCGGCCTGTAACAGGATGCGTAACCGAACTGCACATCCGTGGTGCGCGACTGCTACAGCGGGCACCATTACAGGCTAGCCGCTGAGCGCTAAAAGCGCCGCTACCTGTAGCCTGCTACTGAATTACCCCAGGCCTGGCCTGCCCCCGCAGCGATAAAGGCTGGCACAATGCGCAGGTCTGTGCGTCGTCGCGGCTGGTGATGGCGTGCGCCCCCTTTGGAGCCCTTTATGAGCGAGAGTGCATTTGCCGATCGCATCGTGCAGAACCTGCTCGACACCGATTTCTACAAGCTGACCATGATGCAGGCCGTGCTGCACAACTACCCCAACGTCGACGTTGAATGGGAGTTCCGCTGCCGCAATGGTGAAGACCTGCGCCCTTATCTGGCGCAGATCCGCGAACAGATCGAGCAACTGTGCGAACTGAGCCTGGGTAATGGCCAGTTGGGTTTTCTTGAGCAGATCAGCTTCATGAAGCCGGACTTCTTGCGCTTTCTCGGGCTGTTTCGCTTCAACCTGCGCTACCTGCAACTGGGGGTGGAGAACGATCAGCTGTACCTGCGCCTGCGCGGGCCCTGGCTGCACGTGATCCTGTTTGAAGTGCCTTTGCTTGCGATCATCAGCGAAGTGCGCAACCGCCATCGTCATCCGCAGGCAAAGCTCAGCGACGCACGCGACCAGCTGTACCGCAAGTTCGACTGGCTCAAGGCCAATGCCAGCAGCGACGAGCTGGCCGAGTTGCAGGTCGCCGACTTCGGCACCCGCCGACGCTTCTCCTACAAAGTTCAGGAAGAAGTAGTACGGGTGCTCAAGGAAGACTTCCCGGCGCGCTTCGTCGGCACCAGTAACGTGCACCTGGCACGGAAACTGGATATCAAGCCATTGGGGACCATGGCCCATGAATGGATCATGGCCCATCAACAACTGGGGCCGCGGCTGATCGACAGCCAGATCGCCGCGCTCGATTGCTGGGTGCGAGAGTACCGCGGGCTGCTTGGCATCGCCCTGACCGACTGCATCACCATGGATGCCTTCCTGACCGATTTCGACCTGTACTTTGCCAAGCTGTTCGACGGCCTGCGCCATGACTCGGGCGACCCGGTGCAGTGGGCGGAAAAGGCCATCGCCCACTACCGCAAGCTGGGGATCGACCCGATGACCAAGACCCTGGTGTTCTCCGACGGCCTGAACCTGACCAAGTCGCTGGAGATCTTCCGTGCCCTGCGCGGGCGGATCAACGTCAGCTTTGGCATTGGCACCAACCTCACCTGCGACCTGCCCGGGGTGGCGCCGATGAGCATCGTGCTTAAAATGACCGACTGTAACGGCCAGCCCGTCGCCAAGATTTCCGATGAGGCGGCCAAGACCCAATGCCGCGACGAAAACTTCGTCGCCTACCTGCGCCACGTCTTCAAAGTGTCCAAGGAGTAATTCATGCAAGCCGTCCAGCGAGAGATTGCGCAAGCACTCAAGGTCCAGCCGCCGTTCGCCGACAGCGCCGCGCTCGAAGCCGAAGTCGCCCGGCGCGTGGCGTTCATCAAGACCTGCCTGAGCAACGCACGGCTCAAGACCCTGGTGCTGGGCATCAGTGGCGGCGTCGACTCGTTGACCGCGGCGCTGATGGCGCAACGGGCGATCAACGAACTGCGCCGCGAGACCGGTGACGAGCAGTACCGCTTCATCGCCGTGCGCCTGCCCTACCAACTGCAGCACGACGAACACGATGCCCAGGCCTGCCTGGAGGTGATCAAGGCCGACGAGGTCCACACCGTCGACATCGCCCCGGCCGTGCGTGCCCTGGCAGCCGAGGTCAAGGCCCTGGAGAACGGCGCGCCGGCGATGGTCGACTTTGTCGTCGGCAATACCAAGGCGCGCATGCGCATGGTTGCTCAGTACACCATCGCCGGCGCCCGTCAGGGCCTGGTGATTGGCACCGACCACGCCGCCGAAGCGGTGATGGGCTTCTTTACCAAGTTTGGTGATGGTTCCTGCGATCTGGCGCCGCTCAGCGGCCTGGTGAAAAACCAGGTACGGGCCATCGCGCGCAGCTTTGGCGCGCCGCAATCATTGGTGGAAAAGGTCCCGACCGCGGACCTGGAAGACATGGCACCCGGCAAGCCGGACGAAGCATCCCACGGGGTGACCTATGCGCAGATCGATGCGTTCCTGCATGGCGAGCCGGTGAGCCAGGAAGCCTTCGACATCATCAGCGCCACGTACCGCAAGACCCAGCACAAGCGCGAGATGCCGTTCGCGCCTTGAGGCGCTGATTGAATCGCCGGCAACGCCGGCTCCCACGGTAATCGGTGTGGGAGCCGGCGTTGCCGGCGATGGGCTGCAAAGCAGCCCCAGGGCAATTACTTCAGGGTAATGGTGCCTTTCATCATCGAGATGTGGCCAGGGAACGAGCAGAAGAAGCCGTACTTCTCGTCCGCCTTGAGCTTGGACACGTCGATGGTCAGCGAATCCTTCTCGCCAGCGCCAATGATCTTGGTATGGGCGATCACGCGCGCGTCGCCTTCTTTCAGGTAGCTCTTGTCGATGCCAGCCGCCAGGCCGTCGGTGGCGATTGGCTGCATGTCAGCTTCTTTGCTGATCACCAGGTTGTGGCCCATGACGTTCTTCGGCAACGAACCGGAGTGGGTCAGCTCGACGGTGAAGGTCTTGCAGCTCTTGTCGATTTCGATGGCCTTGGTGTTGAAGGACATCTGGTCGGTGGAGTCGATCGTCGCCTTGCACTCAGCGGCAAATACCTGAGTGCTGGCAAGGGTCAGCAAGGATACTGCTACAACTTTGGCAAACATCGTGAATCTCCATGGCAGGGGTTTTTATCAGTTTGAAGACTGCCTGAAACCGCAAGGCGGGCCCATGATGTGGGTCAAGCGCTGGCCGAAGAGCCAGGCAGTGAATTTGTTCTATGGATTGTATACAGGAAATCTAAGTGCCCATCATGCACCTTTGAGGGAGGATGAGACAACCTCTCATTTAGGAGTAAATGATCATGTCCTTTGGTACTTTCCTGAACAGCCTTCTGGCCGCCTACGCCTGCGGCGCTGCTGGCGCCTCCTGCGAGTTTGCCCGGCCGGAGTGAACACTGCGGGCTTGGAAGCGAGCGGCCAGCGCCTTACTCTGTGTGCGCTTGTAACCGGAGAGAAGCAATGCCCGTACGTTCCGTTTGTGTATTTTGTGGCGCCAGCACCGGCGTCAACCCGGCCTACCGCGAGGCGGCCATCGCCCTCGGCCAGACCATCGCCGAGCGCGGCCTGACCCTGGTCTACGGCGGTGGCGCCGTGGGTTTGATGGGTATCGTTGCCGATGCGGCCATGGCTGCGGGCGGCGAGGTGATCGGCATCATCCCCGAAGCGCTGAAAAACGCCGAGATCGGCCACACCGGCCTGACCCGCCTGGAAGTGGTCGACGGCATGCACGCGCGCAAGGCACGCATGGCTGAACTGAGCGACGCCTTCGTCGCCCTGCCGGGCGGCCTGGGAACCCTGGAAGAACTGTTCGAAGTCTGGACCTGGGGCCAATTGGGCTACCACGCCAAGCCGCTGGGCCTGCTCGACGTCAACGGCTTCTACAGCAAGCTGGGCAGCTTCCTCGACCATGTGGTGGAAGAGGGCTTCGTACGCCCGCAACACCGCGCCATGCTGCAACTGGCCGACTCGCCCGCCGAGCTGCTCGACGCCATGGACAGCTTCGAATCCCCGGTGCTGCCCAAGTGGGTCGACAAAAAGCCTGACTGACTGTGGGAGCGGGCTTGACCCGCGATCGAGCGCGTAGCGGTCGCAATCCAGGCAACACCTGATGGGCCTCATCGCGGGTCAAGCCCGCTCCTACAAGGCAGCAGCTTCATCCAGCGGCATCACCGTGACCTGCACCTGCGGGTCATGGCTGCCGCCACCGAGGATCACCCCGCGCAACGGCGACACATCGGAAAAGTCCCGGCCCCAGGCCAGGGTGATGTGCTCCAGCGCCGGACGCAGGTTGTTGGTGGGGTCGAAATCGATCCAGCCCAGCCCCGGGCAAAACACCGAAACCCACGCATGCGAGGCATCGGCACCGATCAGCCGTGGCTGGCCGGGTGGCGGCCGGGTCAGCAGGTAGCCGCTGACATAGCGCGCCGCCAGCCCACGCGAACGCAGACAGGCGAGCATCAGGTGGGCAAAGTCCTGGCACACGCCGCGGCGGCGCGCCAGCACCTCCACCAGCGGCGTGGCGACCTGGGTAGCGTCGGCGTCGAAGGTGAACTCGGTGAAAATCTTCTCCATCAGCGCCTGCACGCCCGCCAGCAATGCCTGCCCGGGTTGGAAACAGGACTCGCTGAAGGCAACGAAGCGCTGCTTGAGCCGCACATAAGGTGACTCGAAGCGGTAGCGACAGGCTTCCAGAGCCTCGCTCGAAAGCGGCTGGTTGGCATAGGTCAGGGCATCGCGTACCTGCTCCCACGCGGGCGCCGTGGCAAAGTCCGGCGCGGCCCGCTCCAGCACTTCGACTTGCAAGCGCGCCACCACCCGCAACTGCTCATGCTGGCGCTCGAATGCCAGGCGGGTCAGCGGGTTGCCGAACACATCCCACTCATCACGGCGCTGGGTCGGCTGCGGATTGACCTGCAGGGCCTGGGCCGTACAGCGTTGCCAGGCACAAGGCCGCGGCCACAGGTGCGCCAGCTGCTGGGCCAGGGACACCGGGCTGTCGTAGCGGTAGTGGGTGTCGTGAACGATCTGGTAGCGGGCACTCATCACAGCGACACCGTCTGTTGGCTGACATCATCGACATGAGCGAAGTGGCGTAGGGCCAGGCGCTCGGAGAGCTCGCCACTGGCGATAGCAACCGCTTGCAGCAGATCAGCCAGCCCGGCCAACACCGCCTGCACGCTGGCGTTGCCGAACAGTGGATGCTCCAGGCTGCGCAGGTCGAAGTGGCGCAATTGCTCAGCCAGCAGGGCCAGGGCCGGATCGCGAGGGCTGGCGAACTCTTCGCTCAAGCGCTGGTTGGCACGCACCAGCAGCTTGAGCTGGAACAGCACCGCGTGGGGGTTTTGTTCATCGAGCAACAACAGATCGAGCACCGGGATCAGTTGCG
The DNA here is from genome assembly GCF_024213215.1 of Pseudomonas sp. SBB6. Lineage (NCBI taxonomy): Bacteria > Pseudomonadati > Pseudomonadota > Gammaproteobacteria > Pseudomonadales > Pseudomonadaceae > Pseudomonas > Pseudomonas sp. SBB6. The sequence goes on along the minus strand of NZ_JANAVH010000004.1, from coordinate 451,414 downwards.
CAACGGCCAGATAACGCGAGCGATAAGTGATGCTGCTGTTGCCCAGCTCCAGCAACCACTCAAGCCCGGCTTGATCGTACACCGCCGGCCCGCGCAGAAACGCCGCCAGGCTACTGCACAGCGATTGCAGACGCTCGATGCGCCGGCCGATCATCAAAAAGCGCCAGCCCTCGTCGCGGGTCATATCGTCCAGGGCAAACCCCGAGAGTGCCGCCAGCGACATCACCAGGCGGTTGAGAACATCCACTCGTTCGCCGAAATCCCCCTCGCCATCCTCCAGGCATTGCGCCTCCCGTTGCAGCTCGACCAGCGCTTGCCAGTTCTCCCGTGAGAGCTTGCCGCGCACCTGCGACGCCGCCCACTGCAGGCGCAGCAGGTTGGCGCGCAGGCTGAACGCCCAGTCCGCATCATCCAGCGCCGCGCGCAAGCGCCCGGGCAAGTCGCCCTCCTCCGGCAGCAGCGACAACTCATCGGCCAGTTCCACCGCTGCTTGCAAAGCCAGCGGATCGTCGCCGTCCAGGTAACGGGTAAGGATGATCCGCAGCAAACGCGCACTGGCATCGCAACGCTCGCAGTAGCGCCCGAACCAGAACAGGTTCTCTACCACACGCGATGGCAGGTAAGGGTCCTGGCGGATCAATTCGGCCACACCGATAGTGCGCTGGGCCCGCCACTGCTCACCCTGTGGCGCCGCCTCGCCGAGTACCCAGGTGTCCTTGCTGGCGCCACCGCGCTGCATCGACACCACTTCGGCATCGGCCTGGGCCGCGACCCGGGTCAGGCCACCGGGCAACACCCGATACCCCTCGGCCGTGGCCACCGCGTACATGCGCATGCCAATGGCCCGCGCCTGCAACTGGCCCTGCTCGGCCTGCCACACCGGCGCCTGGGACAACTGCGCCAACGCCTGGGCCACGTAGGCATAGGGCCGGGCCTGGATGCGTTCGGCCAGGGCCTGGCGTTGGGCCGGGTCGAGGTCGCGACCAAACACAGGGCTGAAACTCTGCGAGGGAAACGCCGGTTTGACCACCAACGTGGGCAACTGCTCCAGGGCGCGGGCCATCACCGGAGGCTCACCACACCACCAGGTGGCAATCGACGGCAGGCTCAAGTCTTCAGCAAACAAACGCTGGTTGATCGCCGGCAAAAAGCCGAGCAGGCCAGGCGATTCCAGCACCCCGCTACCCAGTGCATTGGCCACCAGCACCCGGCCCTGGCGCACCGCATCAAGCAAACCGGGCACGCCCAGGGCCGAATCGGTGCGCAGCTCCAGCGGGTCGCAGAAGTCATCGTCCAGGCGGCGCATGATCGCGTGCACCCGACGTAGGCCGCTCAAGGTCTTGAGGTACACCGTGGCGTCGCGCACGGTCAGGTCGCTGCCCTCGACCAGTGGATAACCCAGTTGCCGAGCCAGGTACAGGTGCTCGAAATAGCTCTCGTTGAAGCGCCCCGGAGTCAGCAGCACCACCAGCGGCGCGGCCTTGTCGCTTGGCGCCAGACGCGCCAGGGTCTGTTGCAGGGTGCGGAAAAACCCGGACAGGTGCTGCACTTGCAGATCGCGGTAAAGCTCGGGCAAGGCCCGCGAGACGATGGTGCGGTTCTCCAGCGCGAAACCTGCGCCCGACGGCGCCTGGGTACGGTCGGCGGTTACCCACCAGCGACCGTCCGGAGCGCGAGCAAGGTCCACAGCGTAGACATGCAGGTAAGTCCCTTCTGGCGCAGCGATACCCTGACAGGGCCAGAGAAAATTGTTATGGCCATAGACCAGCTCGGCCGGCAGCAGGCCTTCACGGATCAACTGCTGCGGCCCGTAGATATCGGCCAGCACCGCATTGAGCAAACGCGCGCGCTGTTCAACACCGGCCGCCAACTGCTGCCATTCGGCGGCAGGCAGCAGGTGTGGCAACAGGTCCAGCTCCCACGGCCGGTCGGCGCCCTTGGGGTCGGCATAAACGTTGTAGGTGACACCGTTCTCGCGTAACTGGCGGGTCAACGAGGCCTGGCGTTGCGCCAGTTGCGCCGGCCCGCTGCGCTGCAGGTAGGCGCACAGCGGTTGCCAATGGCCACGTACGGCGCCTTGGCCTTCGAGCATCTCGTGATAGGTCCCCGCACTCAGCGGGTAAGCATCAAACAGGTCAGGCATGGCAGTGCTCGAAGGCCACAAGTCAGTTCAGAGTAGCGCTCAGCTGCGGCGCAAATCCAGAGTAAAGGGGCGTTCCGGGTTCACCTGCGGCACAGGTATCGCCATCACGCCCGGGCTGTGCCCGAGGCGGAAGAAGCGCGCCTGACGCCGGCTCTGGGCTTCATTGGCATTGACCGGCAGGGTCTCGTAATTGCGCCCGCCCGGGTGGGTGACATGGTACTGGCAGCCGCCCAGCGAACGGCCCATCCAGGTGTCCAGCAGGTCGAATACCAGCGGCGCATGCACCGCGATGGTCGGCTGCAAACAATTGGCCGGCTGCCAGGCGCGATAGCGCACGGCGGCGACGAACTCACCGACCCGCCCGGTTGGCTGCAAGGGTAGCGCCCGACCGTTACAGGTCAGTTGATAGCGCTCCGGCGACAGGCCGCTGACCTTGACCTGCAGGCGCTCCAGCGACGAATCGACATAACGCACGGTGGCACCGCCACTGCCCTCCTCGCCCAGTACATGCCAGGGCTCCAGGGCCTGGCGCAGTTCCAGTTCGATGCCATTGACGGCAATGTCGCCGACCTTGGGAAAGCGAAACTCCAGGTGCGCGGCGAACCACTCGGCCCGCAGCGGGTAACCTGAGGCGTTGAGCTCGACCAGCACATCAGCGAAGTCCTGCTCGATAAAGTGCGGCAGCATGAACCGGTCATGCAGCTCGGTCCCCCAGCGGACCAGGCGCTTGGGCGCATAAGGTTCACGCCAGAAACGCGCGACCAAGGCACGCAGCAGCAGTTGCTGGACCAGGCTCATGCGCGCATGCGGCGGCATCTCGAAGGCACGCAGCTCAAGCAAACCCAGGCGCCCGGCCGGACCGTCCGGGGAATACAGTTTGTCGATGCAGAACTCGGCGCGATGGGTGTTGCCGGTGACGTCGATCAGCAGGTTGCGCAGCAGCCGGTCGACCAGCCACGGCGGGCATTGCTCACCGGCCTCGGGCATCTGTGCGAAGGCGATTTCCAGCTCATACAGGGCATCGTTACGCGCTTCATCGACCCGCGGCGCCTGGGACGTCGGGCCGATGAACAGGCCGGAAAACAGGTAGGACAATGACGGATGGTTGTGCCAGTAGCTGATCAGGCTGCGCAGCAGGTCGGGGCGGCGCAGGAAGGGGGAGTCGGCCGGCGTCGCGCCGCCAAGGACGAAATGGTTGCCGCCACCGGTACCGGTGTGACGGCCGTCGATCATGAATTTTTCGCAGCTCAAGCGCGTCAGCCGCGCCTGTTCGTAGAGAAACTCGGTGCGCTCCACCAATTCATCCCAACTGGCCGAAGGCTGCACGTTGACCTCGATGACGCCGGGGTCGGGGGTGACTTTGAAATTGGCCAGGCGCGGATCGGCCGGTGGCTCGTAGCCTTCGAGGATGACCGGGCAATGCAGCTCGGCCGCGGTGGCTTCGATCACTGCGAGCAGTTCGAGGTAATCCTCCAGCCGTGACAGCGGCGGCATGAACAGGTACAACCGCCCCTCACGCGGCTCGGCGCACAGCGCCGTGCGCGTCAGCCAGTCTGCCGAAGCATCGATCTCGGGGGCTGCGCGCTCCTGCTGGTCGACTGCCTGCTGCGCACTGGCCTTGACCAACTCGTCACGACCGGGCAAGTCGCCCAAGGTCTGGTTCGGGTCGGTGGGGTGCACATAGGGGTATTCAGCAGCCTTGACCCAAGGCTGCGCCGCCAGCGGCAAGCGATAGCCAAGCGGCGAGTCGCCAGGCACCAGCCGGCAATGTTCATCACGCAGGTACCAGCGCCCACTCTGCCAGCGTTGTTCGTCGGCGCTGCGGGCCAGCGGCAGAACCTGGCCGATGACCTGGTCCAGGCCCTGGCCAAACACCTTGCGCAGCCTCGCCCGTTCCATCTCGTCGTTCAGGCGCGCATCGTCGGCGCGTACATTGGACGGCAGGCCGCCCTCGCGCCATAGGTAATAGAGGTGGTCTTCATAAGCGGCGAAGACATAGCGTGGCGGCAGCTTCAGCCGTTCGGCAACGCTGGCCAGGAAGCGCCCGGCCAAGTCGCTGTCGGCACCGAGGTCCTCCTGCTCGTCGGCAATCAACGCCGGGTTGCTCCACAACGGCACACCATCGCGGCGCCAGAAGCAGTTGAGCGACCAGCGCGGCAACTGCTCCCCCGGGTACCACTTGCCCTGGCCGAAGTGCACCAGGGCGCTGGGCGCGTAATGCTTGTACAGGCGCTGGAACAGTTCGCCCGCCAGGCGCCGCTTGTTCGCACCCAACGCGGCGGTATTCCACTCGGCGCCGTCAGGGTCGTCGATGGCCACGAAGGTCGGTTCACCGCCCATGGTCAGGCGTACATCCGCCGCTTTCAGGTCGCTATCCACCTGCCGCCCGAGGGCGACGATGGCCTGCCATTGCTCATCGCGGTAGGGCAACGTCACCCGTGGCGATTCCCACAGGCGCTCGACGCTCATGTCATGTTCGAAGGTGCATTCGCAGGGCTCGACCAGGCCACTGATCGGCGCCGCTGAAGTCGGATCGGGGCTACAGGCCAGTGGGATATGACCTTCACCGGCAAACAGCCCGGAGGTGACGTCCAGGCCGATCCAGCCAGCACCTGGCAAGTACACCTCGCACCAGGCGTGCAGGTCGGTGAAGTCTTCTTCGGTGCCGGACGGCCCGTCCAGCGACTTGATGTCGGCCGTCAGCTGAATCAGATAACCGGAGACAAACCGCGCCGCCAAGCCCAGGTGGCGCAGCAGTTGCACCAACAGCCAGGCCGAATCGCGGCAGGAGCCGGCGCCCAGTTCCAAGGTCTGCTCCGGGGTTTGCACGCCAGGTTCCAGGCGAATCAGGTAACTGATGTCTTCGCTCAGGCGCTGATTGAGCGCCACCAGGAAATCGACGCTGGCTTGCGGCGCGCGCTCGATGCTTTGCAGGTAGGTAGCGAACGTCGGCGTCAGCGGCAGCTGTTCCAGGTAAGGCATCAGCTCATGGCGTTCGTCACGGCCATAGCTGAAGGGAATCTGCTCGGCGTAGGGTTCGAGGAAGAAGTCGAAAGGGTTGAACACCGCCATCTCGGCGACCAGGTCGACTTCTACACGCAGGCTGTCGGTCTTTTCCGGAAACACCAGGCGCGCCAGGTAATTGCCCTGTGGGTCCTGCTGCCAATTGATGAAATGCCCATCCGGTTGCACCTTCAGTCCGTAGGAAAGAATCCGGGTGCGGCTGTGGGCCGCCGGACGCAGGCGCACGATTTGCGGGCCCAGTTCAACCGCACGGTCGTAGCGGTACTCGGTGACATGGTGCAAGGCGACATGAATCGACACGGCGGGCCTCCTGCGAGCCTGGGCGGTAGTGGAACCGCGCAAGACTTGTGCCATGGCCCCAGGCCTGCGATTCCCTGCATGCAGCCCGTACCGTCGCACCCAAAGCGCACCGTAGCGAGGCCGCCGTGCAAGCCTTGCACAGATTTGAGGCTTTGCCAGGAAGATTGCGACAAGGCCGGCGTTTGCAGTTGTGGGGGGGGTAAGTGTCTGGAGTGGGAGCGGTGAATGACAAGTTGCTAATCCGAAGTGCCTAGAGCACGTGTGGGAGCACAAACTGCCATTCACCGTTCCACTTTGGCGAGAGCCCGAACAGTTGGATGAGAGCCAGATCTCGAATCACAAGCGTGGGCCAAGCCAAAGTGCTCTCACTCGTTGAGGCTAAGAGGGTTTGGCCATGTCTTCCTCTGTCGGCATCGCTGTTTCCAGCACCAAGCTAGCGGTTCACATCCGTCCCGAGGGTGTGAGTTTCAATGTTTCCAATGACTTGAGCGGCTTCAAGCAGTTGGTCGAAAAAATCAGTGATGACCCGCGTTCCCAGGTTTTGCTTGAAGCCACGGGCGGCTACGAGTGCGCGGCGTTGAGCGCGCTTTACTTCGTGAGTAACTCCTGCAGCGGGACCGCTTTGTTCAGTCAGGTAGACAGCAAAAAAATCGCGGCGCTGGTGGGCGTCGCGCCCTTCAACCAGGACAGTGGCAAACACTCAGGCAAACACACGATATGGGGTGGTCGGTCACGGGTCAGGCGAGCGCTGTACATGGCCTGCTGGATCGTTATTCGGCACAACAAGGACTTCAAGCAGTGGTTGCGTGCATGCGGGTATTGATCGTGCGATTGAATGCCATGCTCAAAAGCGGAACGCCCTGGCGAGAACAGCCGGCTTGAAGGCGGTTGAGTCCCTGTGGGAGCCAGCCTTGCTGGCGATGCCCGGCATAGCCGGGCCGGGGGTGCTACGCACCCCATCGCCGGCAAGGCCGGCTCCCACAGCTAACCAGATGACAGACAGTTGCTCCCACAAGCCCTGCCCCACCTGTTAGCGCGGCAGAGCCGGTTGGCGGGCGGGCTTCTTCTTGCCCTTGCCGCCCTTGGCGGCATCCTTGCGCGCCTTGGCCGCTTCCTGGTTGCGGGCAAACGCCGCCGCCTTGGCCTGTTCGCGCTTGTCCCACGGTTTGGAACCGTCACTGGCACGCGGCGGCAAGCCGTTGTGCTGGGTGAGGATCTTCTGTTCCTTGGCCACCTTGTGGCTGCCGGCCGGGGTCGAGTTCTTGCGCCGGGCACTTTGGTAGCTGTCGGTCGCCGGCTGGTGCAGCGGGATCAACTGGTGCTTGCCCGGGCCGATCAGGTCGGCACGGCCCATGCGCTCCAGGGCTTCACGCAGCATCGGCCAGCCCTTCGGGTCGTGATAGCGCAGGAAGGCCTTGTGCAGGCGGCGCTGCTGCTCGCTCTTGACGATGGTCACCGGGTCGCTCTTGTAGGTGACCTTGCGCAGCGGGTTCTTGCCCGAGTGGTACATCGCCGTGGCCGACGCCATTGGCGACGGGTAGAACGCCTGCACCTGGTCGGCACGGAAGCCGTTGCCCTTGAGCCACAGGGCCAGGTTCATCATGTCTTCGTCGGTGGTGCCCGGGTGCGCGGCGATGAAGTACGGGATCAGGTACTGCTCTTTGCCCGCCTCTTTCGAGTACTTCTCGAACATGCGCTTGAAGCGGTCGTAGCTACCGATGCCCGGCTTCATCATCTGGTTCAGCGGGCCTTCCTCGGTATGCTCCGGGGCAATCTTCAGGTAGCCGCCGACGTGGTGGGTCACCAGCTCCTTGACGTACTCCGGCGATTCCACCGCCAGGTCGTAACGCAGGCCCGAGGCGATGAGGATCTTCTTCACCCCCGGCAAGTCACGGGCGCTGCGGTACAGCTTGATCAGCGCCGAGTGGTCGGTGTTCAGGTTCGGGCAGATGCCGGGGAACACGCACGATGGCTTGCGGCACGCCGATTCGATCTCGGGGCTCTTGCAGGCGATGCGGTACATGTTCGCGGTCGGGCCGCCAAGGTCGGAGATGACCCCGGTAAAACCGGGAACCTTGTCACGGATCTCTTCGATCTCGCGAATGATCGACTCGTGCGAACGGTTCTGGATGATCCGCCCTTCGTGCTCGGTGATCGAGCAGAAGGTGCAGCCGCCGAAACAGCCGCGCATGATGTTCACCGAGAAACGGATCATGTCGTAGGCGGGGATTTTCTCCTTGCCGTACGCCGGGTGCGGGATGCGTGCATAGGGCATGCCGAACACGTAGTCCATTTCTTCGGTGGTCATCGGAATGGGTGGCGGGTTGAACCAGACGTCCACTTCGCCATGCTTCTGCACCAGGGCACGGGCGTTGCCCGGGTTGGTTTCCAGGTGCAACACGCGGTTGGCGTGGGCATAGAGCACGGCATCACCACGGACCTTCTCGAACGACGGCAAGCGGATGACCGTCTTGTCACGGGTCATGCGCGGGCTGGCGAGAATCTGCACCACCTTGGCTTCGTTCGGGTCCTCGACCTCGCCCTTCTCCTGCTCGATGGCACAGGCCTGGGTGTCCTGGGTGTTGACGTACGGGTTGATGATCTTGTCGATCTTGCCCGGACGGTCGATACGGGTCGAGTCGACCTCGTACCAGCCTTGCGGCGTGTCACGGCGAATGAATGCAGTACCGCGGATGTCGGTAATGTCTTCAATCTTCTGGCCAAAAGACAGGCGCTGGGCCACTTCGACAATGGCCCGCTCGGCGTTGCCGTACAGCAGGATATCGGCGCAGGCGTCGATCAGGATCGAATGACGGACCTTGTCCTGCCAGTAGTCGTAGTGAGCGATACGGCGCAGAGAAGCTTCAATGCCGCCGAGGACGATCGGCACATGCTTGTAGGCTTCCTTGCAGCGCTGGCTGTACACCAGGCTGGCGCGGTCCGGACGCTTGCCGGCCAGGCCACCTGGGGTGTAGGCGTCGTCGGAGCGGATCTTCTTGTCGGCGGTGTAGCGGTTGATCATCGAGTCCATGTTGCCGGCCGCGACGCCGAAGAACAGGTTCGGCTCGCCGAGCTTCATGAAGTCGTCTTTGGACTGCCAGTTCGGCTGGGCAATGATGCCCACGCGAAAACCCTGGGCTTCCAGCAGGCGGCCGATAATGGCCATGCCGAACGACGGATGGTCGACGTAGGCATCACCGGTCACGATGATGATGTCGCAGGAATCCCAGCCGAGCTGATCCATCTCCTCCCTGCTCATCGGCAGGAACGGTGCTGGCCCGAAGCATTCGGCCCAGTACTTGGGATAGTCGAAAAGTGGTTTGGCTGCTTGCATGTCAGTGACCGGTGGCTAATCGATGAAAAATCGCGGGCGCGGAATATAGCACAAAAATTGACCAAATCCGACGGTGGTGGTCGGAATCCGCCCCCGACAATTATTTACCGCCCGTCGCCGCCAGCGCCGCGCTCTGATCTGCGTTTTCCACCAATGGAGACGCACACCATGCCCCCCTCAATTGTCGACCAGGCCCCACTGGCAGCCAACGACCAGCAACGCTGGTCGGATCGACTGACCCTGGAGCTGATCGAAGAGCATCTGAACCAGAGTTTGCACACCCTGGATGAACATGAGCAGCGCCGTTACCTGCTACTGGCCCGTCTCGGCCCGCAACGGCGCCAGCGTCTGAGCGATGCCCTGCACCAGTTTCGCAGTGCTTTCGAGCACCAGGCTCTGGATGACCTGCGCCAACAACTGGCCCTGGCGTCCGGCCAGGCGCTGGACCCTCTGAGCACCTACCTGCACACCTACTCGCTGGAGGTTCAGCACGAATTCCCCCACCAGGAAGTCGAACACCTGCAGACTCGCAGCCTCTGGCAGGCAGCCCAGGACAATTTTGGCTTCAACGTTGCCTTGCAAAGCGGTTCAGGGCAGGTCCTCCTCAGGGCCAGCAGCATCAACACCCGCGAGTCAGGCGGGCGTCATTCGCTGATCCCGGTCAGCACTTTCGTCGATGTCGTGCGCAATTTGAACCTGGGCAAGCGCTTGCAAGACGACTTGCAGCAGAAGCTGCCCGCCCTGAGCGCACAAGCGGTCAACGACTATCAGCGTGCCCTGTTGCAATTTGCCCTGCTGGAAGCCTATCGCAGCACCGAAGACCACGAATTCAACCGTGAGCAACTGGCCAGCTTGCAAACGGCCTGCGAGCGACCGGGGGCCTTGCAGTGGAAGTACTTCAGCCTGAAGTTGCCGGACGGGGTCATCGAACATCTGCTCGGGCTGGCCGGGTCTCAGCCGTTGTTCAGGCCACTGAAACAGGCACTGGATTCATTGGCCAGCCGACGCATGAGCCAGACCTTGGTAGGTAACTTGATTCCGCTGCCGTTCTTCGTGGTCAAGTTGGGCGATGGGGTTTTCAGCTATTTTCCCGAACGCCCGGGCGGCGCCTGGCGTTCTCACGCCTCGGCCGTCGACGCCGTGGACTCGCTACGCCAGCAGATCCACCAGGGCCAAAGCACCAGCGCGTTGCATTGGCTCTATCAATGGCTGCCGCTTGCGCTACAACAAAAGCTCTCGGCACTGCTCAAGCCTGACAACGTTGACCGCAACCAGCTCAATGCGTTGGCCAAATGGCTGTACGACACCTTTGCCAACCAGCCCTCCACCGCCCTGCTCGATGTCGTCGAGAACCCGAACAGCCCGTGGAAAGCGCAATCACTGCTCCAGGTTATCGCCCAGGAACAGCAGCACGGGATCGCCGCCGACCTGGCGCTGATGGCGATCAGCAACAACAGCGTGGATTTCGACACCTTCCAGAGAGGCGCACTGTTCGTGGTCAGCGAGGTGCTGGAGCTGCTGACGCTCTCGGTTCCCGGCGGCGTTACCGGTCTCAACCGCGCCATGCTCACCGCCACCTTCGCCAGCCTCGGTTTTCAGTCGATTTCAGCAGCCAACGCACTGCTGTCCGGCCGCACCAGCGAAGCAGTCCAGGCAGCGGCCGATATCGCCGACCTGATAATCAGCGCCAGGCTTCAGGGCCTCGGCGCACGGCTCTCGGCGCGCCGCTCAAGGCACCTGGTGGCAGCCCTTGGCCGTGCACCGGCAATTGAGGCACGAATAGCGCAGCAACTGGATTCGCGAAACTGGAGCGACGCCAGGTTGCTGGAACACCTGCAGCCTCAGCTCCCTACCAAGGCCGCTACCTCAATCTTGCGGCTGAGCGGTGTAACGCGCGAACAGCTGGAGGCGGCATGGAGCGCCGGAGCGGACCTGCCTTGGCAACTGCGCTGCGTGATTGAAGGGCAACCATCGGCCAACGCAGAGGGCAATCCGGCCATTGCCGCCCTGACCCTGCGCTTCCCCGATTTGTCTGTTGCAGCCGCGCACGAAGCCCTGCGCCGCCACCCCCAGCTGATGCGGCTAGCAACGGACAGTCTCATCGAGCCCGGCCCCATTGCGACCGTGCTCGGGCTTGCGCAGGAAAGCCGCAGCCTGTTGGCACTGTGCAAGCTGGACGATGAACGGGCTGGCCCCGACCGGGATGCCGAAGCCCTGTGCTGCCAGTTGCTCGCCATCCGCCCTGAGTGGCCAGCTACCTTAGGCATCCGCATCGAAGAGAACCTTCAGGCCCCGCCAGGCACAGGCTTCACCCCCGCAGCGCCCACTCAACACTTCGGTTCAGCCGATGCCACGGACTACCTGAGCCTGACCCGCACCGGTAGCCACTATCACTTCCAGGACATGCCAGGTGTTGGGTTACTGCAGGCCTTGCACGAGCATCCGCACACCCCGTTAGCCAAAGACGATAGCGTTGCCATGTTGCGCGAGCAACTGCTCGACATCGCGCTGCGCAACCGCGACCTGCTGCCGGAACTGCTGGCCGAGCCCCCGCTGCAGGCGGTCTCAGCCGGGCGCTTGAGGGTCAGCGCCCATCCATTGGCCGGTACTGCTGGCACGCCTGGTAGCGGTATTCATCGTTACCAGGGGACGACCTACGCCATGATTGAGGACGCGGCGTACCCGATAGTGCCTGATGCCTCGGCATCAACTCCAGAATGGCGGGTATGGCGACTGGCAGACGGCCCACCCGCCGATAGCCCTGCGATTGTGCTGTATCGCCAGCACTGGTACTACGCCCGGGTTCCTGGCGCCGCCGGCATGCCCCGCCGAGGAGGGCGCCTGGCGCAAATGCAGGAGCAGAACCGCGCAGCCGCCGCAGCCGAGCGTGCTGCCCAATTTCAGCAGCAGCACAACACTCGCCAGCAACTGCTTGAGGTCAACCAGGCACTGCTGACGACCGCCGACCAGATGACGCAAGTGACTGCCCGGGTCAACGCTGCGGTTAGTGGCTCAGACGCACAGCAACAAGCCATCTCTGCCCTGGTGGTGACCTACTGGAAAACCATCAAACACATTTCGACGAAGGTCGACCTGCTTGAAACCCTGGGCGACCCGCAGACACTGAGTCAGCAACGAGAGATGCACGAATATCGCCTGCACTGCCTGGAAAAGATCATGCTCAGCCAGGACCTCGCCTTCACCAGTGAAACCGGGGAGTTGCTGGCCGACCCCCATCAGGGCGAGCATGGCCGCTATCGCCTGCAACACCGGCGCATCCTCCAGCACCTGGAAGAAAAGCGTCCCTTCCTCGACAAGCACGCGGCCTATATCAAGGCCCTCACCAACAGCTTTCCCGGCGCTCGCACCGACGCCTATCTCGCTCGGGCCAAGGAGCATTTCCCCGCGACTGCGCTGATGCACCAAGCGGCGGTGATCCTGTTCAAGATGGACTTGCTGGTTATCAGCGACACCCCGGACCCGCAAGCCCTGATCCAGCTCAATACCGAGGCGGCGCTGCGCCTGGTGCAACTGCACGACGCCCTGAGCACCTACACCGACCTGGACAGCCTCCCGGAACACTATCAGCTGTCACTGCTCGATGACCTGCAACGCCAATTCGACAACCACCAGCAAGGGCTCAAATCCATGCAGGACACCGCTGCCATGCTGGATAAAGCCCATCTGCGCGATATTGACCAGGCGCTGGTCAGCCTGGTGCAGCAGATACAACAGCGACTTGAGTCGATGTACCAGGACCTGACCAGCAATACCCTGTTGAGCCTTGATTCGCAGGCCCTGGACACTGATTTTCTGCCCGCCCGATCGCTGCAGCAGCCTGTCGCCGGGCCACGCAAGCGGGTGATCAAAGTCAGGCAGCAGGGCGCTACGGCATTTAAGGTGGGGGAAGCACACACCGACGAGCAGGGTCGGGAGGTGGTCGATATCATCAACCCTGGCATCGTTTCCGGGCCCCGGGTGCAACGCTATGTCAACCCGGTGGCCGGCTACTGGCAGCCGCTTGCCACTGAACGCCAGGTTGGCGGCGCGGCGTCGTTGGCAACGCAACTGTCCCAGGCCAATACGTTACTGGGCAACGTCGAGCAGCAACTGGACAGCGCGCGTCAGGATGCCGAGAAAAAACAAAACCCGAGCAACATCGTCGAGGCCCTTGAACGTCACGCCGGGGCTCTGGAGGTGTTGGCACAAGGCATTGAGTCATCAAGCACGGAGGCTGAACAGCGATCCCTGCTCGATCGCCTGCACGGCGCCGCCCAGCGTTTGCGCCAGCATGGCGAGGCATTGCGCCTGATGCTGTACAAATCACCGGAAACACTCGATATCAATCGTCTGCTGTACCTGATCGAGCACCGGCAAGTGAGCGTGCACAAGACACTGATGCGAGCGCCACGCGGTAAAGGGCGGAACAAGCACTTCCTCGACATTTACCAGGTCCGCGACGCCCAGGGCAGTCGCTCGACGCTGTGGGAGGCGCATTTTCACTACGATGCGACAACGACCGCCCTGGACCAGTTCCAGCTCAAGGGCGCGCACTTGAAGACCTTGGCACAAAGCCGCCTGGGCGCGGTATCACAGGCTCAGGCCGAGCGTGAAGGGCAAGCCCATGAGCCGATCTGGCGTGCCGCTTTTAGCCCTCAGGCGGCGCGCGAACTGTTCAGGGCCGCCAGTGATGGCTGAGCGGCTTACTCGTCGTCGTCGAAGTTGTAACTGCCCGGCGCGAGGTTTTCGAAGCGCGTGTACTTGCCGATGAAAGCCAGGCGGATAAAGCCGATCGGGCCGTTCCGCTGCTTGCCGATGATGATTTCGGCAATGCCTTTGTGCTCGGTCTCCGGGTGGTAGACCTCATCGCGGTAGACGAACATGATCACGTCGGCGTCCTGCTCGATTGCACCGGATTCACGCAAGTCGGAGTTCACCGGGCGCTTGTTCGGCCGCTGCTCGAGGGAGCGGTTGAGCTGCGACAGGGCAACTACCGGGCAGTTGAACTCTTTGGCCAGGGCCTTGAGCGAGCGGGAAATCTCGGAAATCTCGTTGGTGCGATTGTCGCCGCTGGAGCCGGGGATCTGCATCAGTTGCAGGTAGTCGATCATGATCAGGCCGACTTCGCCGTGCTCGCGCACCAGACGGCGGGTCCGGGCGCGCATTTCCGACGGGCTGATGCCGGCGGTATCGTCGATGAACAGCTTGCGGTCGTTGAGCAGGTTGACCGCCGAGGTCAGGCGCGGCCAGTCGTCGTCTTCCAGCTGGCCGGAACGCACTTTGGTCTGGTCGATACGGCCGAGCGAGGACAGCATACGCATGATCAGCGATTCGCCTGGCATCTCCAGGGAGTACACCAGTACCGCCTTGTCGCTGCGCAGTACGGCGTTTTCCACCAGGTTCATGGCGAAGGTGGTCTTACCCATCGACGGACGGCCGGCGACGATGATCAGGTCGGCTGGCTGCAGGCCGCTGGTCTTCTCGTCGAGGTCGGTGTAGCCGGTGGACAGGCCGGTGATCGCGCTGTCGGTGTTGAACAGCGTGTCGATGCGGTCGATGGCCTTGGTCAGCAGGTCGTTGACGCCCACCGGGCCACCGGTTTTCGGCCGCGCTTCGGCGATCTGGAAGATCTGCCGTTCGGCTTCATCGAGGATCTCCGCGGCATTGCGCCCTTGGGGATTGAAGGCGCTGTCGGCGATCTCGTTGCTGATGCTGATCAGCTGGCGCAGGGTCGCCCGCTCGCGGATGATCCCCGCATAGGCCTTGATGTTGGCCACCGACGGGGTGTTCTTCGCCAGCTCGCCCAGGTAACCCAGGCCGCCGATTTGCGAGCTCAGGCCTTCCTTGTCCAGTTGCTCGTGCAGGGTGACCACGTCGAACGGGGCGTTCTGGTCGGCGAGCTTGTGGATGGCGCGGAAGATCAGGCGGTGGTCATGCCGGTAGAAGTCGCCATCGGAGACTTGATCAAGCACCCGCTCCCAGGCGTTGTTGTCCAGCATCAAGCCACCGAGCACGGCCTGTTCGGCCTCGATGGAATGCGGCGGCACCTTCAGGGCAGCGGTTTGCAGATCATATTGCTCGGGGGCGGTTATCTCGTTCATGGCCACGCAGGAATCAGGGTGATGAAAAAGACAAAGGGCACGACCTGCAAAGCAGGATCGTGCCCGATGTTAACCGGCTGACACCCAAGGTGCCAGCCGATCGGTACAGCTTAGGCTGCGACAACAACCACGCGAACGGTGGCTTCAACGTCGCTGTGCAGGTGCACGGCAACGTCGTATTCGCCGACGTTACGGATGGTGCCGTTCGGCAGACGAACTTCAGCCTTGGCCACTTCAACGCCGGAGGCGGTCAGGGCGTCAGCGATGTCGTGGGTGCCGATCGAACCGAACAGCTTGCCTTCGTCACCGGCGGTGGCAGTGATGGTCACTTCCAGCTCAGCCAGTTGGGCAGCGCGAGTTTCGGCCGAAGCTTTTTTCTCTGCAGCGATTTTTTCCAGCTCAGCACGACGCTCTTCGAACGCAGCCAGGTTGGCAGCGGTCGCAGCGGTGGCTTTGCCGAATGGCAGCAGGAAGTTACGACCGTAACCGGCCTTAACATTTACCTTGTCGCCCAGGTTGCCCAGGTTGGCGACTTTTTCCAGCAGGATCAGTTCCATTTGGTATTAACCTCTTAACTTTTAACCTTCACCGTTCGCGTCATCGGCATCCTTGGATGCTGAACGACCACGAAAATCAATCAGGCTGTCGACAATGGCCAGAACCACGAGCAATGGACCGATCAAGTGCATGAAAGGCAACAGCGTGACGTATAACCCCACCAGCCAGAAACTGGCCAGGCGTTTCTGCGCGACCAGCCCGTGAATCAGGGCCAGCCCGGCGAACATGAACGCAACACTGCACAGCGGCAACAGAATCAATGCGTGCAGCCCCATGAACGGTGCTACAAACATGACGGCCAGCAATGCCAGCATCACGCCCTTGGGGAACCGAATCGCGCGAAATTCGCGACCGAAACCACCTGGGTTGTACAACAACGCCTGCCAATAACGCCCAAGAATCAGACATGACACGCTAAAGACCTGCAGCGTTATCGCTATTGAAGCGATCAAGATTGGGGCCATCACTGAGGCGAGCATTGCCTTCTGGTCCGCCGAGATAGTCTCGTAGGCTTTACCCATCACTAACGGCAAGGCATCTTGCGACGCTTTGGCGAGTGAATCGATGTAAGGACCCAGCAAGGTCCCCAGGCTCACCGCAAACAACAACCCCACTACCACGCTGACCAGCAGCACGCGGTTCCAGGAATGGCCTGCGCGCAAAACCAACGCAAGGCTGCAAGACCCCACCAGCACCAGCAACGCTGTCGGGTCCTTCAGGAAGTGCCAGCTCAACAACGTCGCCAGCAATCCCAGACCAAGGACGCTCAATGCGTCCGAACCGCGCCGCAGAAGCACAAGGCATCCCGCAGCGGCACTCAACCAGAACAACAGCGGCAATGCCGCCGATCCGGCCACGACAAGCGTGGCCTGCACACGTCCGCGCATGATGTAATCAGCTAGCGCTCGCATGCACTTTATCCTTTGCTACTTGTCGACGACCCGGTCTCAGCGGCCGTGGCTGTCGGTGTAGGGCAGCAGGGCCAGGAAGCGGGCGCGCTTGATAGCGGTAGCCAGCTGACGCTGATAACGAGCTTTGGTACCGGTGATACGGCTTGGAACGATCTTGCCGGTTTCGGATACGTAAGCTTTCAGGGTGTTGAGATCTTTGTAATCGATCTCTTTCACGTCTTCAGCAGTGAAGCGGCAGAATTTACGACGACGGAAGAAACGTGCCATGTAATAGGCTCCTCAAAAGGTCCGTGGATTACTCGTCAGCGTTATCGCTGTTGTCGCTGTCGTTGCTGTCATCGCCATCGGCGCTGTCAGCATGCTCAGGACGGTCGCGACGCTCACGGCGCTCACTGCGGTTCTCTTCAGCCTTGAGCATCTCGGACTGGCCGGTAACGGCTTCGTCGCGACGGATGACCAGGTTACGGATCACGGCATCGTTGTAGCGGAAGTTGTCTTCCAGCTCGGCCAGGGCCTTGCCGGTGCACTCAACGTTCAGCATCACGTAGTGAGCCTTGTGAACATTGTTGATTGCATAGGCCAGTTGACGACGGCCCCAGTCTTCCAGACGGTGGATTTTGCCGCCGTCTTCTTCGATCAGCTTGGTGTAACGCTCAACCATGCCGCCGACTTGCTCGCTCTGGTCAGGGTGGACCAGAAAGATGATTTCGTAATGACGCATGAATGCTCCTTACGGGTTGTAGTCTGCCACCAGAGTGGTCAGACAAGGAGTGAAGGACACTTGTATGTCTTGCCCTGGGAAAAGGCGCATGAACGCCTGCCAACATGGCAAGGGGCGCAATTGTAGAGAAGCGCCGAGGGACAAGCAAGGTAATTGGTGAATTATTGAGCAGCACCGAGGTGCTGCAATCGCCGGCAAGGCCAGCTCCCACAGACGTGCACAACACCTGTGGGAGCCGGCCTTGCCGGCGATGGGCTGCGAAGCAGCCCGCAGAGATCAGCGTTTAGCTTTAGCCTGCCGCTGACGAACGGCCTCGAACAGGCACACGCCCGTCGCCACCGATACGTTGAGGCTGCTGACGCTACCGGCCATCGGCAGCTTGACCAGAAAATCACAGTGCTCGCGGGTCAAGCGGCGCATGCCCTTGCCTTCGGCGCCCATGATCAGGATGGTCGGGCCAGTCAGGTCCTGTTGATACAGCTCCTGCTCGGCCTCGCCCGCCGTGCCCACCACCCACAGGCCACGCTGCTGGAGTTTCTCCAGGGTCCGCGCCAGGTTGGTGACCGCCACCAGGGGGATGACTTCGGCCGCACCGCAGGCCACTTTACGCACTGCAGGGGTCAGGGTCGCCGACTTGTCCTTGGGCACCACCACCGCCAGGGCACCGGCAGCATCGGCGGTGCGCAGGCACGCGCCGAGGTTGTGCGGGTCGGTGACGCCGTCGAGCACCAGGATCAGCGGTGCGCCTTCAGTACGGTCGAGCAGCTCTTCGAGCATCGCCTCGCCCCAGACCTGGCTCGGGCTGACTTCAGCCACCACCCCCTGGTGCACGCCTTCAACCCAGGCATCCATCTCGCGGCGCTCGGCCTGGCCGACCGCCACGCGGTTCTGCGCAGCGAGCTCAAGCAGCGGCTGCAGGCGCGGCTCGCTGCGCCCCTCGGACAACCAGATCTGCTTGACCCGCTTGGGGTGATGACGCAACAGCGCTTCCACGGCATGCACGCCGTAGATCTTTTCCAACTGACTCATGACTTGGCCTTGGGTTTACGTGACGCAGAGCCGGCTTTGGGCGGCCCTTTACGGTGCTTGCTCGGTTTTTCCGACTTGCCCGACTTGGACGCCGGCTTGCTGCCTGCGTGCTTGGCATCGGACATCAAGGCCTTCTTCATCTCCCGGCTCTTGCGCACTTCGGCGTTTTTCGCCGCGGCATGGGCAGGGAAATAGGCTTCGGCGGTTTCGTTCTTCTTGCTCCGGCGCGCAGGCTCTGCCGCCTTGGTCACTTCAGCCTTGTCGAGCACCGGTACCGGCTTGCCGTCTTGTGGACGCACGCCTTCGCCACGCTGCTTGCGGCCAATCGGCGCCTTGAGGGTGTTCTCGGCCATCTCGAAGTCGATCTTGCGCTGCTCGAGATCGACGCGCATCACCCGCACTTCGACGGTGTCACCCAGGCGGAAGTTGCGCCCGGTACGTTCACCGGCCAGCCGGTGATGCACAGGGTCGAAGTGGTAGTAATCACCCGGCAACGCGCTGACGTGCACCATGCCTTCGACGTAGATGTCGGTCAGCTCGACGAACAGGCCAAAGCCGGTCACCGCGGTGATCACACCCGGGAAGCTCTCGCCGACGCGGTCTTTCATGTACTCGCACTTGAGCCAGTTGACCACGTCGCGGGTGGCCTCGTCGGCACGCCGCTCGCTCATCGAGCACTGCTCGCCGAGCTGCTCCAGGGTCGCCTCGTCGTACGGGTAGATACGCGCCTTGGGAATGCTCATCGCACCGGCACGCTTGACGTGCGGGGTTTCCTGGCGCGAACGGATCACGCTGCGGATGGCCCGGTGGGTCAGCAGGTCCGGGTAGCGACGGATCGGCGAGGTGAAGTGGGTGTACGCCTCGTAATTCAGACCGAAGTGGCCGTTGTTGTCGGCGCTGTACACCGCCTGGCTCAGGGAGCGCAGCATCACGGTCTGGATCAGGTGGAAATCCGGGCGGTCGGCGATGCTCGCCAGCAGTGCCTGGTAATCCTTGGGCGACGGCCCCTCCTTGCCCTTGTGCAGGGACAGGCCCAGCTCGCCCAGGAAGGCGCGCAGTTTTTCCAGGCGCTCCGGCGGCGGACCGTCGTGAACACGGTACAGCGCAGGGATTTCGTGCTTCTTGAGGAACTCGGCGGTGGCCACGTTGGCCGCCAGCATGCACTCCTCGATCAGCTTGTGGGCGTCGTTGCGCACGGTCGGGCGAATTTCGGCGATCTTGCGCTCGGCCCCGAAGATGATCCGGGTTTCCTGGGTTTCGAAGTCGATCGCACCACGGGTATGACGGGCCGCCAGCAGCACCTTGTACAGCGCATAGAGCTGCTTGAGGTCCGGCACCACGTTGCTGTACTGCTCGCGCAGGGCCTTGCCTTCGCGGGTACGGGCGTGTTCGAGCATGCTGCTGACCTTGTTGTAGGTCAGGCGCGCATGAGAGTGGATCACCGCTTCGTAGAATTGGTAATCGACCATCTGCCCGGACTTGTTGATGGTCATTTCACAGACCATCGCCAAGCGGTCGACGTGCGGGTTCAGCGAGCACAGGCCGTTGGACAGCTCTTCGGGCAGCATCGGCACCACGCGCTCGGGGAAATACACCGAGTTGCCGCGCACCTGGGCTTCGGCATCCAGGGCAGAACCCAGGCGCACGTAGCTGGAGACGTCGGCGATCGCCACGTACAGGCGCCAGCCACCGGAGAACAGGCGCAACTTGCCCAGGCTCTCGCAGTACACCGCATCGTCGAAGTCGCGGGCATCTTCGCCGTCGATGGTGACGAACGGCAGATGGCGCAGGTCGACGCGGTGTTCTTTGTCTTTCTCTTCGACTTCCGGCTTGAGCTTGCGCGCTTCCTTGATCACGGCTTCTGGCCAGACATGCGGAATATCGTAGCTGCGCAGGGCAACGTCGATTTCCATGCCCGGGGCCATGTAGTTGCCGATCACTTCGGTGATATCGCCCTGAGGCTGGAAGCGCGGGGTCGGCCAGTGGGTGATCTTGACCTCGACGAACTGACCGATCTTGGCACCACCGTTGCGCCCCGGGGTGATCAGCACTTCCTGCTGGACCTTGGGGTTGTCGGGGGTGACAAAGCCGATACCGCCTTCTTCGAAGTAGCGGCCAACGATGCTTTCGTGGGCACGGGAGATCACTTCGACCACCACGCCTTCGCGGCGGCCACGACGGTCCAGGCCGGAAACCCGGGCCAGGGCGCGGTCGCCATCGAACACCAGGCGCATTTGTGCGGGGCTGAGGAACAGGTCGTCGCTGCCGTCATCCGGAATCAGGAAACCGAAGCCGTCGCGGTGGCCGGCGATGCGACCGAGGATCAGGTCGAGC
Organism: Pseudomonas sp. SBB6; assembly: GCF_024213215.1. Taxonomy (NCBI): domain Bacteria; kingdom Pseudomonadati; phylum Pseudomonadota; class Gammaproteobacteria; order Pseudomonadales; family Pseudomonadaceae; genus Pseudomonas; species Pseudomonas sp. SBB6. The sequence goes on along the minus strand of NZ_JANAVH010000004.1, from coordinate 430,959 downwards.
TTGTCTACCGGGGCATAAGTGCCGCGCCGGGTATAGATCAGCTGGCCGTCGCGTTCCATCGCGCGCAGACGGCGGCGCAGGGCTTCGATCTGGTCTTCGGTGGTCAGGCCGAACTCTTCGACCAGCTGCTCACGGGCTGCCGGCGAGCCGCGCTCGTCCAGACGCTGGAGGATCAGCTCACGGCTAGGAATAGGGTTTTCGTATTTTTCCGCTTCACGAGCGGCCTCGGGATCGAGGGTCTGCCAATCGGCCATTAGGAGGGGTTCACCTTGTCTATATAAGGGTTAGTTTGGCATAGGCGTATTGAAACCGGAAATTTCAGGCTTGGACAGCCCTGTCAGAGCCCCCTCAATGCTGCCAAAACCATCATAAGGAACAACGACTTGAATTTTTTAAGATTTTTTCTGAACGGGGGTTTACAGCTCTCAGAGGCATCCGTATAGTGCGCACCACAGCGACGGACACCGTCGTTATAGTTGAGATGCAACACGATGTGAAGCATCATGTTCCTCAGCGAAATGCCCAGATGGTGA